>NZ_JBJUVG010000016.1:0-24031 GCF_046097595.1 Peptococcus simiae
AGTGATAATAATGCCCTATTTCGTGTAGGATGACATCATTTAAGCTTTTTGCCGTTGTGTGTTTTACTGACTCTGGATCAAAATTTCTAATTAGGTTTTTAGGCAGGTATATAGCCTTATCGGCTTTATGGTATCCCCCTATCTTCCCTCTTAAAAAATTATTATCAGTGACCATGAGCGGAGGTAAATCTTTTAAGTTGTATTTTTGTTCGATATACCTCAACTCTTTGTCCACTTGATGGGCTAATTTACTGCCATCATGCAGCTTGTCTTGTACCCAGATATTGTGTTTTTCCTTAGTCTTTCGTACAAACTTAGCACTCACAGATACGGTTGCCCCATTTTCAATAAAGGATATTGTAGCCTTTTTCGCCTTCATAGGGTCCATAGCTGCGGATGTTTTTTCTTCCTGCCCCTCTGCCACCCACTCCTTATAGGTCCTGGCCTTAGTCAGGTAGGTCTTGCCGTCTGCGTCCCTGGCGGCTCTGGGGCCGTCGGGTAGGAGGTCGTCAAAGTCGGGGTCATAGGGGGCTGTGGTGGTCCGGCACCAGGGGTGGAAGGGTGGGGCGGTGGCGCCTATTTCCATCTTGCTGGTGGGGAAGCGCTTACCGTCCATTTCCTGGCAGATGGTTGAGGTCTTGCTGTCCAAGGTGGCGACGATTTCGTATTGCTTGACGCCGGTGGCCTTGTAGGCTTCTTGGGTGCCGGCGGTGGCGATGGCGTTGGACTCGGTCATGACCAGGCGGCCTATGGCGCTCCTCATGGTCTTTTCCGGGAAAGCGGTAACCAGGGCCTTGACGGTCTCGTCCGGTGGTAGGCTTAGGGCCACTTGCCGGCTGAGGGTCTGGTGGAGGGTGTTGACCAGGGTGGCCTGGTCTTTCCACAGGCGTTGGGAGAAGGTGAGGCCGTCTACTGCCCAGGGCTTCCGGATGACGGCGTCCAGCCGGGAGACGGTCATGTCTATATAGGGCATGGTGATAAAGGCGGTATCCTTTAGGCCGGTTAGGGTGGCCTGGTAGGTGTCGCTGTATTGCTTTTTTAGGTGGTCGGCTAGGTCTTTGTCATAGCTGCTGTAAAATAACTGCATTTCTCGCCGGAGGGTATCCTTGGCGGCCTGGAGCCTGGATATCCGGACTCGGCGGGAGGCGTTATCCAGCTCCCGCTCCATCTGGCTGGTTAGGGCGCCTGCCTGTCTGGCTCGCCGGGCAAAGGTTTCCAGGTCCATCCGGTAACCGGCTAGCTCGCCCCGGTTTAGGGCCTCGGCGGCCTTTTGCGGAGACAAATGGTTTTTGTCGGCCATCTTGGACAGGTGGCTGTACATCTCCGTGTCTATCTGCCGGAGGGCCTGGTCGTAGGTCTTGGCTATGGCCTGGACTAGGCCCTTATTCTCCTTGTTCCGGGCTTGCTCCAGCTGCTCGGCGCGTCGGCGCCAGTAGGCTTGGGTCATCTGTCGAGTTCACCGCCTTTGGGGCCAGGGGGAAGGCGGACAGGTAGTCGGCGACCTCTTGGGCCTGCTCCTTGTCCAGCCGCTCCTCCTCTTGGTCGACGTCATCCACTAGCGGATGATGCTCCAGCTGAGTCCGTCGGCTTAGGAGGCCGCTGGAGGCAGTAATCATCCGGATGGCCGACTCTTCATTGACCATCATGTTCCGCTTAAATGAAATGTCAGCTAGGAGGTCCGGCTGGCTATTGCCGTAGGTGGCTAGCTTAAAGAAGTACTGCAAATGCTCAAAGGAGGCCTGCCACTCTAGCTCCATGCCCGCAGCATCCAGCTCGATATCAGCGTACATGCTCTTGATGTTCATCTCATTAGGCGCGTTGCCGGACCGCTCCTGGCGCATGTCCAGGCCCCGGCCGTTTTCGATGAGCTTTTCCTTTAGGAGCTGTAGGTATACCTGGAAGTTAGCCGCATTGACTTCGATATTCAAAGGGTCAACGCTGCCGTCTTCGGATAGCTGGAGGACCCCTGTCCGGTTCATCTCACCCCGGACCTCCCTCGGGTCCTCGCCGTCATAGCCCCGGATGACCAGGATGGTGTTCCGGCTGTCCTCCTGCATCTGGTCCCCAAAGGTGGATAAAATTAAATTGATGTTGTCCTGGAGGGTCTTGACCCGGGACAGGAGACTGATCTCTTCGGCATTGTACCTAAAATAAATAAATGGTATCTTGCCCCAGGTGAAGCCCTGGGCCTCTGCCTCGTCGTCTGCCGGCTTTAATTCGCCAGTATACATATAGGCCCTGGCGTCGATAAAATGCATGTCGGCGTCTTCGTATTTAAAAATCTGGACGCCATTATCTGTGTAAAATTCCACGTACCTGGTGTAGGTCATGCCCTGCCGATCGGCGTTCCAGTCCTTGTCGTCCCGGATGCGGATAAGCGCCTGGAGGCTCTCGTGCTCGGCATCTTCCCAAATCGGGATGATGTAACGGGCGTCTATCTTCCGATAACGGAGCCGGCCGTCCTCGATGTAGAGGTATAGCCAGCCGATGGCGCAATTCATGGCATCCTTGGCTATTTTTATCCAGGTACGCAAAAACCGCCGGTCGACAAAATCGGCCAAGGCGGTTGCATATTGATCGTTATCGTCACAGGTGATGGCTGGCTGCTCGCTTAGGATGTAGTTGACCTTCTGGTCTACCAGGAGGGCGTACTTGTTATCCTTGATGATGGTGTTAGGCAATCCGGCCAGGGCCACGAGGCGACCCTCGTCGTTGACGCCCAGGCGCTGCTTCTCGTCAATCTTCTGCCGGCCCTTGTAGTAGTCCACGCCGGCAAAGGCCATTTTTTTAGCCTCGGACCGTTCCCATTCTTTTAGCTTGTGGACCAGGTAGCTTTTGAGGGCCTTGCCGGTTAAGTCACGTACGTCTATGGGTCTCACCTCTTACCTTTTAGCTTAAAATTAGCCCCGCGGATGTGCCGCTCCAGGCTATACCTAGTGGCGTCGATGCAGTTATGAACAATATAACCTCCGTTCACTGCAAAATTATTGTGTTCTTGAACCTCGAGATTATACACGTCATCACGGCCGACAAAGGTCACGCTTTTTACGGGCACGTAGTCTATTTGCACAAGCTCTTCCGCAGGTTTCTTGCTGCTGATATCGGTTGGCCTTAAAAAGTTTCCCACAAAAAGCACACTCCTTCTGAATATCGTCTACGCCCGACTGGCGGCGAAAAGCTGATTTACAGGCGCTTGAGCAAAATCTATTCACCCCTGTTGCTTCAGCTCGGTATGATTTGCCGCACTGCAGGCACACAAAATCATCTTTTTGATGTAGCTTTTCCTTGGTTCGTTCATAGTGTTTTTTGTGCCACTCAATGCCTTCGTCGCTGCTATGCCATATGCCGGCGTATCCACGTGCGTGGTTCATTCTTTTAACTTGTGCTTGATATTCCTCTTGGGTTTTAGCTACACCGTGTAGACTGGCGTGCTCCTCGCCCTTCAACAACTGCAAATTGTCAATTCGGTTATTATTTTTATCACCGTCAATATGATGGATATGGTAGCCCTTGGGAATTCTTCCTTTTTCCAGCTCCCACACATACCTGTGAAGTCTTTTCCGCTCCCCACCAATCTTGCAGGATGACAAATAATAACCTGTGGACGCGTCTTTAGTAAACTTATATCCGTTAAGCATGACTTGCTTCATATCGCAGCCCCTTTATTTTCACAAGGCAATCTTGGTCTGTTAAGTCGCGCACCAGCTTCCATCCATGCTGAGTTAACACCGGATGGTCACCTGTGGCGCAAACCTTACCGCCGTCCTCTAGTTCAATCTCAAAGATAGGGGCGGATTCCCTTGTTTTTCGAACATCAAAAAAACGCCCCCACTGAGGCCTATTATTTTCATTTACGCAGCACACAAGCCCTTCTGTCCCTACCAAATCAGCTATTTTATAGCCGCCTTTATCCGTATGCACTATAGTATCTCCAGCTAGGCAGTGATCATTCTTGTCCGGGTAGTCCGCCCGCCAGTTGCCGTTGGCGTCTTTTTCAAACTCGTACTCGGCAAACTCCCGGGCGGTATTGGGGCAGCGGACGGGGTCTATATAAATATGCTCTAAATTTTGTAGCCACAAGAAGCCATGGTCCCGGCTGTCCGGGCCTTTTTTCGCCCGGTTGACCCGGAGGCCCCGGTCCCGGAGCTCTGCATTGCTCCGGGGCTCGTTGTCGGCGGTTATCCGCCGGTTGTCTTGGTTTTCGGAGGCAATGGCCTGGTATATCTCGTCAAACTTGGCCCCGACCTTGTAGTACTCATGGAATATGTACAGGGACCGGTGTTTAGCGTCATAGTAGTTGACCGTATAGACAAAGGGGTCTGTGGCATAGCCCCAGTCAATGCCTCGGTTCAAGCGGTCAAAACCCTTGATGGATGCATCCGGGATTTCGACCAGGGATAGGTTGGCGAAGACTTCGCCGCCGGTCCCGGTCACCTCACCTAAAAATTCATGCCGGTAGCGGTCAGGCTTGGCCTGCATGAGGTGCTCTGCCTCCACCAGGAAGGGGTCACCTAGCCAGTCGGCCGGAACGGTCAAATAGGTTGAGTGGTGGATGAGCGTATCCGGGCGGCTGGTGATGGCGTTGGTCCAGCTCTGGACCGACTTGGGCGGGTTAAAACTGTAAAAAACGGTAAAGGTTGGTCCACCACGTAAAAGGGTCTGGTTAATCACGTCTATTTCCTCCTGTCCTTGAAATTCATCGACTTCCTCATACCAGATGTAGCGGATGTAACCATGGGACACCTTGGTGGACTTGAGCTTTTTAGGCTTATCGGCGCCGCGGAAAAGGACCCGCTGGCCGGTTGGCTCATATATGAGCTCCATGGGACTGACCTTGGCCCGCCATAGGTGGCTGACGCCTAGCTTCTCAATAGCCCACAAGAGCTGCTCAAACACGCTATCCCGGAGGTAGAGGCCTACCTTGCGGATGGCTACCGCACTGGCGTCCGGATTTTGCATCATGCCCAGGATGATTTCTACCGCTACAAAGGAGGACTTAGTACTGCCCCGGCCGCCCTTGAGCCAGTAGTGGGTGTAGAGGTCTTCCTTGACCGCCTGGTGGACGCCATAAAAGGCGGGGGCGATGAGGTCGGTTAGCTTAACCATTGATATCATCTACAATCGTCACCCCCACGCTACCGACAAGGTCAACGCGTTCGGTCCATGCGCCATAGCGCTTACCGAGCAACTCAGCTGCCTTGATGCGGTCTTTAGCCCCTACTGCAACATCGATAACCTCCCCGTTGACTATGGCCTGCTCTGTCTGTTCCCCGCGCAAGACCGATGTAAGATAGCTTAAGACTTCTTCCTGGCTGGCAATGGTCTCTCCTTCAAAATCATCCATGCGATCATCTATATAAGCCTTAACACTAGGATTATCTAGGATTCTACAGCCATCAGACTTCGCATAGTTTTCACTGTATCCGGCCTTAACCAGGCTTCGATATTTATTTCCGCTGATGATGAACTCATCAGCAAACCGCTTTTGCTTGGGTGTCAACTTGCTCATGAATGCACCACCACCTTTTTACGCATCAAAAAAGACACCCGAGTAGGTGTCTTAAGAGTATAGATTTATTAAACACACTGCAACTCTTGCTTCAAAGCCTCCTGCAGCACCTGAGAGCAATTAATGTTTCTGCTTTTTGCCATCTCATTGAGGTAGCTTGGCAGGGAGACCGTACGCTGGACCGTTTTATGATCCATGCTTCGCACATAGGCATCAATATCTAGGCCTACCAAGGTAACAAAGGTACCCACAGGCAGAGTGCCCTCCAATGCTTCAGGCTTAACATCCTTTACCGCTGAAGCCTTAGGATAGCCATCCCCAGCGATATAAGCCTCATAGAGCCAGGTGCCTAGGGCATCCTCCGCCATTTCAAAAGCCTGCGCCTCACTGTCTCCTTGGGTAACAATGCCGTCCAAGTCAGGAAATTCGACAATATAGCCCCCCTCTTCAGCAGCATAAAAGATAGCCGGATAGACTAAAAACATATGCCCAACCCCTTTCTCTAAAATCGGAAGCAAGGAGGGGCTATTTCAGCCCCGCTTGTTTCAGAATGGCTTTTTCAAGCCCCTTCTTCAACTCCTTGCTGTGAACGGGCACTAATGTGCTCCGCCCGTCAGGATGGCGCAACTTCTGGTGACTTCCCTTCCCACCTGGGACTACTTGGAAGCCATGCTTTTCCAAAAGCCGGATCATCTCCTTAGAGCTCATCGGCATAAGGCGCCCTCCTTTCATAAACATTATACATAATATTACGTATAACATCAAGGGGTTAACAATAAAAAGGCGCCCTTGCGGGCGCTAAAAAGGAGGAAAGGAGGTAAGACAACTGACCAACTTTTCACACATACACTATAACACATGTCCATAGTGTCTTTTAATGTCTTTTAGTGCCCTTCCATGCAATTTGTGTAAATACCTTAAATCGTAGCCCATCCGCCGAGCAATGGTCTCCCACTTGTAGCCATCAACGTAACGCAAGTGTAGCAACCATATCAGCCTATCGTCCTCTAGGCTATAGATGACATCACAGACTTCCTTCCGCAGCTTGTTGGCTCGTGTGATGCGGTCAATAAGCTCTGCCCGCAGGTCGACCATCTCCGCCACAATATCATCAATATCTCGCCCGCTGCCCCCCTTTGGCATATCCGATAGCTCAGCGCTCATCCGTGTCGCCTCGTCACGCAGAGCGGCGATCTGCTCATAGCAGGCCTCCACTTCCGTTGTTGCAAATTGATACTGCTTAAGATACATCTTCACATCCATTGGCGCCTCAACTTTCTGCATCCCACAAGTCAAGCAAATGGCCATACCGCCAGAACTTTTTTAACGTGGCCACCCTCGAATACACCGTCGAAGGCTCTCTCTTTAAGTCGCCGGCAATCTCATCTACAGTAAGGCCGCCCCGCTCCAGCATGCCGACCAAATAAACATCTTCCTCCTGCGTCCACCTGGTGCCTTTGGGCTTCATATGCGCTCCTCCCACTTATCCAATACAGCAATCACCTGGATAGCCTCCAGCATAATTTTTGCCGTATGGCCACGAAGCATTTCACGTCTACGTTTATCGGTAGCCTTATCTATCTTTAGCGGAGTACCTGTGCCGTCGCTTTCATAAGCGTATTTTGTAGCCCTCCACTCATCATAAGCCTCCTGAAGTTCTCTGCGCTCTTCCAGTAAAACATGCATTAACTCCTGCTCATCAACATACATTGGCCAAAAATTACACTTTTCATATTCATGTTTTAACGCCTCAAAAAGCTTTCTCATTTTTGGGCTATCAGCATGCACAAAACAAGTCCAACTCATAAAGCAAATCCCCCTTCAACCAACTCCAGCCGTTCCACCCGGATAAAAATGCCAGGCTGCTTAGACCAGAACTTTTCCACAATCTCAGAGACAACCAAAGCATCATCTTCCCAGAAGCCCAGGTCCGTCATACAGTCCTTCAACAGCTTCTGCAGGTTGTCTGTATCAGGCCTGGTTATCTTCCACTCCCCATCATCGTGTCCCTTTCCTGAGAATAACCACTTCACCTGCAGCCGAATAGGTCCGTTCCATTTTTCTGCCGGCACATACTTTCCCAGGTGAGCCATCAGCTTAGATCTGGCCGCCTTGAGTTTCGGCGATTCATAAACAATGGGCTTATTTTTTAAGCAGCGGATTTCCTTCTGCTGGTGGGTCGTTCTTGGCGGATGCATCGGTAGGAAGAACTGCAAACATCCTCTACATACTTTTTCACACACTTCCCTCACTACTTTCATACGTTAAATTACTAAACTTGGTTTTTATCTGTTCAAAAAATTTCTTTGCCACCCGGATGGAAAAAGTCGTCGTGCGGAAGCTAACGCACGACTCTTTTCCCCGGTGGCCGCGAGGACAAACCGCCCCGGTTACTACTGGGTAGTAGCCGTTTTGTCCACCCTGGACAATTACGGATAACAGCACATTTCAACTATTCAAACGAGTGTTGAATTGTTCAATAAAAAGACTTTTTTTATTCAAATGAGAAGCGGAAATATTAGACAAAGTTATTTTTGTCCACTGTCCACCCTGGACAAAAATAACTTTGTCCTGTCTGTCCAGGGGTCATATGTTCTATTCTACAATTTTTTAACACAACCCTCTTCACCTTTTTCATATTCAATTGAATACTTTTCGCTTTCTTTTAATCTTCTCTTCACCGTCTTATCTGATACGCCCATATAGCCGGCCAGGTCTTTTATTGTGACAACATCCTGTAATTTCAAGGCCTCATAGGCCGTATCCAGGGCCTCTATGCGTTCTCTCTTTCTATCCTCTTTACTCTTCCCGGGCTTGCCGGCGTGAGAGGGCCTCCCACCGCCGCCCTCTGGCGAAAGCTCATTCAGCACCCCCGTCGTGTCTATTTGGTGGACCGGATAGGTGAACCAGAGGTCCACCGGGGCGAAACGTTCAAACTCTCTAAGGGTCCCCTCGATGCGCCAAGCGGTCGCATGGACCTTATCACCAAAGACGGCTTTAACAGTTGCCTCCTCAACATCCAGCTCAGTTAAGTCCAGGAGGGCATCCGGGTCACGGGCAAAGACCCCTGACCCGCTGGCCCTATCCATTGACCGCTTGCCCCCCTGGTAGCCCTTGCTGTGATGGTGACAGTAAATGACGGCACTGCCCAGCTCTGTGCAGACCTTGTCAAACTGATTGCAAAAGTGAGCCATTTGGTCAGCGGAGTTTTCATCCCCGGTGATAATCTTATATATCGGGTCAATGATAATCGCTGCATAGTCCTTCTTCTGCGCCCGCCTGATTAGCTTAGGGGCCAGCTGGTCCATAGGGACAGACTTCCCACGTAAGTTCCATATATCTATGGCTTCCAAGTGGCTTGGCGCTATCCCCATGGCCTCATATACATCCCGGAACCGGTGTAGGCATGAGGCCCTGTCTAGTTCCAGATTGACATACATCACCCGCCCCTTGGCGCACTGCCACTCCAGCCACTTGATCCCCTCTGCAATGGCGATGCACAACTCAATAAGGGCAAAGGACTTGCCGGCCTTTGATGGCCCGGCCAGCAGCATCTTATGACCCTGTCTGAGGACCCCGGCAATAAGCGGTGGGGCCAATTCAGGCAGGTTGTGGTAAAAGTCTGCCAGGTTTTCCGGCTCCGGCAAGTTGTCGTTAACACTTTCAATCCACTCGTACCAGTCTTTCCAGGACTTATGGCCGATGTTGGTGTCAATTAAGTACTGCTTCCGGTCTCCACGAATGACCCCCGGCATCCGACTTAACCGGCTGGGGTTCCTGTTTTGCGTGTCTATCTTTAGGCCGTTTTTTTCGCACACGTCATATAGATAGTTCACCCGCTTGCGGTATTCGGTGTAATTTTCCGCCTCAATCCTGACGATTGCGTGCAAAGACTTCTTGCCCGAATAAACCAAACAAGCGACCGGGAGCTCCAGCTTTCTAATAATGGCATTCTGTGTTTCAAGGTCCATCGTGTCAGACTCGACCAAGGCAAAGCGGTAGTCCGTTACATTTTCATTTTTACAGCCCTTCCCATCCAGCGGGTTAAAGCGAATCCAGGCCCCCACTTGTGGCTTGTAATCCCCCAGCACGGCGCCCAGGTCATCATTACACCTGGCCAGGGCCTCTATCAATTCACCGGCAGTCCGGGACCAAACGCCCTTAGTGGGCATAAAGCGACCGTCTTTTTCCCAAGAATCCGTCACATAGCCCACCGTTTCGGTAGAATCAAATAGGGCTTCTAGATACCGGATAAGCTCTTGAGCCGGATGCCAGGCACTTGGCCCCTGTAACTCCTCACCCTCAATCCAGGCGGTATCTACTACTTTCAGGTCATCTTTATCCCCGACATAGGCATCCCAGTCTAAGGCTAAAATGGGGCCATCATCTACCGGTGTCGGATGCCAGCCCTGATCTTTGGCCAACTTGACTACAGTTGCCGCCGTTACCGGACTGCTTCCTCCACCGTAAAAGGTCCTCCATTTTCTTTGACACTCTCCACTGTGGTAGCGGGAGGGGTCTCTACGAGACCATTCATCCCATACATCTGCACTATAACCTTCGTAGTTAAGGGCCATGCCCACGCTAACCCACTCCTGGTAATCCAGTAAAGATGGATTGACGTGCGGCAGTATGTCTAATAGGTCTGTACTGTATTCTCTCATGGCCTACCCCTTAACCATTGACGACTTGCCTGACCCAGCCTTCTTGCGGCTGGTAGGTTGCCGGGTTGATGTCCCTGGGCACCCGCCACCCGGCCTGGGCAATTTGGCCAATAAGCTTAGTTGCATCTGCCATCGTCCAAGTGCCGACATGCTGAAAGCCTCGACTTTCCAATAGCCTTATCTGCTTGGGTGTAGCTAGGCCTGCCTCCCGCCGGGCATGTAGCCGGTCCAGCAGGACACTGGCCTTGCCGGCGCTGTCCACATCGTCCGGGAATATCCCGAACTTCTCCAGGGATTGGAGTTGCTTCATCGTAGGCGGTTTGCCTTCCCAACCGAAAGACGGCACGTAGTTGGCCAAGTCCTCCGCCTGGATAGACATTTCAAACTGGATGGGATCTACTAGCTTGCGCTTGCGCCTTTTCATTTCCTTTAGCTTTTCTGCCAAGGCAGCTTCCCGGTCAGCGACAACATCCTGGCTAGCTGTCTCTTCTGCGGCTTCAAGGTCCACAGGCGCTTCTGCTTCAGCAATATTTTCTGTCATCTTTTCAGCCACTTCCGGAGAAGAAGCTATTAAGTGGGCAGGGTGGCACAGCTCGTGGTTTTCTGTGTGCCATAAAAAATCCAGGAGGAGCAAATGGTCTTTACCTGGATATAATCGGGTCCCCCGTCCTACCATTTGGCTGTATAAGCTTCGTACCTTAGTTGGTCTTAAGACCACCACACAATCAACGCTAGGGCAATCCCAGCCCTCTGTTAACAGCATCGAATTGCAGAGGACGTTATAATCACCCCGGTCAAAGGCTGTTAAAATCCGCTCCCGGTCATCACTCTCCCCATTCACTTCAGCAGCAGCAAAGCCTTTGCTTTTCAGTAGATTGCAAAATTTTTGACTGGTTGCAATAAGGGGGAGAAATACCACCGTTTTGCGGTCCATGCAATATTTAGCCATTTCCTCTGCAATGCCTTCCAAGTAAGGGTCCAGGGCGCTCCCCACGTCCCCGGCAGAGAAGTCTCCGGCCTGTTGGCGCACTGTAGACAGGTCAATCTGCAATGGAATGGTCATGGCCTGAATAGGGACCAGGTAGCCCTCCTTAATGGCCTTTGGCAGGCTGTATTCATAGGCTAAAGAGTCAAATACTGAGCCCAGGTTACGCATATCACCCCGGTCGGGTGTCGCTGTGACACCCAGGACCTGGGCTTCCGGGAAGTAGTCAAGTATCCTCTGATAGCTGTCAGACACTGCATGGTGGGCCTCGTCAATAATGATGGTGTCAAAGTGGTTTGGTGCAAATTTCTTTAGCCGGCTTTCCCTCATAAGGGTTTGTACTGATCCGACCGTAACCCGGTAAAAACTATCCAGGCTGGTTTCTTGAGCCTTTTCCACAGAGCACATAAGCCCTGTGGAAGCCTTTATCTTGTCAGCAGCCTGGTTAAGTAGTTCCCCTCGGTGGGCCAATATGAGCACCCGCCGACCGGCACGAACACAGGATTCGACCACCTTAGAAAAAACAATGGTCTTCCCTGTGCCGGTCGGTAGTACTAGAAGCACCCGCCGGTCACCGCTTGCCCACTTATCCAGGATGGCGTCATGGGCCTCTTGCTGGTAGGGCCGCAACTCCATGCTAATCATCCTCCTTTCCTTTAAGTCTTGCTCCGCTTAAAAACTGCCCGGGGTGTAGTTGGTCATTTGCTGCTGCACCGGTCCTGTAGCTTGTTGGTCTTGACCGGTCGGCTGTTGGTAGGCCTGAGCTTGTGGCGGGGCTGCCTGCCCTTGGACTGGCCCCTGCTGAGTCGGCTCTATAGCCGGTAAAAAGTTTTTCACCGCATTTGTGGTTCTTTTTTCGCCATTCTGATTGGTGTATTCACGCTGGTGGATTTCAGCCTTACCGGTTGCCCCCGGCACAATTAACCAGTTCATCTGAATGCGTTCACCCGGTTTTTTCTGACCGATAGAAGAAAAGAACTGAGATAGCTTCCACTCCATCTTGGTATTGAGCAAAAGGCTTTCATTGAGTTCTACAGGCGTTTTGCTTGCAGGATCTACCACCTGGATTTGAACGGTAGCCCGGGGGCAGGGGGGCATTTTTTCGCTGCCGTTAAAATAACCCCGTTCCAGGCTCAAGACCTTGAAGGTGTAAATCCCTTCCGGTAGCAAAATAAAAGAATCATCTTTTTCGATATAGCCTTCCCAGTCTAATGCCTGGCCCAGGTCTGCACCGGTGTTTAAGTTATTGTTGTAGCTCATTATTTTCCTGCCTTTCTGGTCTCTTCAATCATCTGGTATACTGCCGGCCATGCTTGAATAAGCACAGCTTCAATAAATCCGTCATCATACATATTGATGGACGTATCTGCTGGATAATAGCCTTTGGCACTGACCACCTTGCGAATTTCATCTTCGCTGACATTATTGGCAAGCATAAGGTCTAGTAGTCCCTCATGCTTAATGTCCATTTCCGGCGGGAATAGCGCTTCTGCAGCAGCAACAATTTCAGGATCTGTAATTTCTATCCCGGGCGCATGCTGCTGGGGCGGCGACTGGTGTGCTGCCTGCCCGGTGTCAGTAGGCGGGGTAGCTGTAGCTTCCGGTACAGCTGCTGGCCCTTGCGGCGGTATGGTTGTAGGCGGTGGCGTCGTTCCCCCTTTGGGGGTATTTGCTGGTTCTTGGGCCGCCTGCATCAGGCTACTTGTATCCGCAAAGATATGCTCAATCCGGCTATAGTCCATATCCAGCTTGGGCGGTAATCCATGCCTATTTTTAGCATCCCAGGTGGGGGTATGGCTGGTATACATAACCCGCTTGCCACCCTGGGCTTTATTCTTGCCCTTGCGAGCACCTTGGTTATCCACATTGACCACGATTGTTTCATAGTTGCAAAAAAGGAGCATATCCGCCCACTCCTTTAAGAGTGGGGCCGTCTTCTTCTGTAGCTTAAGCTCCCAGCGATCATAAGCACCCATCTCATCCGGCTGCTCAAACTTGCGAATAAATGAGTGGGCCGTAATAACAACATTAATGCCACGCTCAATGAGGTCGCTTAAGCGGTTTAAGAACCGCCCAAACTCTTCCTCCAGGTAGGTGTATCCTTTTCCGTAGCCAATGCCCTCAATACCATCTACCTGGTGCTTGGCGCAGATTTGCTGTATACAAAGCTTTTCCGCCCAGTCTGCAGTATCGATAACCAGGGTTTCACATAAGGGGTTTTCGCGGATATAGTCCACTTCCTGAAGGAGCATTTGCCAGCTGCTCGGTTGGGGGAGCCGGGCCACATCCAGTTGCGCTGACCCGCCCTCGGTATCGATGAAGATGGGGTGGGGGAATTGACTGGCCAGGGTCGTCTTGCCGATACCTTCCGGTCCGTAAATGACCACCTTTTGAGCCCGCTTAATGACGCCGGTTGTAATTTCAAACATTAAAATTCACCTGCCTTCCAAGCTGTAGAGGGTTGCATCCTTGTACCCGGTGGCATGCCTGCAGGAGCGGTTGCTTGTTGCCGGTCAAGAATGTAGCCGTCTTCAATAACAATCGTGCATTCTTCTCCTGTAGAGACCCGGGTTGCAATAACTTGCAGGCCCTCTTGCTCAAGCCATTTGCCGAATTGTTCTAAGGTGAGGCGGTCCATCTGCTCGAGCTTGTCCATCAGGACAAAGCCACAGTCCGGTGTTAATTGGCGCACAATGGCGGTAGCCACAATAAGCTGGTCAGCCCCACTCATGGCATCCCACTTGTCCCCCTTATAAGTCAATTCGCCATCCTGTACAGACAAGCCGTCAAGTGGCAGGTTGGCGCCATCCAGCAGAGCCATCCGGTCCTTGCGTACTGCTTCAATCTCTCCAGTGAGGTCAGTGTACTGATTGCCATATTGTTCTGCCTCATTTTCAGCGCGGACCTTATCTAAATTAGCCCGTACCTTAACGTTGATGGCATCAACATTCCGGATAGAGGCTTCAAGTTCAGCGGTGCTCTCATCCTGTAATTGTTCGACTGTTTTACTTGCGGATTCCAACTGAAGGAGCTTGCTTTCAGTTTCAGCGAGTAGGCCCTCATGCCTCTTTTGTAAATCGTTAATTTGCTGGGCAATGGTGGCGGTTTCTTGCTGTAGCTGCTGAACTTGGTTCTCCAGGGCCACCTTCTCGTCACGGAGTTCCTTGTTTTTCTGGTTCCGCAAAAGGATTTCTTGCTGTTGCTTGATGAGTTCTCCCGCCGAGACGAGGGTTTCCGGAGCGTCCTCATAGTAAACTTGCTCCGCAGCCCATTTTTTCTTCTGGTCAGCAATTTGACCAATGCTGTGCCGCTTGTTGTAAAGCTCCTGTTCCTTGCGATCCAAGTCGTGCAACTGCGGGCCAACACCTATAATGTTTAGCAGTGTTTCAGCCTTGTCTTTATTGCTGGCAGACATAAATTTAGGCAAATTCAAGGCCAACTCTGCAACGAAGCTGTCTAAAAGCTGTTGGCCGGCCTTATTACCGTCCGGATCAGTCACCTTAAGAGAACCGTTTTTGCCGGTTCTCTCAACCAGCAGGCCATTGGACAGGGCAATTTTTATATAAGGATCCGTTACCGACCCCTCCCTGTGTGGTTCGCTTGGCTTGTAGCGATTCCCACCCAGGGCCCAGACAATAGCATCTAAAACGCTTGTCTTCCCTTGCCGGTTGTTACCACCAATAATTGTCAGTCCAGTTTCAGAGGGTTCCAACTGTACAGCTTTCACCCGCTTAACATTTTCAAGCTGGATAGAGTTAATTTTTATGCTCATGATTACTTCTTTCCTCCCAGATGTGATATACTAGACCTGCATAATTTTTCTTCTGCGCCCTTGAGTTGCCGCTCAATGGGCGCTTTTTTCATCGGAAAAATCTTTTGTAACGTGCTCTAGTAAAAACGGTATCGCTTCCGGATTGTTGTCACTTATTACCCCTATTAAGAACGTTACGGCGTTGATGGCGAAGTTGGTATCGCAACTCACATTGTGTCTTATAACCATATCCCCGTCCTCATCTGTCCCAACGGTTAACAGGATAAAGCACTCCTCTATGCCCTCGTAAATCCCCGGCTCCCCTAGCCAGTCTGCGATTTCGTTTGCAACTTTTTTGGCTATTTCCTTACTCATTTTTTTTAAACCTCCTCTTCGTCTTCCCGCGTTTCCACCTGTTTGATAAGTGTGTCCAGCAAATATAGCACAGCATCCGGGGTATCTTCATACAAACATATCGTTAAAGACTTGATTGCATTCATCAGGAAAAAAGGGCCACAGCGCACATTCGTGTTTACACCCTCATTGCCTTCCTCATCCACTGCGGTAGTTATAAGGGCAAACTCTTCACCCATCCCCCTATAAGCCTCCGGCTGCATAAGCCGCTCTGTAATCTCGTCAACAATTCCTTGGGCCATTTCTTTACTCATTATTTCCTCCTTAAATTTCCACCGCATCAGATACAAATGCACTGATGACCGTCAGCGTCAGCCAGACAGTCACCCGGATGCCCGCCTGAACGTGGCTGATAAGCCCCAGGTCGACCCTGATGAGCGCCGCCAAAAACATGATGTAGGCAGTAATCATAAGTAGCCGGCCCAGTACTCTAATCGGTAATGTCTTCATTAGCTCTTCTCTCCCTTTCCTGGTCTGCTAGTGCATCCATCATTATTTTGCGAATGGCATTAGCAATCTGGTCCATCAGGATGCCCATTAGGATGATTGCCTTTGCGTTAACTAAGCCTTTTTTTATATCCATATCTAGGTCTTCCATAGTATCTTGGAACTGTTTTGTATAATGCATTAAATCTTCTCGCACGGTGCTTCACCTCCTTTCAAATTTCCATCCCCTTAACCCAGTCCATCAAAGCCTCTCGTCGGACGCCTACCGCACCGGTTTTCCCCCGGCTCTTAATAACCGGCATCCCTTCAGCGGCCCACCGGTCAAAGGTGTTACAACTGTACCCGGTATACTCCGGGAAATCCTTCCGGCGGATAATTTCCGGCATCGCCTGACGCCTCAGCTCTTCCGACTTACTCTCCAGGTAGGCGTCAATTTGCGGCTCCAGCTCTTCCAGCAGTACAGGCGTAAGCAACTTGACAAGTGACGTGATTAAAGTTGACTCAGTGCTCATGACTTTCGCTCCTTTCTTTTTAAGATTTCTCCAAAACAGCCCGTAGCGACTTTTCCACTTTCTTGGGAAGGTCGCTTTTTAAGTCTCTCAAAGCCTCTTTTTTATCTCTACAAGCAAAAAACGCTCTCCCATAATGCTCAAAATCTTCGGCGCCCATTAACTTAAAAGCTTCCAACATGGTCATCAGTTTCACCCCCGCCGCTTGTTTGTGTTTCTGCTATAATCACCTTGAAAGGCTCTCTACCCTTGTCATACTTCTTTTTTATTTGCACTTCCCAGCCCTTGTAAGAACCGCACGGGTAAAGCTTGGCGCCTCGCTCTACTAATTCTTTAAGCAGAGCCTCAGTTGTGTAGTTTTTTAGTTCCATCTACATCGCCTCATCGACTTGTTCAATCAGGGGCAGGTAGCCGGCATCTTTCAAAAGCTTGTATAAAAACAGCCGGCCCTTTTGCGTCCACTTCGTATTCATCCTGACAAAGGTCTTTGCCGGGTCGCTCTTATGTGGGATCTCAATTGTTTCAGAGTGGGTGTAACCCTTGTCGTGGTAGCAAGCGTATAAGAACCACTGTCCCGACTGCTTATACTGGACTTTAAGCTCATGGAGCAAGGCGTTCATGGCCCTAGCACTCTTACCGTAGTCCTTGGCAATCTGCCCGATGGTCACCAGGCTCTTAGACTTTAAAATCCGGTCCGTGTAGTCCGCCTTAGGCTGCAACTCGCCGATGATTTGAGCCTGCTGGTCGCTGTGAATTCTTAATGTAGCCAGCTCCTCTTTAGCAAACTGCAGCGCCCGGGCCATAATCTTTTCTGGGCTGTTGTATTCCTTTTCCACAGCGATGAAGTACTGCCGGGCCTGCTTACCCCTCTCCGTCCGCTGGATCATGGAGAGCTCCTTGGCCATGTCTAGGGTGAGCACGTGGTCAGTCGCTGGGCGGCCTCCTGTACTTTCGCTCAAAAATGAGCAGAAGTCCTGACCCTCGGTAAAACCGTATTCTGTCATCCTGGGAAACCAATCTTTATAAGCCGTCTTCACCTCTAAAAATTCATGTAGCGTTCTCCCGCTGACGGCAATGCGGCCATCGTCTTGGTTGATAATTGGTAATAAATCGTTCATGTGTCATTCTCCTTTCGGCAGTTCAAACTCGAGATAGTTTGCTATCTTTTCAAAGTACGGGCTTCTTCTGCCCGGGTTCGCAAAAAGCTCGTAGATGTATCCAAGGCTTATGCCTAGAGCTTTAGCAAGCCCCGGGAGCGTCCCGTCTGTCTCGAGCAATCGAATTCTGACTTGCTTTTCAAATTCAGATTTCATATCATTCACCTCCTCCTTTTCAAAACTTGCATATCACGCAAGTTTTATTTTAAAAAAATATCTTTTCGCTCCCTATAATTTAGATTAAGGAAGTTTGCCAACGCATTTGCTTCTTCTACATAAAACCTAGAAACACCATTCATCTTATTAAAAAACGCCGTGGTTGACATATCAAGTGCTCTTGCGCAATCCTCATATGTCTTATTTTTTTGTCTTAAGACGCCTTTTAATTTGTTTTCATCCATCTTAGCCCTCCTTTCAAATCTTGCGCAATATGCAAGTTTCTAGATTAAGGATCCCAAGTCGATCTTCGCTTGTCAATACTTCCATGCAATTTTTATTTATTTCGATTAGTTTTTTCTTGCATGGTATGCCTTTTTATTATAGTATGGTCTTAATAGTGAAAGAGGGTGAAATTATGGATTACAATAAAGTTGTTGGCCGAAGAATCTTTACTGCTAGAAAAGAATTAGGATTAACAAGAAAAGAATTAGGGAAAAAACTTTCTCTGCATGAGAGCACGATAAAACGCTATGAAGATGGGGACATCAAAACGCTAGATATTGAGAAAATGATTGAGTTTGCTAAAGCGCTAAACGTCCCACCAGACTACATCATGGCCTGGGACAAAGAGGTTGATAACATGATGGGGATAAATGCAAAGCGGTACGAAGTTGCCATCGTTGCCCAAGCGTTAAGTGAAAATAAACCTCTATCTGAGCTTATAGAAGAGCTCAAATCGAAAGGCGCCCCTAAAGATGTGCTAGAAAGAATAGACTACCTTTATTTAAATCAAGCATCCATCCTATCTAGAAATCTACGTTCTGCTATTTCTACTCCCGACTTCAAGCTAACACCACCGACCGAGTACACCACCATTCCGGTCTTTGGCGCCATAGCTTGCGGGGACCCCATCGAGGCGGTTAATGACGTCATAGATTATGCCACCATTCCTGCTTCCTGGCTCAACGGCGGTCAGGAATACTTCTGTCTCACGGCTGCCGGCGACAGTATGGCCCCTCTCATCCAGGAGGGTGATTTAGCCGTCATCAGAAAGCAGCCAACCTTTGAAAACGGACAAATATGCGCAGTCTTCATCAACGGCTACGATGCCACGCTGAAGAAAGTCTATAAAAACGGCAACATCATCACCCTTCAGCCCATCAACCCGGATAAGGAAATAAAGTCATATGAGCTAGGGGGTGACATTGAAATACAGATCATCGGCGTCATGGTAGAACTCAGAAAACGGTTTATGTAACTAAAGATAGTAAAAAGGGAGTGAGTTTTTTATGGCTAAAGTTAAGTATGGCGATTTTAAAGGCAAACAAATTGTCAAGAACGGCAATTATTTTAAAGTCGCAGCCTATCTGAGCCAAAGCAAAAATCCAATTTTGTCTCCGGCCAACATTTCAGAATGGTATGACAACGAAACAGGGAAAAGGCCCGATGAAGATAAGAGCATTTGTGGCGGTATACCAACGAATCTGAGTAAAAAAGACACTAAAGATATTGCTATTAGGCTTACTAGCGGAGAGGAGTTTATTGCTGAATTTAACGGCAAAGAATATCAGTTTTTTTGCAGTTCACAGCTCAAAAATACCGCTAACGAAGAACTTAGTACGCTTTCAACTCCTAAGAAGAAACATCCGATCCGCACGGCTTTGATTTCAATTGCGGTTATCTTCGTTTCTCTATGCATTATCGGAGCCGTGTTGGGTGGTGGGGGCGATACAAACACTCCTTCGCCTAGCACACAAATGACCGCTGACGAGATGAACCTTGCTTTTAAGCAGGAAACCTTACCGAAGATAAAAGAGGCTTACAATAACTACGATTCTATTGTTGCCGATCAAACAAACACATTTACTGCAATGGGAAACGGAAATCTTGATATTTATGGTGCATATCAAAATCTAGCGAATTGCGCAAATAATTATGACGTTATACTCTCCTCCGAAATAGACGCCCCGGAGTATTTCACAAAAGAGCAACGAGACCAGTTAAGAAATCTTTTTTTGGGCCTCGGAACCGCCGCGTCAATCAACAAGGGATTTTTAGAAGACATCATGTCTGCCTTGGATAAAGGAAATATACCTCCGTCCCTTGTCAATAAAGCGCAAGATGTAGGCCTCCAGTCAACAGCTCAGCTAGTCGACTCTCAGAGTAATTACCACAGTTTATGTGACGCTTTCGCTGTCCCTGCTGAGGAGCGCACTTTGTAGTAGCTTATATATTGGATGCTGATAACACAGGCGATATGACGCTATAAAAAGGAGAGAGATAAGCAATGAGAAAACTTTTATTAATAGCCTTATGCATTCTCTTGCTACCCCTACCTGCCTATGCAATGGGGCAAGATGTGTTCGCTAATGGCCAATACGTAGATAGAGGAATGGGGGAATTTAACGATTACTATGGAGCCCCAGTTTTGCATATTCCAGCATTAGCAACTGCTCGAGCATTAGGCGTACCTGCTTATGCAGACGGTTCTTGGGTAACCATTGGCGGTAAATCTGTAGATGCCCTGGAAATAGGCGGCTATTATAATGATGCGCATACAGATATTTATATGCCCTTTATTTGGTTTACCGATAGCTTAGGCTGGAGAGCTGAAGGGGATACCATTCCTCATGACTTAGTAACTGCGGTAAATATTTTATTACCCGGTCAGAGTTCCACCAAACAAATAATAAAATCCAACGCTCACTTTAAACTTAATGGAGAAACGATCCAATTTGATACCGATGTGTTAAATGTTAATGGCTATCTTTATGTTCCCCTGCGTGCTTTTTTCGAAAAAGCTGGCGCTGAGGTAGGATTTCCGAAAGTAAAGTTCTACACAGAGTTCAACCATGTCGTTGTTTTGAAGGGGAACTCCCTTCTTGATTTCAGACCTGGCAGAGGCGTATATGGGATTCGAGTAGGCAATGATGGTGGTTATTTTTCTGATAAGAACTACCCTTTTATAAAAGATAATCGTACCTATGTCCCCTTCCGCTTATGCAGTCAACTCTTGGGGGCAAAAGTAGATTGGGATGCCAGTACCCAAACAGCTTCTGTAGTAGGGGATTTTGAGCGTTTTAATCTGCCATCAAATACTGTGCATACGGATATGAACGACCCCTACATGATGGGCATGGGTTACTATACCCCAGTATTTGGCCTATAGCCACTCAATAATTTATTGAATCTATCAGCCACAAACCAACAATAAAAAACAGCCCCCACCGCGCGCCAACGCAGTGAGGGCAAAGGGGCCTTAAAAAGACCAACAAAAACCAAGGTCATTATACCATATAAGGCCCCCTAAACACAAAGGAGGTCTGATTTTTTATGCCTACATACGAAACCTACCAAACAAAAGCAGGACCACGCTACAGCGCAGCCATATACGTCACCGGGCCTGACGGACCTATCCGCAAGAAAAAGCGGGGCTTTAAGCTGAAGAAAGACGCCAAAGACTGGGCTGCACGTGAGACACTGAAGCTAAGCCGGCAGACACAGCGTAAAATATCCCGTATCCCGACCTTTAGCGATGTCACCGCCGAGTGGCTCATCGAATATAAAAAGACCGTCAAAGAATCCACCTTGCGTAAGACCCTGGGCTACCTTGACCGCTACATCTTACCAGCCTTTGGCGACCTACCGCTCGATAAGCTCACCCATCACGAGTGTAGTGCCACACTGGGCCAGTGGCAGGAAAAACACAGTAAATACGGAGAGATCGCAAGGCTTGCAAAACGCATATACAAATACGCCATGCAGCGTGACTACGTGGACACCAACCCCTGGGAGCTCGTATCTATCCCTAGCAAGCAAGTCATCAACCGGCAGGTGGAAAAATCCGACTACTGGACCGCTGATGAACTCAAAGCCTTTTTAGCAGAGGCGGAAGTCTACGCCGCACACGCAGACCCCTGGCAGCTCAACCCTACCGGGTGGGTAACCTCTCAAGCCTATGCCTTTTTCCGCCTCCTGGCCTACACCGGGATGCGCAAAGGGGAGGCCCTAGCCCTGCATAAAGACAGCTACGACCCCAAAGAAAAAACCATAAGCATCACCAGGACCGTGTCTTATGATGTCAATTACAAAACCATCATACAAACACCAAAAACCAGGAGCTCTATCCGCACCATACCTATAGACGATGTGACTGCTAGCCTCCTGGATGCCACCATCTCAGCAGACCCCCTGCCCGATAGCCCATACCTTTTCCACGGGGCCACTGCGGACCCCATCCACCAAAACAGACCCAGGTACTGGCTCCGTCGCATATGCAAGTCAGCCGACATCCGCCCTATTAAAGTACATGGATTAAGGCACACGCACGCTACTCTCATGCTGGAGTCCGGCGCTAGCGTGAAAGAAGTCCAGGAGCGCCTGGGGCACTCGACCTACTCCATCACCATGGACACCTACGCCCACGTTACAGATGCCGCCAAAAAAACAGCTATAAATCGCTTTACCGAACACCTAAAATAGAAAACTACCCCAAAAACTACCCCACAAAATAAAAAAACCGCTGCGAATGGCTTAACCATCGCAACGGTTTTTATGCTTTACGGGGGCACAAGGATTTGAACCCTGGACCTGCGGTTTTGGAGACCGTTATTCTACCAGCTGAACTATACCCCCATTTTATCAAAGCAAGCTCTGATAAAAAAACTCCCCGAGCTGGGCTCGAACCAGCAACCCTTCGGTTAACAGCCGAATGCTCTACCATTGAGCTATCGAGGAATAGGCGTCACATGACGCTTATATATAGTACCACTTTTATGACTTAAGGTCAATACTAAAGGCGTTTTTTGTCAAAGTTTATTGACCGCCCATTTATCAGCAAATGACCAGGTCATAAAGGGCCCAAGCCGTCCGGACACCTTCCAGCCCACAAGCCTGTAACAGGTCAGCCGACTAGTGGTCGTTTTTCCGCTTGGCCGCCACAGAGGCCAGTTTTTCATCCATCGTGTTGTCCTTGTCCCGGCGCTCGTCAATTTTGATGACCATATAGACCCGGGGGACCCCCTTGTCAAAGACCGTCTCCCGCATGGCCTTAATGGCCGCCAGGATATCATCCATTGATCCCTCCAGGACCGTCCCCATGGGGTTGAGCCGGTAACTTAAATCCGGGAAGTCCACCAAAACATCCAGGGCCCCGGCCACATACTGGCTACAACTGGAACTTTCTCCGCCAATAGGAATGAGCGTCAATTCTGCAATCGTCATAAGGATCTCCTTTCCCTCTGCAATATCACTATAAAAAGTGTAGCCCCTAGGCCCAAACCCTGTCAAGCCGGCCAACATTTTTCCTGGTTAACGGATTATCTTACCCAAGAGAGGTAGTCTTAAGACCAGAAGACTTATGGATAGGGACAGGAGAAAAGCACCACCCCACAAAAAGGTAAGGCCCTGGAATAATGGTAAATCCGTTAACTTGGGGGCCAGCTCAGATAGGATGAGCGGATGGAGCAAATAGATGCCGAAACAAGTCTTGCTCAATTGAATGAAAAGCCTTTGCCAGGTCTCCTTGAGTCCGGTAAGGTCTATATCTCGGAAAAATAAAAATAAACAAATCGCTTGGATAAACACAACGACGTTAAAGTTACTAAAGAAAAAGTCTTCATACTCCCCCTGGCTGGCAGAATAGAGGGCAACCAGCCAACCATTTGCCAGAGAAAGAAAAATATAGACAATAAGTAGACCAAAGCGAAGAAGACCACCAACCTGCCTTGGCCATATTCTAAAAAAACCGCCAAGAGCAAATAGAAGGGCCGGGTTGTTATAAGAGTATAAAATTAAAGAGGAGAGGGATGATGAAAGATGCGGGTCACCTAAAAGATCAAGTCCCCCCAAGAGAGTATACTTTATCGGGCCAAACAGACATAAAAAACACAAAACATAGGTAAAGGCCTTCCTTCCTAGTTTTTTTACACCAGAAAAAAGAGGTGACCAAAGGTAGGCCCATGTGAGGCCGAGTAAAAACCACAAGTGATAGTTTCCCTCTACCATGCCTTGTAGTAAATCCGCTCCCATTAAATAGCCACCCTGTAAGGCATATATAAAGGACCAGAGTAAAAAAAGAAAATAAAAATGTCCGGCTTTTTTCAACACCTTGCTAAGGTCCAAGTCACCTGCTAAAACAAAGTAACCGGATAACATATAAAATAAATTGACTGTTGGCCGGGTAAAACTATTTATAATCGCCAGAGGAAGAAAAAATGTCTGGTCGAAACCTTCTGCAGGCCAATAAGAGGCGGTCGTATGTAAAAGGACAACTAAGGCCATTAAGAGAAAGCGGAAAAGCTCAAAATTAACTTGTCGTGACATAAATCCACCTACTCATAAGGGATAGAAAACACTGTACCTTTATCAGCAAAGTATAGTAACCTAGCTAATCAACCCCTAAAAACCGCCAAGGCAATATGGTAAGAATTCGTTG
>NZ_JBJUVG010000017.1:0-23583 GCF_046097595.1 Peptococcus simiae
AGTATTAAAAAAATATCCCAGGCTAGGCATAGGATTTGATCTAAATGTAGAAGGTGAGGTCGTTCCTGTAACAAATAAAATAAACTACAGTATTTTTGAGTATTTATATTCAAAAACATTAGTTGAAGCTAAACAACTAGCTCAAAGACTGGTTAAAGATACTTACTTTGACCTAAAAAAAGGCTATCTTTTCAGATGGTTTTTTATTGACTGTGAAGAATCAAAGCAACAACTTATTGTATGTGTATTTCATCATATAATTTGTGATGGAGCATCTATTCAAGAATTAGTGCAGAATATTTATCATGAATATTGTATAGATAATTATAAAGTTACCATAACTAATACTTATTCAGATAAAAACTATGAAAGTTCAAGTAAGTATTGGGAAGAGTATCTAAAAAATTGGAATTATAAAAACAATGCTCTTCAAACGGAATTTTTAAAGGGAAATGTTTCGACTGATGCTTTCAAAATAAGGATTGAGGAAATAACAAAAATTGCAGAAGATCATAATGTAAGGAGATCGGCAATATATTTATCTTCTATAGGCGGTGCGATAAGAAATGTTTTTGGTATTAAAGAACCATTGTTAGGTATACCAGCTGCTATTAATGAAAGTTCAATTAATAATATAGGGCAACGTAGTTCTTTGGTTTTTATTGTTAATAGATATAACTCTGATATACATGAAGATATATTGCAGCAAAGTAAGGATTTATTACTTGGAATGGTAAATTCTATGCCATTATCAAGGATAATATCAGTAGCAAATATAAAAACAGATAATCGATTTGAAGCTAATATTCCACAAATTGTAGTTACCATAATTCCGTATTCATTAAGAAAATTAGAATGCTTTGATTGGGGAGTGGATTCCTGGGAATATTTGTTAGGAGGAGACCGTTACCCTATTCTCATTTCAATATTCGAAGATGAAGAATTTGCTGATATAAATATTCAGTCCCATTATACTTTAGAAGAATCAAATAATATTAATAAAACTATTTTAAATTATATGGTTTCGTATATTAAAAACGCAGGTGAGTATTTTAAGAAGATAGCTACTTGTTCATTTGATAATATAAAAAAATATCAAGAAATAAATGTTTCAAATGAACTCCCTTATTCTATTAGACAAAGTGCCTTGGAAATGTATTTAAAAAGGGAAGAAAATTCCATATGTATAGAGGAGGATGAAGAAGTATATTCAACGAGCTTTTTAAATTCTGCCGTAGCATATTATATAAATACATGGGAACAGGCAGATTACAAAATAGTGACTGTTGCAATAAAAGAAAAAAGATTGTGGGCAACAGTTGCAGCTATGATAGCTGCATTTATATCTGGAAGACGATTTGTCATATTATCTGACAATGAAAAACTTTCGGAAAGAGATCAATATATTATTGAAAATTCTAGTGCAGATATTCTTGTTTCAAACACAAGTTATGATTATGATATTCCATATGTTATTATAACAAAAGACTTTGATAATTATAATTTAAAGAAAACAGACGAATATTCTATTTTAACATCAGATGCATATTTGGTTTATACTTCAGGCACTACTGGTAAACCTAAGGGGGTTAGAATTGGACCAGATACAGTAATGCAATTAGTAAAAAACACTAAAAAGTATCTGTCTAATGAAAAATCACGCATTTATCAATTTACAGAGCATACCTTTGATGTTTTCATACAAGAGGTTTTTTATACTATTTTAACTGGAGGTGCTCTTATCTCTGAATCAGGAGTATTAAATAGTGAGTTGCCTAAATTACCTAGAATATTAGAAATGAAAAAAATCGATAGTCTATTTTTACCTTATGCTGCATTATCTGCCCTTGCGACATCTACGAAAGATGCTGCAAAATATTTATCCAAACTAGATGTAATATTTGTAACAGGAGAGCAGTTAATAATTACGCCTCCGATTAGGAAATTATTTATAAATTGTAGAGTTCGTTTAGTTAATATGTATGGTCCTTCTGAGACTCATGTTTGCTCATTTTTTGAATTACCTAAAAGTCCATCTATTTGGGAAAAAGAGCCATCTATTGGAAAGCCGGCTTATGGATATGATTTTTTAGTAATATCGCCTTCAGGTTTACCTGTAGCCACTGGAGTTCCTGGTGAATTGGTTGTATTGGGGAAAAATATTCTTAATGGATATATAAGTAAAAATGAAAATTCTGTTAGTAATATGAATTCTTCTTATAGGACAGGTGATATGGTAGTATGCAATAATGAGGGTTACTATAGTTTTTTAGGGAGAAATGATGATCAATTAAAAATTAGTGGTCATAGAATTCACTTGGGTGCCATCGAAGCTATGTTATCTGAAATATCAGGATTTCCAATAGTGGTTTCAGCAGTTTCTCAAGCGAATAAAACAATAATTATAGGACATTATGAAGAAGGTTTATCTAAATATAAAAAGGAAGAATTGCTGGAATTATTTAGAAATAAAATGCCTAATTATATAGCTCCTAAAATAATGATGCAGTGTAAGTCCTTTCCTAAAGGACGAACTGGTAAGATTGACAGGAAATCTCTTTTGAATAGAGCTAAAGAATATTTAGAAATTAATAAGCACATATCGGGAATAGAATTGAATGTTGATGAGTATCAATTTGTGAAAAAAATTTGGGAAAAAGTATTAAGTATCCCAGTTAATGTAGGAAATAAATCGTTATTTGATTTAGGTGGCACATCTTTAGATGCTTTACAAATATATGGAGCTATTTCTGAGAAATACGATATTGATTTTAGTGTATTAATGAAAATACCTACTATACAAAATATGTCATCTGTTCTTAAAAATAAAAAACAAATGGAAAGTCTTGATCTTGAAAAATATTTAAATAGATTCTCAATACCGTCAATTGTAGGCTCACAAAAGAGAAAACATGAGGACTTGACTCTTATTACTGGTAGTACGGGATTTCTTGGTGCACATTTATTATCAAGTATAATTTCCAAGGGTAACAAAGCAAGAGTTCTTGTAAGAGGAGACAATGCTAATCATGCAAAGAGAAGATTGAAAGAGAAATTTGATTTATATGAATTAGATTGGAACGAGGATCTTATAGATGTAATTCCAGGAGATTTAACAAATGATGATGACGTTGCTAAATTTGTATCTAAACCAGCATCTAGATTAATACATGCGGCTGCAGAAATAAATTTTATTAAATCCTTTGAAGAAATAGTAGATAGTAATGTTAAAGGAACATATAAACTACTAAAAAGTTGTAGCCACATGCAAATACCATTAGTTTACGTATCAACGACAGCTGTTTTTCCTTCAAATGATACACTTAAAGAGGTTACAGAATCTGATAAGCCTGGCTCATCAGATAATTTATTGTTTGGATATCCTCAGTCAAAATGGGTGGCAGATAAACTAGTTGAAAAATTTCAATCAAAAGGTCATGATGTTTATATTGTAAGAGCAGGGCGTATAGGTCCTTCTACTAAAACTGGTTCAATGAGAATGGATGACTTTTTTCTTTTACAACTCAAAACTATCTTGAAACTTAATGCTATTCCTAACTCATTCTTTAATATTAGTGAAGGGATTGATTTAGTACCAGTAGATATTATAGCAGAAGTAATAAGCAATCAAGATTATTTAATGAAACATCCAGTATTGCACATAGTTTTAAATGATAGAATTACTTGGCAAGAAATTATTCAAATTTTAGGAATAAAAGACATGGTTAAAAGAGTAAACTTTAATAACTGGATAAAATTGCTAAAAGAAGATAGTTCAGCAGAATTAAATGTTATTAGGACTTTGATACCATTAATAGAATCTGGTAAGTTAGCTCAAGCATCCTACCCTGTAAGAACAAACTTTGGAGCTGAGTTATCAGAAAAATTTGGAGTTAATCACAATAAAAGTCTAGAGTCATTAATTGAATTAATTAAATTTAAATTAAAACTAGAAAAATAGATGCAATGATTATCAAAAGAGCTAGTTTTAGAAATAATGATTATAGCTCTTTATAATACAATAAAAAGGTATTTAAATGAGCTTAACCCATAAACACTGATATTTAGAACTTTTATTCAAGTGTATATACGATTCTAACAATTCAAAAGAAAGACATATGATAAGGATAAAAAAGTCCATATTTGGGCAAACAAAGAACTTTAAGAATGATGAAATAAATAAAATAAAAAACATGAACATAATAAAGGTACAGGAAGATAAATATTGGCGGTCTTCGGACTGCCTTTATTTTTTTGTAAGTTTGCAGTATTTACTCATGTAATTAAATTAAGAATGAAATAAAATATGGTTGTAAGGAGGTGAGAATATGAAACCTGAAATCGTAGCAATGGGTAATGGTTGCAAACTATGTGCGGGATGTACAGGATGTATGTTCTGTGGTCCTAGTCCAGCAGCTGGTGTAGGTGTAGCTGGTTTTGTAGGATTCTTCTAAGAAGAAGGGGGAAATTCTTGGATAACAAGAATGAGAGTAAAAAGTTATGTTTACTAGTCTAATATATAAATATGACAAATAAAAAAACCTATAATTAATTTTTTATAGTTTTTTAGTCGATTTGTTTTGAGACTAGTAATAACTTTTGATAAGTTTACAGCTAAAAAAGTTTTGTCTGTAGGATGTAGTATTAAGTCGGGGGATATGAAAAGGTGTATTTAAAGGCTAAAAATATAAAAGCAATTGAAAAACAAAAAAATGCCAATATTTTGGTTGTTGAAAATAGATATGAGAAAATGGGTGAATCTCTTTATAGAATAAATAATGATGCAACAAACATAATACTTTGGTTAGATGGAAATCATACATTTGATGAAATTGCTAAAAAGATGTGTGATAATAATACGAGCTTAATTGAAGAAGCTAAAATTAATTTAAATGAATTTTTAAATTCTTTAATTCTCAATTATGGCATTGTTATTGATAGATTAGAAAATCCGAGATATGATGAAATAAGGGTTTTAGGAAATGGTAAAACACAGTACCCATCAGCAATATCTATTGAAATAACACATACTTGTAATGTAAAGTGCTTACATTGTTATGGTGAATATTCATGCTATAATAAATTTAAAGACAATACTGAATCGATATTTAAAGTACTAGAAGATGCAAGAAGATCTGGTACTAGAGTAGTAGAATTTACGGGTGGAGAAGTTACCTGTCATCCAAGATTTCTTGATATTTTAGACAAGGCATATTCTTTAAATTATCATTTAGTAAGTATTTTATCAAATGGAACAAACTGGAATGAAGACTTGTTTAATGAAATATATAAAAATAGGGACAAGACGGTAGTACAAATAGATCTACATGGAGACAATGACGATTATATTAATTGGTTTATGGGTTCTAGAATAAAAAACATTTCGAATATCATAAAAAGAAATATAGTTAGGATTCACAAAATGGGAATATATATGAGAATTGTAACTATGATAACACCGAATAATATAGATCAATTAGAAAATATTGCTGATTGGATTCATGAAAATGGCATAGAGACTTATGGTTTATCTTCAATTATACCAATGGGAAGAGCTGCTTTAAAAGACAATAATAATTTATTATTAAAAACTAAAGAAGATTCTGAAAAACTGAATGAAGTTATTTCAAAAATAAATAATAAGTATGGATATGGTTTTCTATATCAAGTAAAGGACGGAGATCCAAACGTTAAAAATTGTGGAGCATTTACAAGAAATCCATCTATTACTCCAGAGGGAGATATTAAATTTTGTGCTATGGATGATCAAACACTTATAAAAAGCTTTGGCAATGTATTTAATACTGATATCGGTAAGCTATACACAGAAAATTATAAAATATTAGATTTGATAAGAAATATAGAAGCACCTAGCTATGTAAATTCCGAGTGTGAAAATTGTGAGAAGAAATTTTTTTGTAGTGAATGCATTATAAGGGGACTCATTGGAGCAAAAGAAATAGGAGTAGAAAATTGTGCTTGGTTTAATAATAAGTTAAATGATGAGTTTAGGAGGCTTTTAATATGAATGTAATCGAAGTAAAAAACATGAGCAAAAACTTTAAAAATAAAAAGCTATTCAACAGTTTTTCTTTAGAAATTGAAGAAAATACAGTGCATGCAATAGTAGGTCCTAATGGTTCTGGAAAAACTTCGCTTCTGAGAATATTAACGAATTTATATTATGAAGATAATGGAAAAGTTATCGTTAAGGGAAATCATGCAATGCTTTTAGAGAATGATTATTTGTATGAAGATAAGACTGGAATAGAAAATATAAAATTATATGGTTTATATTTTGGATATGAGCCTGTAAATTACAAAAAATATTCTGAGCTTCTTCAAATAACAAATGATTTAGATAGGAAAGTATCAACATATTCTAAGGGAATGAAAAGGAAATTATCTTTATTAATTATTGTAATGATGAATAGGGAGATAATATTTTTAGATGAGGTAACTAGTGGGGTAGATCCAATATCAAGAGTTGAGATTAGAAAACTCATAAAATTACTAAAGGATGAAGGTAAGACCATAGTAATTACTAGTCATGACCTCTCAGAAATTGAAAAGATAGCTGATAAAGTATCTATGATTAAATCAGGAGAGTTACTTTTTACAAAGAATATTGGAGAAATTAAGGGAGAGAGCTTAGAAGATTTATTTATAGAGGAAGGTACAAAATGAAAAATAAGATGAATATTAATAGAGCCTGTAGGTACTATTTAAGTAAAGACAAGGATTTTATTTTAAATTTATTATTATTTACTTTGATTTCTCTTGGCTTTATTTTTTTACTATATAAGGGGATGTTTGATTCTAGAGGAAATGATTATATTATATTAATGCTATATGTACTAATGCTTGGAATTTCATTAATTATGTCTAATTCTATGGTTGTTAATTTGACAGTCAAGGATAAACTAAATAAACGTATTGAATTTATTCTAGCATCAGGAATTAATATAAAAGATGTGATTAAAGCCTATGCAATAGAAATGTGGAGACTATCTTCTATTGTTCCATTTTTATTATTTTTCCTAACTTATGTCCTAGTAGACTTTAAAATCGAATTTAAGTGGATTGTAGGCATATTTGTTACAATGATAGGAATGACTTACTTTGAAATACTATTTTTTAACCTTATAAGCTTATCCCAAAAAAACTTCAAGTTTTTCAAAAATATAGTTTTCTTTGGAACAACAATTTTAATTTACATGATAGGCACTTTTTCAGAGAAGATTCTATCATTAATAGAAAGATATAATCTAAATCTTATTTATATCATTCTAGGTATAAATATTGGCTTAGGATTAATCTTTGCAGTTTTTTCTATGAAAGATTTGTCTAAGATAAACAATGAATCTATAATTAATAAAGAAGGGTCATGGTCATGAAGTTAGTAATTAACGATTTAAGAAAGCTTTTAGATAAAAATGCCTTATTAATGTCTCTTATGGCACTAATCTGCTCCTTTATGGCTCTATTTTTTGCTGATGGAGGAAGCCAAGAGATAAATAAGGTCATCAATACAATTAAAATTGATGGGATTTTAATACTTTTTGTAATGTTTGGAGTAGAACTCGCTAAAAATACCTTGGTATCAGATAAGATTAGCAAAAAGCTTGAATTTTTACTTGCAAATGGACTTTCTATAAAAAAAATTCTAGCCAAATATTTGTTTAGTATTTATTTAGGGGCTTTGATAATAGTCCTTCCAAGCCTTGTATTAAACCTAGTTAAACTTGATCTAAGCTTAACCATTGGTATAAACTTAATTTTATCAAGTTTTCTTTACACTCTAATAATAGTTTTTGTAATTCTTAATACTAGAAACATGAATAAAATAAATTCTCTCCAAATTCGGTTGATAGGACTATCTTTAGCTATTATGATAACATCTGCCATTGTATATAATTTTACAAACTCCTTTACATTTTATTTTCTTACTAAGTTTATTATCTTAGCTTCAATTATTATATTTTTGGGTATTAATATTAATAAAGAAAGGATTGTAATTAGTTACTATTAGATATGTATAAGAAATTAGAAAAAATTGTAATAAGCCATTTAATGATAATTTTATTTTGGGGTCTTCTTTTTAAAAACAATTTGTTAGTAAAAGAGGGCCCAATTTTAAATGCAGTTTCACTTATATTATTTTTCACCTTGTATGGACTTATATACACAGAAATTTCGAATAAAAAAATACCGGAATTTGTTTCCATTTTGGTTGTTTTTACTTCTCTTTTGCCGTTGAGCCTTATTTTAATAAATAATCTACACTATAAAGTCTCCTTTGCCATTATTAGTATTGCTTCAACATGCCTGTTTATTAAAAAATACATGGATATAGAGAGTTTTAAATATATAAACATCTTACCAATATCAAGAAAATCTACACAAACATTTACTATCAAACTAGTATTTTTTATTTTTGTGGTAATTTACTTATTTGATATAGATACGGCAATGATAAATATATTTACTCAAATAGTTTTTCTTATTACAGAATTTTTCTTTATCTTATTTTTAAAGGAGAAAGAGTTAGCTTTTGAGAAAACCTTCAAACTTTATTACCTATCAGACTATATGGCGAGCGAAAGAGATGAATTTGCAAGAATTATTCATGACGATATTTTGCAAGATATATATGCAAGTAAAAATTACTTATCTTCAAAAAATCCTGATATAGAATATTCTAAAAATATCCTAAGAGAACTTGAGGAAAAAGCACGAAATATAATGAAATTCTACCAATCTTCTTTATTTGAAAAAGCAAATTTGGAAACATCTCTATTAGCTATATTTGATAATGTAGCTTCACTATATCCAGATAAAAATATTGAAATTACTAAATATATCGATAGTGATATGACAGAGGATAAAAGATTAATTAGGTTGATTTCAATAATATCAAAAGAACTTATAAATAATGTATATAAGCATTCCGATGCTAAATATTTATCTTATAAACTTTATAAAAAAGGAAATTTTGTATATATAGAAATGGAAAGTGATGGCGCAAGATCAGATGATTTTAATAAAATTAAGGAATCTAAAAGAGGGGTTTTGCTGCTTAAACTTTTGATAGATTCAAATTCAGGAAATATTTCCTATGGATTAAACAAGGGAATACTTACAACAAGAGTTAGCTTGGAGGTGGAAAAAGATGAAAATTATTTTGCTTGATGACCATAAATTATTTGGTGGATCTCTTAAGATGCTTTTAGAAGAGCAAGAAGAAATTTCATGTGCCTATGTATCAAAAGCCCAAGAGTTTTTAAAAATGATAGAAAAAGAAATCTACGATATTTTCTTAATTGACATAAATTTAAAAGATGATAAGACTGGTCTTGATTTAATTAAAGATTTGATAGATGAAAATCCCAGACAAAAGATAATAGTTTTAACATCTTATGACTTAGATAATTACAAGGATATGGCTTTTAAGTTAGGAGTAAAGGATTTTATAAATAAGTCTGTTGAAATAGAAGAACTCTTAGCAAGAATAAATAATGTATATAAAGGAAACTATAAGAAAATAGATAAATACATTGTTGATCCACTGACTAAACGAGAGATAGAAGTACTGGAAGAATTAATAAAGGGGTCAAGCAAAAAAGATATTGCCAAGAAGCTTTTTATCAGTGAGAGGACCCTTTATAATCATATAGCAAATATATATGATAAATTACAATCTAAAAATATTGTTGAAGCCTATAATAAGGCTATGGAGCTTGGCTATATATATCCGGTTATGTAAGATTATATGATTAAAACTTATTTGGAGATTATATTTTATGATTTATGAAAACTCTCATAGATATAAAAACTGAGATTAAACATCTTGCCAACTTATTATAATCGTAGAAATAAAAAAAGTGAGGGATGTTTATGTTAAAACAAGTTCTAGATATAATAATTTTATATTTACTAATATATTTGTTTGGAGCATATATTATTTTTCTAGTGAAGTCTGTGATATATGGAAAAGAAAAAGTTTATGGTTGTTCAAAGCCTACACTAATGGAAAAAATTTTTATAGGATGCTAACAAGTGTTTCATACTTTAAAAATTAATATTGATTTTAAATTTGATAGGATTGTACTCTTATTAAAATTTTGCAGTAGCTTATATTAAATTAACAGTATAGAAGCAGCAAAAAGATAGAAATTTGGTGGAAAACACAAATATTGGTGGTCTTCGGACTGCCTTTATTTTTTTTGTATTTATGTTTTAGAAAAGTGAATAATATTATGAAAAAAGTGAAGGTTTATGATATAATATAACTGATACAGAATTCATGAATGGAGAGATAGTCATGTTAAAAATCAGCTATAAAAAGCTATTTAAAAAAATGATTGACCTAGATTTAAATAATACAGAATTAATGGAAAAAACAAATATTAGTAGAAGTACATTTTATAAAATGAAAAATGGGGAGAATATTACAACTGACGTATTGTTAAGAATATGTGAAGGATTAAATTGTAATCTTTACGAAATTATGGAGTTAGTTAAAGATGAAAATAATTGATTATGTTTTAAATAAGACAAATGAATATATTAAGATTGCATCTAAAGAAACTCGAAAAAGAATAGGACAATTTTTTACTAGTAAAGAAACAGCAATATTCATGGCATCTTTATTTGACTTAAATATTAAAAGAGATGAGATATCTATTCTTGACCCAGGAGCTGGCTCTGGAATTCTTTCTGCGGCACTAATTCAGAGAATTATTGATAGCAAAATGATAAAAAAGATAAATTTAACATGTTATGAAACAGATGAAGACATTGTAAATTTGTTGGAAGCTAATTTATATTGGGTAAAGGAAAATTCAAATATAGATATAGAATATAGAATTATAGATAAGAATTATATTATAAGTCAGGATTATGAATACAATAATTTCTTAGGAATGTATAACAATGTTAAAAAATATGATTTAGTTATATGTAATCCACCATATAAGAAAATTGGTAAAAAAGACAGAGAAGCAATTATAATGTCAGATGTTTGTTATGGTTCTCCTAATTTATATTTTCTTTTTATGCAAATGTCAAGTTTCAATCTAAAAGAAAATGGGGAACTGGTATTTATTGTTCCAAGATCTTGGACATCTGGAGCATACTTTAAAAAATTTAGAGAAGAATTTTTAGAAGAAATGTCATTGGAGCATATACATTTATTTACGAGTAGAGATAAGGTTTTTGATAAAGAATCTGTCTTACAAGAAACTATGATAATAAAGGCTAAAAAGACAAGAATACCCCCTGAATTTATAACAATCACATCTAATAATGGAAATTTTGATTTTAAAAATACAACAATTTTTGAAGCAGATTATGATTTAGTTGTTTCTAAAAAAAATAAATATATATATTTAATTACAAATGAAGAAGAAGCAAATACAATAAAACAAGTAAAAGAGTGGAAAGATACTTTGCCAAGCTTGGGATTAAAAATGAAAACAGGATTAACTGTGGATTTTAGAAATAGTGAAGTATTGAGAGATAGATCTGAAGAAGAAGCAGTACCCTTATTCTATTCTCAGCATATAAAGGATGGAAAAGTTGTTTTTCCAATGGGTAAGGATAATGAATATATTTTAAATTCAAAAAAGGGGTTATTACAAGAGAATAAAAATTATTTATTTGTAAAGAGATTTACATCTAAAGAAGAAAAGAGACGACTACAATGTGGAGTCTATTTAGCAAAAAAATATCCAGAGTATGAAAAGATAAGCACTCAAAATAAATTAAATTTTATAACTGGATTTGAAAATTTATCTGAGTGTTTAGTATATGGATTATATGTGGTTCTAAATTCCACTTTATATGATCAGTATTATAGAATTTTAAATGGTTCAACTCAAGTTAATTCAACAGAAATTAATTCTATGCCAGTTCCTCCACTAGAATACATTGAGAATATGGGAAAAGATTTGATAAAGGTAAAAGATATGTCAGAAAAAACATGTGATGAAATATTAGGGAGATATATTTATGTCTAAATTAGAAGAAGCAAAAGAGCTTTTAAAGGAAATGCAAGTACCAGAAAGACAACAGTCGGATTTATGTGGATATGTTATATTGGCTCTAGCTAATATTAAGGATAAAGATTTATGGTGCAATGCAACTAATAATTGGATAAGGATACATGATATTATATTATTTATATCGGAGAATTATGGTCTTGCATATGCTGAAAATAGTAGAGAGACATTTCGAAAACAGGCAATACACCACTTTAGAAATGCTGCTTTTATAGAAGATAATGGAAAAGCGACAAATAGTCCGAATTATAGATATAGGTTAACAATAGATATAGGTTAACAGATGAAATGTTAGGATTGGTAAAGACATATAAGACTGATGATTGGGAAAAATGCAAACTAGACTTTTTAAGTAATCATGATACTTTAATGGATTTGTATAAATCTAAAAAATCCATGAAGAAAATGCCAGTAAATATAAATGGAAACGAATTTAAATTTTCACCAGGCAAGCACAATCAACTTCAAAAGCTAATTATTGAAGAATTTGCTCCACGATTCGCTGAGAATTCTGAATGTTTATATGTTGGTGACACAATTCAAAAGGATTTGGTAAAAAATGAGGAGAAACTAAAAGAACTCGGTTTTGAGATAACACTCCATGATAAAATGCCTGATGTAGTTTTGTATTCTGAAGACAAGGATTGGATTTACTTTATTGAGTCAGTAACATCTGTTGGACACATGACACCTAAAAGGATGTTAGAAATTGAAGAAATGACTAAGGATGTTAAATCAGGGAAAATATATGTAACTGCATTTTTAGACTTTAAAACTTTTAAGAGGTTTTCTGATTCATTGGCATGGGAAACAGAAGTGTGGATTGCTGATTTACCTGATCATATGATTCATTTGAATGGAGATAAGTTTTTAGGACCGAGAAAATAGGGGGTAATAATAGAATGGAAAAAAGAGATAAATTGTTGATTGAAAGTCTTAATGATATTGATATTACTCCAACTATGGAGAAAAATGCTAGAGAGAAATACAAGGCTATTTCTGAGTATTTAAATGGGCATGATCTTGAATCTGATTTTTATCCACAAGGTTCTTTTTTGTTAGGAACTGTCATAAGACCATATAGAGATGGAAAAGATAAGAATTACGATTTAGATATTTTAGCTTTATTAAAAAAAGAAAAATCAAATACAGATCCACAAAGTACAAAAAATGATGTTGGTGATTGTATAAAAAGTAGTGAATTATATAAGTCTAAATTATCAAAAGAAGATAAAAACTGCTGGACTTTAGAGTATGCAGAGGTATCAGGGGGAGTAGGATTTAATCTAGATATTGTTCCTTGTGTTAATGAGGAAGAAAATATTATGACTGAAATTGTTAATTCAGGTGTAGATTTAAATTATGTATTTAAGACTGTATCAATAACTGAGAAAGAAGATAGTAATTATTCATGGTTGACTAGCAATCCTTTAGGATTTGGTGATTGGTTTAAAGATATTAGCGAAAGGTTTATTTCAACAGAAATGAAAATAGAACAGTTTCACAATTTTCCTGTCGAGCTAAGAGAAATATATAATAAAGTAGAGAATATACCAAATTACTATTATAGATCAAATTTACAAAGAGCAGTACAGGTTGTAAAAAGACATAGGGATATATTTTATGATAGAAGTATGAATGTTAAATCTAAGCCATCTTCTATTTTAATAACAGCTTTGATAGCAGACTCTGTTAAAGATGAGTTCAATTTATCTATTATAGATATAATAAAAGTGTTTATTCATAAATTCAAGAACAAGCAAATATCTATAATGGTAGATAATAAAATTTTAAATCCTGTTGATTTGAGAGAAGATTTTATAAGTAGTATATCTGAATCGGAAAAGAATATTATGAATAGTTGGATAGCTGACTTATCAAATTTTATAAGTATAGATTCAGAGGTAGAATTTAAAAAATCTATTCATAATGACTTTAATTCAAAGATGTACTCAGATGCGTTTTATAATGTAAATATTGTAAACCCAACGAAGCCATGGAGATATAGTGAATAATATAAGAGAGCAAATCAATGACTTATTAAAACAACAAACAGAATTGCAGGTAAATTACAAAGAATCAAATATATGTATATACGGAAAATATCATTATTCCTTAAAACATAATGATGTGATTTTAGATGGGGTCAAGGATATTAAAATAGAAATGGATTATGAGTATCCCATTAGTATTCCAAAAGTATATATCTTCAACTTAAAAGAGGAACTAGAACATGTATATAAAGATAATAGTATTTGCTTAGCAACTGTTGGGGAGATACTTCAATATCTTATTGATAAACCCTCAATTTCAGAATTTTTAAATAGATTTTTAGATCCGTTTATATTTTCGGCAGATTGGCATCTTAAATATGGAGTATTTCCATTTGGGGAAAGGAAACATGGATATGAGGGTTTATTAAGTTATTATACGGAAGAGTGGGGATTAACAAAAGAACAGTACATTAAAATGGTATTTTTAATTTACCATAATAAATACAAAGGTCATTTACCTTGTTTTTGCAATTCGGGTTTTAAATTGAGAAATTGCCATGGTAGATATATACTTCCAATTGTTAAAAATCAAAGATTAAGAAATACCTTTTTAATAGAATCTATAATGATATTAAATAAGGATGGTAAAGAATATGGGTAAAACACCACAAGATGATAGTCATAATAAGTCTAGAAACTTAGGTTATGTAGTTGATTCATTATCAATATTATTATTAATAATTTCCTTAGTACAAGTTAGATTTTCGATTTTAAATATAAAAATATTGCTCATAATTTCTGCTGTAATTTTATTAATTCAAACAGTAGCAATATATTACAGAAATTATTATTTTGATTTGGGAAATAAAGACAGATTTAATATGTTTCTAGACAACTCATTTGGTAGAAAGATAATACCTTGCTATAATAGCGATGAATATTTTGACAACAAAGATATAGAAACTGGTTTTATTAAAGCTTTAGCAAATACACATCAAAATTCTTTTTTTACATCAAATTTAGCTAAATTGAATAAAAAGGCGTATTACATTTTTTCTTTTATTGTTTTATTTTTATTTGTATATGCAGTTTTTATCAATGGATTAAATGATACAACATCTTTATTGCTTAATTTTATAGTATCAGGTGAGATTATTAATAAGGCTATAAAATATAACTCTCTTTATGATAAAACTAATAATATTTACGAATCATGTAATAGAATATGCTCATCTTACCAAACAAATAATCAAGAAAAATTTTTCGCAGATATTTTTGAAATAATAATTAGTTATGAGAATATAATTTATGAGAGTAAAATTGAACTTTCTCAAAAAATATTTTTAAAAAACAACTTAAAACTCACTTTGGAATGGGAAAAGATTAAAGATGATTATAAAATTTATTCAAAAAGTAGAGAGATTAAAGAGTAATTATCTCTCCACCTCCTTTCCATAATAATTTTCATAGTTTTTCCTATATTGAACAAGATCAGAAAATTGTTCTTTATTCAAAGAATACTCTTGCATAAGGGTGTTCTTTTTTTCTTGCAATTTATCGAGTTTCGTTAATATTTCTTTTGTGTTTGGTAGTTTTTTATAATTTTCTAAAATTTCTTTAGCGGCTATTTTGTAGACAGAAAGTTCACTATAATATTCTTCTGCAAATTGCTTATCATCAGGATTTTTCTTGTGGTATTTATATATTTCACGATACTTATTTATAGTATTTATATTTTCCATATCTTGGGATAAACTCTTCATATCAGTTTCAATTTTCTTTATTTTATCTAACAAGTCTTGTCTATCATCAGCAGATTTTTTGATTAGATCATCGAGTTGAGTGATTGAATTGATTCCTTGCTCTCTCAGCTTAATTATTGAATCAGCCATTGTTTTGATATTGTGTTTTCTTGCCCAGACTTCGTAACCTTTAGATGATTGAGCTTTTTCATTAGTAGATATATCAATAACATTTCCTACTCTTTTTTTAACAGGATTAGCTTTATTTTTAATTGCTAAATCTATTCTTTCTTTGATTTTTTCTTCAGTATAATCTTCTCCGATAGTCTTTGCTCTTGTAAATCTTTGCTTATCTTTATGTCGAAAAGCAATGTGTTTACCAAACTTAATTTCATAATCAAGAGACTTCATATTTTCTAAAAACTCTTCCCACGATTTAGACTTATTAATCATTCTATCTATATCAAATTGCAGTTTAGATTTCCAAGAATTTCCTTTCTTGTTTTGCTCATATTCGTACCAAGATTTACCAGCAGTTTTATATTTTCTCTTGTAAGCTTCATAATATTCATCAATGACTGAGAGCTCATTTTCTTTACATAATTCATCACTTTGATACCTGATTTTATGGTAAGTTTTTTTGTTAGACTGGTAGCATTTACCAGTCTTATAATTAACATTATTAAAAATAATATGGTTATGGATATGCCCTCTATCTATATGAGTTGCAATAACAAATTCATAATCTTCTTTTAAAATTTTCTTACATAATTCCATTCCAATTTCGTGAGCTTTTATAGGATCAACCTCTCCTGGTAGAAAAGATTGGATTAAATGTCTAGCCAAAACTGTACCTTTAGTATCATTGTCTTCTCGTGTTTTCATAAATTGAATATGGGCAGTAGATGGATGACATTTGAATGAAGATACTAAGATTTTTTCATCAGTTTTTTCACTCTTAGTAATGTAATCTATTGCCAAATTTAGAGTTGATTTTATAGGATGTATCTTTGTAATTGCCATATTAATCGCCAGAACTTTCTTTTGATTTATTAAGAAGTAGGGAATGGATCTGCCATATTTCTTTTGATAATTTTTCTATCTGTTTATTCATTGATTCAATTTCATTTTTGTAAATAACACCAGTTGTATTAGTTGCTTTTGCAATCTGGTTTATGTTATTTGTTACATTTGAAAGCAGCCATTGGAGGTTTCTAAATGGTTCTAAATCTACAACATATATCTCTTTTTCTAATACACATTTTCTAAGAAAATGGGACATAGTTTTGCAATTTGCAAGTTTCATTTTCTTTTCAAAAACTTCCTTTTCTTCCTTAGTTAATTTTATTTCTATTCTTTCATTTCTAAATCTATTTGCCATCTTATTCTCCTTTATAAATATATTTCGGGGTCTTAGGGTTCTCCCTAACAAGGTAAAAATTAAAAAAATGGAGCATTCCGTAAAGGTTTGCTCCATTAATTTTTTCGTAAGTGTCCGTACACTTACTGTGCTTGCTATTAAAGTTATAAGCATTAAGCGTATATTAAGTTATTCTTCTAATTTTTTAGTATCATCTTCTAGTTCCAAGAATTTATCAAAATCACTTTTGTAGAGTCTATCTTGTATTATTCTATACTTTTCAAATTCACTCTCTGCGTGCTTTTTAGCAAGAGCTGCAGATACTTTTCCTGCGTCGTTTAAGATTTCTTTATCCCATAACTCTAAAAATCCATTCAATCTTTTTTCCCAATCTTCCATTGTCATAGGTATATGTCTTTCTGCTTGTAGTTCTGCCATGTCTAAATAAGATGAAACAATTCTTTGCATTTGATTTAATTCTTCTTCGTTTAAATAATTTTTTGCAACGACTACATCATACTTATGAATTTTTGAATCAGGAGAGCCTTCCCAAGTAGTAAGTCCCATATTTTTAGTTTTGTGATTGGCTCTATCGACAATTAATTCGGCTGCAGTTTTTCCATGAATTGCATAGTGTAATTTATTTTGAATAGCGGCAAAAAATCTTTTTGTTGCCTTTGCAGATGGATCATAGTCTAAAGATGTGGCATAAATATCTGTGATTTTTTGATAGAATCTTCTCTCAGATAATCTAATTTCACGAATTTTTACAAGTAATTTTTCAAAATAATCCTTGGTAAGTTTTGTGCCTGAATTCTTGAGTCTTTCATCGTCCATTGCCCAACCTTTAATTGTAAAATCTTTTACAATTTGGTTTGCCCATTTTCTAAATTGGATGGCACGTTCGTTATTTACTTTAAACCCTACTGCAATAATTGCTTGTAGGTTATAGTGTTTTGTTTCTCTTGAAACATTTCTAGAACCCTCTTTTTGAACTATTAAGAAATTCTTAATAGTTGCTTTTTCTTGCAATTCATTGTCATCAAATATTTTTTTTAAGTGCTGATTTATTGCTGCAGTACTGACATCATATATCGCTGCCATCATCTTTTGAGTTAGCCAAATATTTTCATCTTCATATCTAATTTCGATAGCTTCTTGATCATCACCATTAGCTGCAATAAAAGTCAAGTATTCAGCAGCGGAAGATCTGATTTGAAGTTCTTTTTTATCATGATTTTCGTCTTTATTTTTATCCATTTCTCTACTCATAATTTCCTCCAAGTATAAATTTCATTCTACCTTTAAACACTGGAATACTAATTAAGAATACAATTACATAATGTATAAAGGAATTTATCATCATACTTTTTGTTATTGGTAATTGATGATAAGTTTGACCGATTATCTTAAAAGCGGCTAGAGTGTTTGTTATAAAATCTAGTGCCAACCATAGGGCAACTGCTGATCCTATGAAAGCAATTATATAGTTTAAAAGTTTACTGATTTTTGGTAGCTTTTGATTTATTAAAATTAGCAATATTCCATAAATTATTACTGCTGTAATTGAAAGGGGAATAGCTAATTTGTTATCTAATTTATCTTTTATGGATATATAAAATCCTAAACCTACAACTATAAAATCAATTAAAAATGCTGAGATTTTTACAGAGTAGGTAGAGATGAGATAGTAGAAAACTATTCCAGAAAGGATTAATAAAAAATATCCTGTAATAAAAATTCCCATAGAGTCTCCTAATAATAATCATCATGTTCAGGTCGATAGTTTTTGAGAAAATCTCCCTGAGGTATATTAACATTAACTGGTTTATTAAACTTGCCCATTTTTGCTAACTCAGAAATTTTTAGATTTAGTAAATTTATATCTACACCTAACTTTCCAGCAATTTCATAATCACAAACTTGATCATTGATATTATCTAGGACATCTTCATCACTTATTAATAAATGAGCTGCAAAAATATTAGCTTCAGTTTCAAATTTATTTGTAGGGTTTAGCACTGTTTGGTCATGAAAAGCTCCACCACTCATGCAATAATCTCTGTGAAGTTGATCGTGACCTAATTCATGTGCTAATATAGTCTTTCTATTAAAATTTGTGTTGCTACTAATAAAAATAAATCTGTTCCTTTGAATATAATGGTAAATTCCTAAAAGTATTTCTGTTTTAGGTAGATATACCAGGTTAATATTCAAAGCTTCTATTAATTCGATAGGATCTCGTGTCTTATATTTTTTTATAAGTCGATTAACCTTATCATATATATAGCGATTCATACTCATAAAATCACCTAATCTTTTTTCTTACGACCGTATTTCTTATTTTCTCTTTTAGCCTCCCAATAAGCACGAGTAATAGCTTCAAAAGCAGCATCTTTATCTTCATCAGAAATTTCTCCACCTGCAAATAAAGAGCTTAGACCTTCTGTTAATGCTCTAGCTTTTTCTAATTCTCTTTTGCCACCCATGTTATAAACTCTATTTAAAAACTCATCACTTTCTTCTAGAAGGTAATTGTAATCACAGTCCATAACTTCAGCTATTTTTTTGTAAACCTCGACATCTCTTGGGTATCTTTCTCCGTCTTCATAATGTACAAGAGTTCTTGTACTTATTCCTATCATTTTTGCAAAATCTGCTTGACTTAACTTTTCTTTTTCACGAAATTCCTTTAATCTATCCGCAAAAGCCATAACTTTAACCTCCTGTACTAATATGCATTTATAACTTTTAATACGAACAATAGTGCTTGAATTATTTTTCAATTTGAGATATAATACAAACTGAACTTATATTCATATCATAGCACAAATATTCAAGTTTGTAAATAAGTTGTATTGGGGTGATTAGATTGAGAATAAGTAAAACTTTAAAGAATATAATGGACATGTATGCAGATAGCAACTTGAAATTTGAAGAGATCAGTTCAGCTGCAAAACTTATTTTAAGTTTATATAGACAAGTTACCTGGGCAGTAGATAGCAGGGCAAATTTTATGATGTTTGATAGTAAAGAAAACTATGGATCAACTTCAGAATCTGCTTACTTGTATCTTTCTACATTTGCTCCAGAAAAAGTTGAAGAAAAGTTTAATAATAGAGTTTCCAATGTAATGGATAGTAAGCTTATGCTTTTAATAATTTATGATGCCTGCGTTAGGTTAAAAGTTTATCCAGAGTATGGAGAAATCTATCATAAGATTATTTATAACTACTACATTTCTGAAAAAAAGATTACTGATGAAGCTTGTATGAGAAGTGTATCTTTAGAGAGAACTGTTTATTATCAAAGAAAGAAGGAAGCAATTGCATTGGTAGGTGTAATAATTTGGGGATATACTTTACCGACTGCTATTAGCCAACTTGAAGACGGTTGTAGCATTGAAGAAATAATGAACATCTAAGAAATTAATTTATGACGAACTTATTGCGTACTATTTCCGAATGAAAAAAGTACCATATACGAATTTTATGTGTACTTAAATGCATATATAATATCCATGATGGGTGATCTGCACCTAAATTTAATATTGGCATTTATTGACTGAAAGAATTTATTTTCTTTCGGTCTTTTTTTATGCCCAGGAGAATATATGCAAAGAATTAGAAGCCCTCCTTGTGTGAATTTCATTTTCAAACAAAAGAAATTCATGTCAACAAGGAGGAAAAATTAATGGACAAAGAATATTATTTATTTGTAGAAGGAAAGAAAGTAGTTGTTAGCAAGGAAGTATATCTTGCCTATCATAGTGAATTGAATAAAGAGAAATATCAAATAAGAAGAGACAGGTTAAATAACTGTTTCTTTTTTTGTTCCTATGATCATGATGGAAACTTCGAAGAAAATTTAGAAGATCTGGAATTTGATGTTGAAAAAATTTTCGAAACAAAGGAAATGATTGAAGAAGTTAGAAAAGCTATTTCTAAACTCAACCCTGTTGAAAGGGATTTGGTAGAAAGTCTTTTTTATAAAGAAGAAACAGTAAGAGAAGTAGCTGCTAAACTGAATATTTCTAATCCAGCCGTTATTAAAAGGCGTAATAAAGTCTTAGAAAAACTAAAGGAAATCTTAGAAGACTTTTAGATGACAGTTACCAAGAGGGTCTAATTTTCACTGTTACTTATGCAGTGGGAATTGGACCTTTTCATTTAACCAAATTTATTTTTGAAAATTGGTTAGCAAGAAAGGCTTCTTTTCACTGTTAAGTATAAGAGGGTAATTTTAAACAATTTTGTTTCATCAAGATAAGTATTTTTTGATGGTCAAATTTTAAAAAGATTAATAGCTCTCGATAAATTTTGAACCTTAACAACTGAATAGACCAAGACAAGACATTAATCATTTTTGGAGCGTGATAACCTATCCGCCAAGATCTTTCTGCTGAATAATTCGGCAAAACAAGTACTGCTAAGCAAAAAGCAAGGGAAGAAGAAAGGGAGCGATAAGTAAGAGTTTGAATATAGGGAGGGATACCCTATTCGCTATGAAGAAAGTGAGGATAATGATACTTCTAAGGTTGAAGCCGGCTCATCCTGAATAGAGGCGGAGGTGAGATTCCTATGTTGCTAATCCAAGGCACTTGTCAATGTCAAAAAACTTTAATTTTATATTGTGAGGTAAAACCTATGAATACAAAAGAAAAGAAGAAATATAAACCTAAAGAGCAAATATCAAAAGAAGATTATTCTAAAAAAATTACTTACACTCAAAGTGATAAAGAATCCCTCGACTTACTAGATATTGTTGAGCTTTATTTATGTAGAACTTGTATAAGACTATAAGCTGGGGTGCTGACTTAAAAACTTGGGTGCGGTAAAATATAAGTGGTAGAAGAACTCCTTAATGACTATTTGCCCAAATACAAATTAAGGAGGTTTTGTAATGGAAAAATTTGCTTGTATGTATCTTCGTTTATCAAGAGAGGATGGAGATAGCACAGAAAGTAATTCTATTTCAAATCAAAGACAGATTATCAAATCATATGCAAGGGACAATGATTTTAAAGTTGTTGCTGAATATGTAGATGATGGCTTTTCAGGATCTAATTTTGACAGACCAAAATTCAAGAAGATGATTCAAGATCTTGAAGAAAAGAAGTTCAAAACAATTATTGTGAAGGACTTATCCCGTTTTGGGAGAGATTATATCGAATCAGGTAAATATCTACAAAAGATATTTCCAGAAAAAGGTATAAGGTTTATATCCGTAAACGATAACTATGACAGTGAAAATGCAGATGTAAGCGATACACACCTAATTCTTCCTATAAGAAACTTTATTAATGATTCTTATTGTAGGGATATTTCTATGAAAGTTAAATCTTCAAAAGAGATCAAAAGAAAGAATGGTGAATTTATTGGTGCATTTGCTCCTTTTGGTTATAAGAAGGATAGCAAAAACAAACATAAGTTAGTCGTTGATACAGAAGTTTCACATATAATTGAAAGAATCTTCAATATGAAGATAGACGGTTATTCGTCTAAGGCTATTGCAGATTTTTTAAATAGCATAGGTTGTGTAACACCATCTAAGCATAAAGAAAATTCTGGTGATAATCATACTACTGGTTTTATTGTTAAAGACTCTAAATGGGACGCAAAAATGGTCAATAGGATTATTACAAACAAGGTCTATATAGGAGTGCTTGAACAAGGGAAAACTAGAAAACTAAATTACAAGTCTAAGAGAGAAGTAGAAGTAAATGAAGAAGATTGGATTGTAATAAACGACTCTCATAAGCCTATCATTTCAAAAAGCATTTATGCTTTGGCTAATAAGATGATGCTCCGAGATGTAAAACAATCGGCAGATATACCACATATTTTATCAGGAATGCTTTATTGCAAAGATTGTGGATCTTCAATGGTTAGAAGAAAGGTTAAGTCCAAGAATGGATATAATATTTTTTATATTTGTTCTCACTATAATAACAAAGGAGATTGCACAAGACATAGTATAAAAGAAGACTATCTACTTGATATGACTCTTTTCGCACTTAAAGATTATTTAAAAAAATACAATGAATTACTAAGTCAAGTTAATAAGTTAGATGTATCAAAAGTTACATTTAATATTGACTTTGAAAGCTTAAACTCAGAAAAAAGAAAATATGAAAGGCTTAGACAATCTTTATATATGGACTTAGAAGACGAACTTATAACTTCTGAAGAGTTTGAAAGGTTCAGAAAAAATTATCTTATTAAGATCAGGGAAATAGAGAAACAAATTGCTACAAAGAAAAATATACTTGCCAACTTGCAAGAAAAGATGAAAAACAAGGACAGTTTGGTTTCCGAAATTGTTCCCACTGATTTAAGCAGTCTAAATAGACTAACAATTGTATCTTTTATAGATAGAATTGAAATCGGAGAAAACAATGAGATTAATTTTGTCTTTAATAATTT
>NZ_JBJUVG010000018.1:0-19656 GCF_046097595.1 Peptococcus simiae
TTAACCTTTATGGAGGAAGCCGCCCACGGTGGGATCGATGATTGGGGTGAAGTCGTAACAAGGTAGCCGTATCGGAAGGTGCGGCTGGATCACCTCCTTTCTAAGGAAAACCTGTAACGGAGAACCGTTACAAAAATGATATTTACCTTGTTTGGCCTGTTTAGTTTATTAAGCGCATGAGCATCCGCTCATGCGTTTTTTATTTGCCTTTTATTGATACGAAAGCTGTGCTCCGGGCCGGTCTTTCACAATAAGGGATTTTTAAAGGTTGACATATGAAAGCAACATACCCAATCATCATCCATCAAGCGGACCAAACGGGCTATCATTTTGTTGAAATACCCGATTTCGGCGGCTTTACTCAGGGAAAGGACTTGAATGACTGCCTGGAGATGGCTCAAGATTACATTAACCTTAGCGTCATTGATTTGGAGGATCACAATGTGCCCATTCCGCCGTCTTCAGATATCAATTGCTTAGAGATTGGACCGGGTCAAGTGAAAAGCCTGGTCGCTATAGATACCATCTCATACCGGCGGGCAACAAATAGCCGTCCGGTGAAAAAAACCTTGACCATTCCCAGTTGGTTAAATAAGAAGGCGGAGCAAAATAACATTAACTTTTCTCAAACGCTCCAAGAGGCCCTGATTAATAAGCTTTACCAATAAAGGCTGGCCATATTTTTAAGATCAATCATCTCAATCGAACATTTCCTGCTAAATAAGCCCAACCGGACCGTCCGGCTGGGCTTTTTTCGTGTTTTGTCCCTTAGTCGGTAAAATTTCCACCTAAAGCAGATAAAAGCCGGAACAAAAAGGGGGCTATTCCACAGCAAATAACAATGAATGAATAAAAGTGCTTGTCACTTTTGCCTGGGTAAAGGCTGAAAAAGCCCCTAAAAAATGAGAACACAAGTACCCAACCCCTTGTAACTATTACAACCCCCCTCCCAGGAAATCCCGCCGTTGAGGGAATATACTTGTATTAATCTTGCAGGCCGTCAAAAAAACATTGGTAACAATAGAATGACAGTTGTCTACAAATGATTGAAAGCCGGTTCCCCCTGTGCTATGATTTACAGCGTGTTAGAAAGGAAGTGTAGTTTTGATAAAGAAGACACTATGCGCGGTCACCTTGGCCCTCGCTACGGTAGCAGCCGTCGGTTTAGGTGCGCAACCTGCTCAAGCAGCAGATCCGGTATACTATGTCGCATCTCCGCAACAAAACGACTGGCACCAAGTCACGGTTGACCAACCTATTGTCAATCAAGAAGGCCTTATGTATATGCCCATCAATTCTATTTTTAAAAACCTGGGCGTAGAAGTGGTCCTCAATCCTGATAACCAAGCCAATAAAATTAAACTCGTCAGCGGTCAAAACGCTTATGAGCTCTATACCTACAGCGCTGATAACAAAAAATACGTTGGCGTTTCTGCCAATGGCCCCTGGTATCAATTGGCCCAATTCAACGGGACTAATTATATCCCCATGGCCTTCCTGCAAACCTTAACCAACCGGACCGTTGCGGTTTCCGGCGCCAATGTGGTCGCCTTTGTTGACCAAAAACCCGCCTGGGTCCAAACCCCCCAAGGCTATAAGAACAATAATCCTTTTTGGCGTGGCATTATCCCCGCCTATACCTATACGCCTGTTGCCCCGGTCAGCACCAATGCTGCCCAAAGCGTCAACGGCAACACCGTCATCGCTTCTGCCCAAGCCTACATGGGTGTCCCCTATGTATGGGGCGGCATGAGCCCGGCCGGCTTTGACTGCTCCGGCTTAACCAGCTATGTTTTCGCCCAAAACGGTAAGTCCCTGCCCCGGACGGCAGCAGCCCAACAAAGCTTTGCCAAACCGGTGGCCTTCAATGACTTACAACCCGGCGACCTGGTTTTCTGGGGAGCCCCGGCCTACCACGTTGGCATCTATATCGGTGATGGCAAGTACATTCACGCACCGGCCCCCGGTCAGAGCGTTTCCGTCGGTACTTATACCGGCTTCCCCTTCACCGGTGCAGGTCGCGTATAAGCTTATTTAGCCTACATTTAATAGCAAGCATTTAAGCGCCTTCTCTTAATGAGAAGGTGCTTTTTTTGCCCTCTCAGGGAAATGTAGCTAAAATAGTGCCCACTTGTTAAATAGTTGTAAAATAAGGCCGGATGGCGTGCAAATCAAGGTGACCTGTGGTACTATTAGACCATTCATTAGAGATTCTTTACATAAAACATACCTTAACTTAGAAGGAAATTGACCAAGGAGGCCCTTTATTATGAAAGAAAAACTCAAGGCCTTGGCGGTGCGCCTGCGTGGGCGGATTTTTACACGTGATGTAGCCAAGTTCCTTAGCAGCGGTGCCCTGGCGGCAGCTGTCCTCACCCTTGTTGTCCTCTTTATCGGATCCTGGGGATATGCCACCGGCCTGTTCACCAGCTATTTTACTAATCCCTTAACCCTATTACTGAACTTTTTACCTATTTATGCCTGCATCCTCCTGATTGGCCTCATCGTTCAGAGCCTGCGGGTCTCTGTTTTCCTATCCGGCCTCTTCTGGCTGGGTATCGCTGTCGGCAACATGGCTATGATCAACTGGCGCCATGCCGCCCTCAAGCCCGATGACCTGGCCCTGGCCATCCCCATGCTGAAAATCCTCCCCCACTACCTCAGTGAGCTGGACATCAGCCTGGCCTTTTACGCCCTGGCCGGCATCCTGGCCCTGGGCCTTTTTGCCCGGCTCATGCCGAAAACCCATTTTCACCCCCTGTCTCGGCTTCTGGCCGCCCTCCTTATTGTGGCCATTGGCGCCGGCACCGGCACAGCCGTCTATGCCAGCACCCCCCTCTACAAGAGCCAGTACCTGAAAAACCAGAAACAATGGTGCGACAGCACCGGCATCACCTACCGGCTCCATTCCGACCGTTACCAGGCCAATGGTGTTGTCTACTCCATGAGCTACAATACCAAGTTTGCCCTGGGCAATGACGAAGCCGGCTACAACCCGACCAACGGCCAGGCCCTGGCTGAAAAATACGGGTCCGAACCCATCCCCAAAGACCAAAAAGTACACATCATCACCATCCTTTTAGAAAGCTACATGGACTTTTCCGATACCGCCAAGCCCTCCACCCTGCAATTCCCGGATGGCAACCCCTATGACCCCCTCCATGCCCTGCAAGACCGGTGCATCTCCGGGGAAATGATTAGCGATGTCTACGGTGGCGGTACCATTAATATTGAAACCGGCGTCCTGACCGGCCTCTACAAGCGGCACAATTACATCAACCGCCCCGGCCCGTCCAACGTCCGCTACTTCCTGGAAAACGGTTACACCACCGTCGCCATGCACCCCAACGACGGCTACTTCTACTCCCGCTTTGACCGCAACCCCAACCTGGGCTTCCAGAACTTTCTCTACACCCAGAACCATTTTAAAAACAACCTGAGTGAATACATGCCCGATAGCGTCCTCATGCCGGACATCAAAGCCCAGCTGGACCGCTACAAGGCCCAAGGCCCCACCTTCCTTTATGCTGCCACCATGCAGGGCCATGGCCCCTATAATTGCGTCAGCATCAAGGATAAAGAATGGTTCCCCTACCAGGAAGGCATGCGGCGGCCGGCCTACGTCATGCTCAACAACTACTTTACCGACGTCAACCAAACCGCCACCGCCCTGACCGACCTCATCAATAGCCTGGAAAACGATGACGAGCCCGTCATCGTCCTGGCCTTCGGCGACCATAGCCCCCGAATGGAAGAAGGTGGCTATGATATCCTGGGCCTCAAAGCCCCCGATGGCACCGTCCAGGCCAAACTCAACAACTACGCCACCCCCTACCTGATTTACGGCAATAACAAGGCCAAGGCCATGTTCAACACCAGCTTCACCGGTCAAGGCCCCACCATCGACCCCGAACAGCTCATCTCCAACGTCCTCTTCAAAGAACTCGGCTGGCACGGCAATGCCTACCAGGCCTTCATGCAGGACATGGGCAACCGGGTCACCTGCCAAAAACGGGACTTCTGGGTCGTCGACGGTCAACCCTCCGTCATCTACCCCCAGGAAATCAAGTCCATTCTGGATAATGTCGTGGATATCGACATCTTCCACAAGCGGCAAAAATACGAGCCCGCCGACCAAATCGACGAACGGGCTAATGTTGATAAATACGAAAGCAACTCCCCTGCCGGCGCCGATCCCGACTCCTCCGAAAACGCCGCCACCCGGGCCCAAACCGGCCAGTCCAAAGGCCGCTAAACCCTTATTAAGCAAAAACCACCGAGCAAATCGGTGGTTTTTTTGTGGCCCGGTTCTTATCCTTCCTTCCGTCTAGCTGCCTGTAGAATAGGGTTAGAGGGCACTTGCCAGGACTTGCTATAGGAGAAAAGCGGCCCCTCCATCTAGAGGTTTAACCTGTTTCAGGGGTCCATTCAATGGCAATCAAGTCCTATTTAGGAAAAGTTCCGAAATGGAATTATTTCTAAATAGAATGCTTAAACGAGGCGTCCGGGTGTTGATGACTTCAGTAAAAAGGCCTTGCTAAGTAAGTGTTATTGCCGGGGCTTTTGAATACGCGTAGGGAAAATGGGAGGCCCTTGCTACATAAAACCCTAAGTGCTATACTAAAGCTAGGGAAAAAGAAGTGATCAACATATGTGCACAAAAAGAACCACCGAGCAAATCGGTGGTTCTTTTTGTGGGCCGGTTGTTATCGCTCTTTCCGTCTAGCCGCCTGCAGATATAGCGGTAAAGGATACCTGCCGTGACGGAAAGGAAAAAAGAAGCGATCATATACATAGGGCACACCTCCCACCTGTTGTCAGATTGGAGAGATAACAACGAAGATAGTATAGCACACTATTTAACAAAAATAGACAAGCCTTGCATACTTATGAATATCCTCTCTATATAGGAGGTCATCCCGTGAAAAAGAAGAGGTCCTCCAGGACCGAAGCCGGTCACAAGGCCGCTAAAACCCGCATGATTGATAATCAAACTTTGGCCCTTCATTCCAAGCGGCTCATGCAAAAGAACAAAAGGGCTTACCAAGCCCTGGCTAAATGACTCCTCCGGCCAAAGATCTGTCGTTCAGTCCTAGATGAGCCTGCATGAAGCCGCTTGACCGGCATAAGGTCATCAAGCCCTTGCAAAAAAATAGGCAAGCAGGTATAATAGACCTAGGAGAAAAATTTATTACCATTAGGTTCACCTCCCCTCCGCTGTAAAAACAGCTGGGGATTGGAAGTCCTTGACGCAAGTATAGCATATGAAAACCGGACTAAACAGATGTTCTTGTCAACTTGATCAAGTTAAAGGCTGCCACTGGGATACTAAAACTAGGCAAAATGAAATGACGACATGTAAGTAAAAAAACCACCGAGGGGAGTCGGTGGTTTTTTTCTGGCCTTTAGCTTTCGCTAGGCCGCCGCCCCTGACGCTGGCGGGAGCCTGCAGCGGATAAAAAATACCCGAATGGGTTACATTAAGCCTTGCTGAAATCCATCCCAGGGGTATAATTGCCTTGGAACACTGGAATCATCATGGTTTCATTTAGAAGAAAGCCTACCGAGCAATCGGTGGGCTTTCTTCTTTGATATCGCCGGCCCGCTTGTCGCGGCAGCCATCGGTCCGGCAGGTTGACAGGTTAGGCCTGCCGGGCCTTTTACATGGCCAGCCCGCCCGACCCGCCTGCTGCCTTAGTCGCAGATGCAGCCGTCCTCACTTTCCGCCAGGGCCTCTTCCAGGGCATCCCGGACGGCCTTGAGGATGTGGTAGCGGGCCTCGGGCTTGCTGTTGGCATCCACCACCTGCCAGGGCACCGCCTTGCTTGTCCGGGCCACCATTTCCGCCATGGCCTCGGTGTAGGCCTCGTACTTATTGTAGTTGCGCCAGTCCTCATCGGTCAGCTTGTAGCGCTTGTCCGGGTCCTTGGCCCGGTCAATGAGCCGGTCATTCTGGACCGCCTTATCAATAACCAGCAAAAACTTCAGCACCAGCACCTGCCCCCGGACCAGGCTTTCCTCCATGGCTACAATCTCATCATACGCCTCGCTGATCCGTTCGGTCGGCGTCAGGCCCTCGACCCGCTCCACCAGGACCCGGCCATAGTAGGACCGGTCAAAGATGGTCAGGTGTCCCTTTTCCGGGAAGTCCCGGTAAAAGCGACCCAGGTAGTGCCGGTCCAGGTCCGCCTGGGAAGGGGCCGCCACCGTTGCCACATGAAAGCCCCGGGGGTCCATCTGCCGGGTCACCCGGCGGATGGTGCCCCCCTTACCGGCCGTATCCGTCCCCTCAAAGACAATCACCACCGGTATCTGCCGCCGGTGTAGGGCCTTTAAGAGCCGGCCCAGGTCCTTCTGCAAGGGGGCCAGGTCCTCAGGCGCCTTGGGCTTTACCGGGTCCAGGGGTGGATAATTCCCGGCCGGCAGGGGGTCATCCGCCGGGTCCGGCTGGGCCAGGTGGGCCTTTAGAGCCCTGATAATCTCCCGCAGGGCCGCCTTGGCCGCCCGCTTCTAGTGGCGGGTGTTTAAGACCTGCCAGGGCGCCCAGTCAAAATTCGTCGCCGACAGGACTCGGTCATAATGGGCCAGGTGGTCCTCATAATAGGCCAGGGGCAGGGCATTGGTCACCAGCTCCTGCCGGGCCGCCGGAGTCGTCTCTGCCGCCAGCTGGTCCCGCCTTTTGGCCACCCGCTTGGCCAGGTCCGCCCGGGTCTGGTGGAGGAAAAACTTCATAATAAGCGTCCCGTCCCGGACCAGGAGCCGCTCAAAAAAGCGGATATCCGCCAGGTAGCCTTCATAAGTGGCCGCATCCTCCTCCAGGGCCCGGAGCATCTCATAATACTGGCTCCGGTCAAAAAAGACCAGCTCGCCCCGGTCCGGCGCCGCCCGCATATACCGCCAGAGAAAGGTATGGGCCCGTTCCCGGCTGGTTGGCGCCTCAAAAAGCTCCACCCGGTAGTGCTTGGGGTCCAAGTCCCGGACCAGCCGGGAGAGGAGCTTGCCCTTGCCCACACACTCCCAGCCGTCAATAATCACCAGGGCCGAACGCTTGCTCGCCGAAATGGCCCGCTGGAGGACCGCTAACTCTTCGCCCAAGTCTTCCAAAGAAGCCTCATCCTTGGCCAATCCTTCCGGGCCCACCCCGTCTAATTGAATCTTTTCTATCATTATATAGCCCTCCTTTTCGGCCATGATCCGGCCCGGCTCCGCCGGGTCCGGTCTTACCCTCCACATACCTCAGCCCCGGCCCTTTCATGCAAAAAAGAAGCAAATATTGACAAAATAGCTACAAAGCCCGGAAAAACCCGGCCCCTAGCTTGATTTTACAAATCACCGTTGATATAATAAGTTCGAACCCTATTCATCAGGCCCTTTTTGGCCTGCCTGTCACCGGCATAACGACCAACCATCCGTTTCGCCGGCAGCAGCCGGGGGTATGTATGTTTTATAAGGTTCAGCCGGAAAATCCGGCACCAGTATGATCCATAGCAAAAAAACGTCGAAAGGGGGAGTTTGGCCACAGCATAACTCTTTCGCCGCCACTACATATTGTAGACGGCAACGTCGCAAGACGGCGTGGATGATACTTGTTGGCTTTGAGGCGGCGAGTCCTCATGTAAGCCCAGCGCACCCGACGCAGAGGGTTAGACTGCAACCCCTGCAGGTGGGGATTACCTGCATATCATATTTGGGAGGGAAATATATTGAAAAAGACAACTAAAAAAGTAGTCAGCCTACTGACTATCCTGTCTTTCCTGCTCACCTTAGTACCGGCAGCCGTTTTTGCTGCTGATACGACTCCTGCAAAAGACGCTTCTTTTGTTGAAGTTGAAGACAGCACTGTAGATGTTGGCGGTTCCACTGAAGTTCGCGTAGGCTTAAAGGCTGCTGCAGGTGCAGATGCCACAGTTGCCGGTTATGATATCGTTGTATGGGCCGGCTCTACGACTTCTGCTAATGATACCGTAGAATTTACCGGTGCAGAAAAGGCTAATGATAACATTACAGGCGTTTATAAAATTACAGAGGTTAAAGACGGCCTAAATGCTGTAAAGGCTAAATTCAACAAATCCGGTTCTTACCAATTAAACGCTGCTATCGTTCCGACCGATAAATTAGCTGGTTTAGAAAAAGTTTCTGACTTAGCTCAATATCGGATTAGCACCAATGAAGCAGCTAAAGTAACCGTGGAATCTTCCAATGTAATTAAAGCCTTTGCTGTGTATAATGACAATGGGGCTTTATTGGCTGAGTTTAATGCTGATGAATCTGTAAGCAACAAAGAAATTACTGTCAATGCTAACGGTTTAACTCCAACCAAGTTAGTGGTTAAAGCTTGGAAAGATAAAGAAAAAACCATTGCTGCAGACAGAAATACTGAAGTTCGCTTTGACACCAACTCTGCTAACTTAAAACTCAACACCACCAGTGAAAAAATCAGCTACAAAGGCGAAGCTGAAGTCAAATTAACTGGGGATGTATATGGCACCTACAAACTCTACATTGCTGTTGGCGATGTAGAAGGGACCTTAAATAAGGTAATTGTATCTGAATCTGTTGCTTCCACCATCGAAACTTCTAAAACAGCTGCCAAAGCTTTTGCTTGGGATGCTGATTTCAGAACTAAAGGCATGGAAGACTTTGTTCAATTCATCGTTAAAGATATTAACGGTAACGTGATTCAGGATACTCCGGCTGATGAACCTGCTTTTGTAAAACAAAACAGTGATACCCCTTATGTAAAAGTCCTTGATAAACCGTCCAACATGAAAGTGGATGACAAGGACTTCTACCTGAAAAAGGTTGACGGAAAAGATTACTTTACCTTAGTTGCTAATAAAGAACTTAAGGTAGGTAAATACACCGTTCAAGTAGCCCTGAAAAATGGGAAAAAAGCGGTTGCTAGCTTTGAAATCGCTAAATTTGGTACTGCTAAAGAACTGAAAATCGACTATAATACTGAAACCGTTCAATTAGGCGATAAAAATGTTAAAGCTCCGGATATCGTTTTTGTTGACGAAAACGGTGTTCAAAAGAAAGCTGCTAAACGTGTATCCTTAGGGTATGCCGGATATGCTGTTGAGGACTTTAAAACCGAAGATGGTAGCTTTAAAGTTAAAGGTGATGAAAAATATCTCGGTTCTAAAATTGTCGTGACTGCTGTTGCAGAACGTGAAGGTTTAGTGGCTAAAGCTAATCTGACCGTTGCTCAAGACGGTCGTAGCATGAAGTTTGCCAGCAACAAGGGTGTTGTTGGTGCTAATAACAAAGTAGACTTCCAACTCGTCGATGGCGATGGCAAAACCGTTAGCCTCGGTGGTAATTACGAGAACTCCGCTGTTGTTATCGAAAAAGTTAGCGACGATACCGCTAAGGTCTCTGCTTCTGTTACCGCATACGGTGACTTAAAAGAAAAAGGGATTGGTACCTTAAGTCTGACCTCTGACAAACCGGTTACCGCTGATATCGCTGTATATGTTAGCAATCAATACGGTAAATTCTATGCAGGCAACCTGACCTACACCTTCGGTAAAGATGTTTCCAACGTTGGCCGTGCTGTTGTTATGACCATCGGCAGCAAAGACGTTATCGTTGACAACAACGTTGTTGCCATCGATACTGCTGCTATCATCAAAAACGAACGCACCTTCGTTCCTTTCCGTGCCTTAGCTGAAGCTTTCGGTGCTAAAGTTGACTGGAACGAAAAAGACAAAACTGTCACCACTGAATTAGACGGTAAGAAAATTGTCATGACCGTTGACAAAAAAGAATACAAAGTAAACGACAAAGAAATGACCATGGACGTAGCTCCGTACATCAATGGCGATAGCCGCACCATGATCCCTGTCCGTTTCGCAGCTGAAGGCCTCGGTTTCACCGTCACCCCGACCTACAACACCGATGGCACCACCGCTAGCGTTGTATTCATCAAATAATTTCAGGTCACTGAAATTTGAAGCAAGCAGCTCCGGCTGCTTGCTTTTTTTTCTGCCCTTATTTGGGCGCATAAGAATAAGCCAGCCGGTTCTGTACAGCTGGCTTATTCTTTTAAAGCCTGGATAATGGACCTGTCTGCTTTTCTTAGCCTCATTCGGTATTCGCTCATCGTTTCATAGATAAGCGGGGTTATTAAATCCTATCCTCCTGGGACTCTGGTTCGTCTTTGGCGGTGCAGGCATACTTCTTCTTTAAGCGGGCTAAGAACTTTTCGCCCTCTAATAGCTGGTCTTTGGCCAGGCTTTCTAAGCCTTGCTCAAGGGCCTTTGCTTCAAAAACCTGCGCCTTTTCCGGCCATAAATCTCTAATGGCATCAGGGCCTATTTCTTTTACCGCAAGACTAGGCGGGTGGCTATTTTTCCCTGCTTCTTGGGAAGCCTCGAGGGCTTCTACAAACTTTCTAACGCCTTCCTCATCTTCAATTAAGATTTCCTCAAGAAAGCTTTTGCTGGTCACGATTATCACCTCTTAAGTATTAGTTACAGCCCTTGCTAGCGGAGACTTTTAGGGCTTTGCTGATGGATATATTTATATCATATTCCTTACCTGCATTGAAGACAAGGATCCCTTGTCACTATTCTCTATAAGATGGCCGGTTCTAGCCAGTCTGAATCCAGCCAAATCAAGAATGAAAAAGACGCCCCGGTGACCTATGCCAATTTTGAACAAGTGACCCTTGGGAGGCAAAGGTCTTCAAAAATGACGACATGGACGAAACCCTGGCCCTGGACAAGGCGGCCAAGGCTGAAGTCTATGTCGATGGCGTGGCCAACCGGCCGGCTAAAATGGTCTTAGACCGGGACGGCCTGGTCCGCGATAAGAAGGACCAAAAGGTTTATGTTACCTTTGATAAGGACTTTAGCCCGGCTAAGGCTGATAAGGTTGAGCTGCAAGTGGCTGCCTATACCGACAAGGATGCTAAATTAGACCTTGGTGGGGATAAGGCTGCCTATACCGTTACCGAGATTTCTAAAAAAGGGGTGGAATTGACCATTAATCCGGTCAAGGGTGCTGCCTACTACACCGTTTCCTATGTCAGCGATGGCAAGACCGTTGCCGACCTGACCCAGAAACTCCCCGTTGGCGCTGACTTCTCTGCCGCCAGCGAACTGGTCTTAGACTTTGGCAAAGACACCGTTGAACCCGGTGAAAAAATCGCCCCCAAGGTCTACCTGAAGAATAAAGACGGCGAAACCATGGACGTATCCGGCCGGGCCACCTTTGCCTATGCCGGTGATGCTCTTGAAGAAAAAGGCCGGGAAAAGGGCGGCTTTACCGTCAAAAATGATAAGAAATACATCGGCAGCCAAATCACCGTTACCGCTGTTGACGGGACCCGGGCTGTCACCAAGACCCTGACCGTTGGCAAGGCTGTCGCCCCGGTTGAAAAGAAAAATGTGGTCCTCTCCATTAACTCCAAAGATATGCTGGTCAATGGGGAAAAAGTCTTAATCGACGCCCCGGCCGTCATCAATAACAGCCGGACCTTCGTTCCCCTCCGGGCTGTTGCTGAAGCCTTTGGCGTGAAAGTCGACTATGACAATGCCAGCCGGTCCATCACCCTGACCCAGGGGGACAAGGTGGTTAAAATGACCGTTGACAACAAGGCCTACACCGTCAATGGGCTAGCCCACAACATGGACGTGGCCCCCTACATCGTTGCCCAAGCCGGCCGGACCATGGTCCCTGCCCGCTTTGCCGCTGAACCCTTCGGCTTTGTGGCTGATTTCACCCAAAACACCGATGGCAGCACGGCCAACGTACTCTTCCACAACTAAATAAGGTTTTCAGCAAAGACCGGGTCCGAAGCCTTCAGCTTCCGGGCCCGGCCTTTTTGTATGTTGAGGGCGGACCTGAAAAACAAATATAGCTAAAATAAAATTACTTGTTGCATTAGTCTGAACAATGTGATAATCTTAAAGCAAGAAGAACCGAGTCAGTGCACCACCAGAGAGAACGCCTTTAGCGAATGATGGAGCCTCATACCTGTATCTGTTGCAAGTTAGCAGTCAAAAAATCCATAATAGTTGATTATACCTTTGTCATGTATTATTGGAGGCAAATAAACTGAAATACTGTTTATCCTATCCATGCATCGGAAGTACCTTAAAAAAGGCTCCTGACCATAAGATTGTGGCATGACAACTGATTCGGCCATCCGGGCACCTGCTTTTTAGCAGGTGCTTTTTTTGTGCAGAAAATTTACAGGTACCATACCTTGGCAGGGCTTTCCCTTTACATTCTCTTGTTAGAATATTCCTTGTTGAAATGTTTAAGACAAAAATAGGGAGGCGGGCCGCCTTGGCTTTTATTGAGCTGAAGAATATTCGCAAGAAATACGAAAATAATGCAGACTATACGGTCCATGATTTTAACCTGGATATTGAGAAGGGTGAATTTATCGTCTTTGTAGGTCCTTCCGGCTGTGGTAAGTCCACCACGCTGCGGATGATTGCCGGCCTGGAGGATATTACCGAAGGGGATCTTATGATTGGCGGCGAACGGATGAATGACCGGCCGCCCAAGGACCGGCAGGTGGCCATGGTCTTCCAATCTTATGCCCTCTTCCCCTTTTTAACGGTCTATGACAATATCGGCTTTGGGCTAAAGATCCGTAAGGAAGACAAGCAGGCCCGGGATGAAAAAATCCGTCGGGCCTCGGGTATACTGGGCCTGGATAACTACCTGGACAAAAAGCCGGGCGACTTATCCGGTGGCCAAAAGCAGCGGGTCGCCCTGGGCCGGGCCATTGTCAACCAGGCGCCGGTCTTTCTCATGGACGAACCGCTGAGTAACTTAGACGCTAAGCTCCGGGGCCAGATGCGGGAAGAAATCGTCCACCTCCACCGGGAGGTAGGGGCGACGACCATCTATGTCACCCACGACCAAATCGAGGCCATGACCATGGGCGACCGGATTGTGGTCTTAAAGGATGGGCATATCATGCAGGTGGGCACTCCGGAAGAAATCTACAACAACCCGGCCAATGCCTTTGTGGCCAGCTTTATCGGGACCCCACCCATGAACTTTGTCCAGGGGGATATCCATGACGGCTGCCTGCACATGAAGGATGGCCAGCGGCTCTGCGATGTAACCGATGATGTGGCTGCCCGCAACAGCCAGGTCACTGTGGGCATCCGGCCGGAAACCGTTGAATTTGCCAAGCATGCTGACCAGGGGGTGGCGGCCACTGTTGAACGGGCCGAGCTCCTGGGCGCGGACTACAACCTCTATGTCAATATTGACGGGAGCCGGGTGATTATCCGCCGGGGGGTTGCAGACGGGCCCTTCCAGGAAGGGGATCAGTTAAACCTGACCTTTCCCCTGGAAGCCCTCTACCTCTTTGACCAACAGACCGGCGCACGCTTGTAGGAGGGCCTATGGATAAAAAAATGTCTCCGGGCGAGTTTATCGCCTATATCCTGACGCCTGCCCTGCCTTTGATTGTCTTCTGGTTTATTCCCCTCTTTGTCTGCCTTTATATCAGTTTCACAGACTGGGACTATATTTCACCGGATTATAACATCGTGGCCCTGGAAAACTACAGCAATATCTTAACTAACCAGGCCTTTTACTCGGCCCTGAAGAATACTCTTTTCTTTGGTCTGGGGACGGTCATCCCGACCCTGGCCATCGGCTTTCTCCTGGCTGTGCTCCTTTACCGGAATGTTAAGGGCAAGCCCCTCTTCCAGGCCTTTTTATTCTCTCCCTGGGTGACCCCTATGGTGGCCATGTCCATCGTTTGGAGCTGGATGTACCGGCCTGAGGGGCTCATCAATGTCCTCTTAGGGAAGTTCGGCATTGACCCGATTATGTGGCTGTCCAGTTCGACCTGGGCCCTACCGGCGGTCATGCTGGTGACCATTTGGAAGAATGCCGGCTGGGCCATGATCTTCTACGCCGATGCCCTGTCAAAAATTCCGGAGGCCCTCTATGAAGTGGGCCACCTGGAAGGGGCCAACCAATGGCAGAAGATCACTCGGATCCTCCTGCCCATGGTCTCCGGGACCACCTTCTTCCTGGCCATTGTCAGCCTGATTGATGCCATCCAGGCCTATGACCAGATCAGCGTCTTGACCCAGGGCGGGCCGGCCGGGGCCAGCCGGACCCTTCTTTACCTTTACTACCAGTACGCCTTTGAACAATTTAATGTCGGTACCGCTACGGCCTTGGCAGTGATTATTGTCCTCCTGACCGCGGTCCTGGCTGTTGCCATGAAACTCGTCAACAACCGCATTAGTCATATGGAGGGATAACGTGGAACAAGTCAGCGGAAAAACGCTTGTCGGCGAAAGGGCCCGGCAGCCGCGGAAAAAACGCAATTGGCAAATGGTGGCTAAGACCTTGGGCCTGGCTATCTCCAGTATTGCCATGGTCTATCCCCTGTTATGGATGTTTTCCAACTCCTTTAAAACAGCCGATGACATCATGAGCAACCCGGCCAGTCTCATACCGACGGTGCCGAACCTGTCGAACTTTGCCGGGGCCCTGTCCATGGCCCCCTTCGACCTCTATGTATTTAACTCAGCCTTTACGGCCATTGTTATTGTCCTGGTTCAGTTGCTCCTGAGTGTCCTCTTTGCCTTCGGGATTGTCTTTTACCGGTTCCCGGGCAAGAACCTCTTTTACGGGGCCATCCTCTTGACTTACATGCTGCCGACGGCGGCCACCTATGTGCCTTCTTATGTGATCCTGGCCAACCTGGGCCTCCTGGATACCTTAACGGGGCTCATCGTCAGTAACCTGGCCAGCGTCTTTACCATCTTCCTCTTGGTGCAGAACTTTAAGGGTGTCCCCCGGGAGCTTTTGCAGGCGGCCCAGATTGAAGGGGCCAGCCAGCGGCAACTCCTCTTCCGGGTGGTGGTGCCTTTTTCCAAGTCCACTCTGATTACGGCAGGGCTCATTAACTTCGTCAACATGTACAACAACTACATGTGGCCCTCTCTGATTACCACCAGTAAGAGCAAGATGCTCATCAGCGTGGGGCTCAACACCTTCTTCACCGGTCAGGGGAACTTTAAGGAAAACCTACCCAGGCTCATGGCGGCCAATACACTTTCTGTATTGCCGTTGTTGATATTATTTATTGTATTGCAGAAGTGGTTCATCAAAGGGATTAGTGACAGCGGGCTCAAGGGTTGAGCCCCAAGCAAAAAGGGAAAGGATTGACAATATGACAAGTTGGGTAAAACGTTTGACGGCAACGGCCCTGGCCGGGGCCCTGCTCTTCACCGCCGGTTGTTCTCCGGCAGCCAAGGAGGAAACCTCCGCTGCCAGCGGCGATGGTCCGGTAGAAATTGAGTTCTGGTATGGCCTGGGCTCTGTGGCCGGGGAAACCATGGAAGGGATCATTGCAGACTTTAACGCTTCCCAGGACAAGGTCAAGGTGACCGGGGTCCAGCAGCCGAGCTACAGCGACACCTTCCAAAAGGTGCAGGCGGCCCTGGCCAGTAAACAGGCACCGGCTGTCTTTATTTCAGATAACATGCAGGAACTGGCCCAGCGGGACATCATTGCCCCCCTGGATGACGTCATGGATGACCGGACCCCGAAAGACGACTACCTGGAAGTCTTTATGGAACCGGCCGTTCAGGATGGCAAGGTCATGGCCCTGCCCGCCTACGGGACCACCCAGGTCTGCTACTACCGGAAAGACCTCCTTTCCCAGGCCGGCGTTGACCCCAAGGATATGTACTCCAGCTGGGAAAAGGTCTATGAAACGTCCAAGCAGCTCCAAGACCAGGGCGTTGCCCAGTATGGTCACCTCTTCATGTGGGACCAGGAAAACCTCATGGATATTGCCCTGTCTGCCGGCGGGAAAATCTTATCTGAGGACGGCAAGCAGGTCCTCATCAACACCCCGGAATGGGTGGAAAGCTGGGACTTCGTTCGTAAGCAAATCTTTGATGACAAGACCATGAAAATCGAATCCGGCGGCCAGGGTTGGGAATACTGGTACCGGACCATTGACAACGTCTTAAATGGCGTGGCCATCGGTTACACCGGGTCCTCCGGCGACAAGGGTGACCTGGACTTCAATATCATCGATTCCTGCGTCCAACCGGGCTTCAACGGTCATGAGCCCAAACCGCGTGCCGGCAGCCTCTACATGGTCGTGCCGAAGATTGCCACCGATGAACAGAAAAAAGCCGCCTATGAATGGATGGCCTACTTCAACAGCCCGGAAGTCTGCGCCAAATGGAGCCAAAAAATCGGCTACATTCCGGTACGGAAGGCTGCCCTGGAAGTAGAAGAATACAAGAAATTCTTAGAAGAAAACCCCTATGCAGCAGTGCCTTACAACCAGGCCCAACACGCCAGCCCGGCCTTCTTCGACCCGACCGGGTCTAAGATCACCGACGCCTTGAAAAAGGCTGCTGACAAGCTGGAACTGGAAAACGTGCCCGCTAAGGAAGCCTTAGATGCGGCGCAAAAAGAGGCCCAGGCTGCCTTGGATGAAGTCAATAGCAAATAAAACCGGCTGGGCATGAACCGGCTCGAGTCTGGTTATTTGGATCCCCGGTGCCGGCACCGGGGGTCTTTTTATGTACAGGCCGGCAAGGAAAGGCGTATAATCAAACCGACAAATAGAGAAGGGGAGATAGACCCATGGGACAGGTCTTTAAGACAATCCAGATAACCCATGCCGAATCACAGGTCAGCTTTGACCTGCCGGCAGGTACCGTCGGCTTTCGGCTCATCTTTGAAGCGGACCGGCGGGCCCTGATGAACGTTTTGCTCTACGATGAGGAGGACCGGCTCCGGGGCCAGCTCATGCACTTTGGCCAGGATGCCGCCCTCTGGTTTGGGCCGACCCTGGCCCTGACCAGCCCCCACTGCCTGCCCCTGGTGGGCCGGACCTACACCCTCTTTAACCCCATGATGGACCCGGCAGAAGCGACCCGCTTTATCCCCTTTACCGTGACCGCTGTGGCCTATGATGACCGGGACCGGTATGAAGAAGACCTGACCCGGCCGGCAGAGGCCCGGGAAGCGGTCAGCTGGTTGGGTGAAGCGGACGATGCCGTTGGCGCCTCCGGCCTGGACTGGTGGGCAGATGCCCTGGGCCATGGCGGCTGGCTGGCCGGCGACTTCCACACCCACACCCGGGCCTCGGACGGCCAGAGTAGCCAGGCGGACAATGTCCAGACCGCCCGTCGCTATGGCTTGGACTTTTTCGCCGCCACCGACCATTCGGTCTATCCCACTGCCTGGGTCGACCACGAGGGGGTCCTGGTCCTGCCCAGTGTGGAGGTAACCACTGCCTTTGGCCACTTCAACGCCCACTTCAGCAAGGGGTCACCTTATAAAACCCGGCCCCTGGGGACAGCCAGTCCCGGGGAGGTGGAGGTCCTCCTCCACCAGGCGGTCCGCCGGCAAGGGGCCAAGCTCTGCCTCAACCACCCCTTTATGGCCCCCTGGCGGATGATGCTGTCCGCCATCCCTCTGGAAACCTTTGCCTATATTGAAATCATCAACGACCCCACCTATAAAACGGCCTCCAAGGCCAATGAAAAGGCCCTCCGGGCCTGGTCCGCCATGTGGAATGGCGGCGTAGACCTGACCGGCCTGGGCGGGAGCGATGCCCACCTGCCCCTGGGCGATCGCTACCCCCAAACCCGTGAACTGACCCGGCTGGGCAACCCCATCACCTGGGTCTACGCCCGGGACGGGAGCCTCAAGGCCCTGGAAGCGGGCCTGGCTGCCGGCCACACCACCATTGCCCGGGCCGGCCGGCCCTGGCTGACCGTCACCAAGGATGCCCAGGGCCAAAGCCAGGCCAGCCCCCCGGCCCTGACCGGCCGGGACCTGGCCCCCGGCGTGACCCTCTGCTGCGGCCTGGCCGATGAACCGGTCGGCGTGGAAAAAGACCCGGGCCGGCCTGAGCCGGCCTACCACCAGTGGATCATTGATGGGGTCATCGCAGCGGAAAGGGAGGGGGCCTCCAGCACCCTGGTCCTGCCTGAGGACGGCCACTGGGTCCGGGTCGACTGGCGGAGTGCCGAAGGAGAGCTCGTCGCCACGACCAACCCCATCCGTTGGGAGAGCGCCGAAGAAGGTAAGCGGCTCTACACCTGGCATGACCTGGAAAAGGCGATGAACCCGCCGGTCCGGGGCGTGGTCTTTGACAAGGATGGGACCCTCATGGCCTTTAGTGACCTCTGGGAAAAGGCCACCGAGGCCTTCATTGACCGGGTTGCCGGCGACAAGGCCCCGGCCTGCCGGGCCGCTGTCGGCCTGGTGGCCGGTGGCGGCGTTATGCCCGACTCCCCCCTGGCCAGCGGCACCCTGGCTGAAATCGCCCAGGCCCTGTCCGATCATAGTCCGGTTCCGGTCTCCCCGGCCGACCTCCACGACCAGTACAAGGCCTACATGACCGCCCATCCGGAAAGCATCCAGCCCATTGAAGGCCTCCGGCCCCTCCTGGACCACCTGCGAGACCGGGGCATCCGCATGGCCGTCATGACCTCTGATGATGCTGACCTGACCCATGAAGCCCTCCGCCTCCTGGGCGTGGACCACTACTTTGACATGGTCATCAGTGGTGATAGGTACCCGGCCAAGCCCCGGGCCGCCGGCCTCCTGGCCTTTAGGGACCAGGCCGGCATATCCCTAGATGAGATGGTCTTTGTCGGCGACAGCTGCCGGGATATGCGGCTGGGGGCCCTCTGCCAGCGGTGCTATGCCCTGAGCGGGACGGTTAGCGCCGAGGACATCCTCGTTGACCTGGCCGATGACCTGGTGCCCAACCTCGCCGCCCTGGTCCCCCTCATTTGATCCGGCGGGAATTGTCATTTTTTTGTAAGCCGGTCGAATTGTTCCCCGGCCTGCTCTATGGTATAATGGGACCATCTATTAGTGACGATTCTTTTAAGGAGGCAAAGGTCGTGTTGCGTAAAAAATTAATTGCCGGCTTAACGGCATTCACCCTACTCTTTTCCACTGCCGGTCCTGTCCTGGGGCCGGAAGTCGCCCAGGCGGCAGACGAGACCCGGAGCGTGAACATCTACGGGTTCTCCCAGGGGACTGATAAGGTCATCATCTTCACCAAGGGGATGAAGGCAAAGGACCTGTATCGTATTACTCTGAAAATGAACAATGGGACTGAAAAAGAATTGGACATTGGGCAGTTTAATAGAACTGGAGAAGCAGTCATTGAATTGCCTGTTGACCAATATGATGCTTTAAAAGATTTACGGGCCGGTGACGTCCTTTTGGTAGAAGTCGTTCCGGATAACCCTCCTAACGTAAAAGAAAAGGATAGAGAAGAGAAAATTGAAGAGAGCGTTCCCCTCGGTGGCGTCAAGGTTAAGCCTGAAAGCATGAAACTTGAAGAAGCCACCATTATCCGGGACAAGGGCAGCCAGGACCTGAATCTCCGCTTTGACCGGGCCTACAAGCCCTCTGATGCGGACTTTGTCCAGCTGATCCCCTATGATAAGGATGGCAAGCGGCTGGAACGCCGGGATGCGGTCACCTATGCCATCACGGAAGCTGACCTGAGAACCCGGGCCGGCTATAAGGTCTTCCCCCTTCGTCTGACCCCGGCCAAGGGGGCAGCCTACTATGAAATCCAGTATGTCACCGGCAATGCCATTGTCGATGAATTAACCCTAAAAGTGCCTGTCGGCGGGGACTTCAGCAACCCCACCGCCCTGG
>NZ_JBJUVG010000019.1:0-16796 GCF_046097595.1 Peptococcus simiae
TCACCAAAGCCCTGGGGGTAGAGGTGCAAGATGGCCAGGCAGATGGCTGCCATGACCAGGCAGATGACCAGCCTGGATACCAATACAGGCCGGCCGAAGAGGAAAAAGTGAAGCAGGACTAGGCCGGTGTAGAGGAGCAAGTCGATTGATTCCACCGACCGGAAGGCCCAGTCATCCAGGGCCATTATGAAGAGCAAGGCCCCACAGGCCAGAGACCAAAAGAAAAGACTAGGGTTATCCAGCCGGATGGCCAAAGACACGGCCCACAAGGCCGGCAGGCAGGCAAGGCCGAGGGCCTGTCCCTTGCCAATGACCGGTTCGGCCAGCCGTTGGCGACTCAGGGTCCAATAGACTAAGCCCAGGCTGGCCAGCCAGGTCACTGCAAAGACCAGTAGCAATTGTATCAGTGCATCGTTCAACATGGAAATAAACCTCCGAGGAGTGCCTATGGAAAAGATTTTACAAGAAGCCCTAGCCCAGGGCTGGACAGACCTCCACCTCTCAGCAGACGGGATTTTTGCCAGAAAGGATGGGCGGTTGGACCGCTTGGCCGGTCAGATGCTGACAGAAGGGGTGGTGGAGGCTTTTTTCAAAGCCCAGCTGCCGGCCCAGTTCTCAGAACTTAAGGATTTTTCCCTAAGCTACGCCGGCCAGCGGATTCGGGTCCACCAATATGATACCTTCCGAGGGAAGGCCTGGGCCCTCCGGCTCTTGCCGGGAGAAGTGCCGGCCCTTCAAGACCTGAACCTACCGGCCTGCCTGCCCAGCCTCCTAGCACCGCAGGGGGGCCTGGTCCTGGTCACAGGGCCGACCGGGAGCGGGAAGTCCACGACCCTGGCGGCCCTTTTAGCAGCCCGGGCCAAGCAGGGTGGTCACCTGATGACCTTTGAACGGCCCGTTGAGTATATTATACCGTCTCACCGGGCTCTTGTGACCCAGGTAGAGCTAAGAGAAGACCAGGCCCTGGCTCCCCTTTTAGCAGGGGCCTTACGGGCAGACCCGGATGTCGTTATGATTGGCGAAATTCGCACCACAGAAGCAGCCAAGGGGGCCCTTTACCTGGCGGAAACAGGGCACCTGGTCCTATCAACCCTCCATAGCGCAGACGTGGTCCAAGCCTTGATGCGGCTGGTCCACCTGGTTCCCGCCAATGAGCGCCCCTTGTGGCAGGGGGTCCTGGCGGAAGTCCTCTGCGGGGTCATCAGCCAAAGGCTCCTGCCTCATGCAAGCGGTCGGGGCCTGGTGCCGGTGGCGGAAGTCCTGGTCCGGTCAGATGGCTTAGTCCGGCAAATCCGGGATGGGGCCTGGTCGCTGGTGGCCCAAAGTCTGGAAAACCAAGCGGCCGGCACGAGTCTGGAAGGGCACATGGCTAGCCAAATCCGCCGGGGTAACCTGGACCCGGTGATGGCCTATCAAATCACCGCCTATCCGGAACGGTTAACCATGTTACTGGAGCAAGAGAAGAGGACGAAATAAGGAGGCCTTATGCCCGGCGCTATTTTTGATTTGGATGGTACCCTTTTAGATTCAAATGGCCTGTGGGCCCAGGTGGACGATATCTTTTTAAGCCGGCATGGCTTAAAAAAAGATGCCGATTACATCCGGGCGGTAACCCAGATGGAATACCATGCCTCTGCGGCCTATGTGGCCTGGAAATATAAGCTTGACCTGACCCCGGATGAGGTCATCGGGGAGTGGGAAGCCCTTTCCCTTGAGGCCTACCAGACAAGTGTCCCCTTAAAAGAGGGGGCCAGAGAGGCAGTGACCCGGCTGGCCGCAGCCGGCTACCGTTTGGCCTTGGTGACCCTGTCGCCACCCCTGCTTTATGAAGCGGCCCTGGGCCGGCATGGCCTGCTGGATTATTTTTATTTGGCCATGACCGTACCCGGCGATTATGCAGAGGGGAAGGACCCGGCTCTTTTTGCCCATGTTTGTGACCAGCTGGCCCTTCAACCGGTGGACTGCCTCGGCTTTGAAGATGACCTCAAGGCCCTATCTTCAATGGCGGCCCTGGGCATCAGGGCCTATGCCGTAGCGGACCGGCGCAACCTGGCCTTAAGGGACCAGTACGCTTCCGCGGGCTTTATGCAGCGGGACTGGGCGGCCATTCTGGCAGATATAGATAATTATAAGCTTATTTAATGGAATATAGACAGGTGCACTCTCGATATGGACCTGGGTCTATGATAGCATAATCCTATCTTATGGAAAGTGGTGATGGCATGAAATACATCGTTCTTTTAGGGGATGGGATGGCTGATTTCCCGGTGCCGGCTTTAGAGGGGAAGACCCCCTTGGAAGTGGCCCAAATCCCGACCTTTGATCAATTGGCTAGAGAAGGGGATACCGGCTTGGTCCATACCATTCCCGAAGGCTACCCGCCCGGGTCTGACGTGGCCAACCTTTGCGTCATGGGCTACGACCCGGTTGCCTTTTACAGTGGACGGTCTCCCTTGGAAGCCGTCAGTATTGGCGTTCCCCTGGAAGATGGTGATATCACCTACCGGATGAACCTGGTCACCGTGTCTGATGATGAGGCCTTTGACCAAAAGACCATGATTGACCACTCGGCCGGCGAAATTACCACGGAAGAGGCGGACCAGCTGGTCCAGTCCTTAAATGAGACCCTGCCCCTGGCCGGTAACCAGATTTATACCGGCACCAGCTACCGCCACTGCCTGGTGGTCCATGGCGGAGCAACCGGGGCAGACCATACGCCGCCGCATGATATTTTAGAGCAGGCCATCGGTACCTACCTACCGAAAGGGACCCAGGCGGCCTATTTTACAGACTTGATGGAGGCTTCTGTAGCCATTCTCAAGGACCACCCGGTCAACCAAAAGCGGATTGCTGCAGGTAAGCGCCCGGCCAACATGGCCTGGTTCTGGGGAGAGGGGACCAAGCCTGCCCTGACGCCCTTTAAGGAATTATATGGAAAAACAGGCGGCGTGGTCAGTGCCGTCGACCTACTCAAGGGCCTAGGTTTGGCGGCGGGTCTGGAGGCACCGGAAGTCGAAGGGGCTACCGGTACCCTTGATACCAATTATGAAGGCAAGCTGGCCGCTGCCCTGGATATATTGAAAAACAATGACTTTGTCTACATGCACTTTGAGGGCCCGGATGAGGCCGGCCACCACGGGGATCCGGCAGAAAAAATAGAGGCCATTGAACGACTGGACAAGCGGGTCTTAAAGCCCCTCATGGCCAAGCTGGCGGAAAGTGGCGAGGACTACCACATCCTGCTCATGCCCGACCATGCGACCCCTATTGTTGAGCGGACTCACACCAGCAATCCCATTCCTTTTATCCTCTACCGGTCCAACCAGGCACCAACCCATCCGGCCCAAGGCTATAGTGAAAAGATGGCTGAAGACACCGGCTACCTCATCCGTCATGGCCACGAGCTCATGGCCATGCTTTTAGCAGGTGCTTAAATAAAAAAGGCGACGATTGACTAATCGTCGCCTTTTTTATTATTTGGCTTGAGAGAGGAGGGCCTTGAGCTTTTCGGTGTTGACCACCCCGCTGATATGGTCGCTGTCGTTGATAATAAAGTAGGGGATATAGTCCACGTCCAATTGCTGGGCCCGGTCATCATCTTCAAAAATTTGATCCACGTAGCGGCTGGGGTCATCTAAAACGGCAGAAGCTTCAGCCGGGTCGAGGGGGAGGGGGCTGATGATATCTAAGAGGACTTCTTTAGAGGAGATGTCCTTATTGTCAATGAAGTGGGCATGGAAGATTCGGTCGATGACGGCCTGGGTCTGGTCCGGTGTCGTCTCCTGGACCCAGAGGGTGAGCCGGTGGGCCATTTCAGTGGAGATGTCCTTCATGGTATCCATATGGTAGGCCAGGCCGATATCGGCTGCCAGCCGGGTAATAGAGGCAAAGGTATTTGCAGCGTGCTGCTTCTCTTCAGCTGTTTTTAGGTTCAGGCCCTCCAGATAGGTGCGCTCAGGATGGCTGATTTTCCCCGGGTCTAGGATGTAAACCCGGTGGATGAGCTGGGCATCTTCTAAGCCCAGCTCTTTCAGGGCGGCCTCCAGGTGCCGCTTGCCGATGTAGCAATAGGGACAGGCGTAGTCGCTAAAGATTTCTATTTTCATGGATAGGCTCCTTTACTTGTGGTAGGGCTCGCCGGCGTTAATCCGGCTGGCCCGGTAGACTTGTTCCAGTAAGATCACCCGCATCAGTTGATGGGGGAAGGTAAAATCAGAAAAGGATATCCGCTCATTGGCTTGGGTTAAAACCGCTGGTGACAGGCCATGGCTGCCGCCAATAATGAGGGTCAGGTGGGTATGGCCTCGGCTCTCCAACTGGGCCAGGTGCTGGGCAAAGCCCTCAGAATCGTAGCGGTTTCCTTTGACATCCAGGGCGATGACATAACTGTGGGGGGCTATTTTTTGCTCAATCCGCTGGCCTTCCAGCTGGCAGACCTTGGCAATGGCCTTGGCCCCCTGGTCTGCCGGGTCTTTTTCGTCGGCAACGGTGATGGTTTTTAATTTATGGTAACGGCTTAGGCGCTTTTCATACTCAAGGCAGGCCTCGCGCCAGTAGCGTTCCTTTAACTTGCCGACGGTGATCAGGTCAATATACATTACTCTTCCTCCTGACCTTCAGTCGGGGCCAGGAGGGGCGCCAGGACCTCTTCTTTAGGGGTCACATAAAGGGTCTCCTGGTCGGTATAGATGACCATACCGGGCTTGGCCCCCTTGGGCTTGTGGACGAACTTTTTAAGGGTGGCGTCTACAGGCACCTGGGCGCTGAACCGGGCCTTGGAGAACCAGGCGGCCAGTTCAGCGGCCTTGGTTTTGACTTCATCGGGGAAGCTGCCATCACCCTGGCGGCGAATGATGACATGGGCCCCGTGGATATCCTTGGTGTGGAGCCACAGGTCACCACCATTGGCGGTGCGGAGGGTTAGTTGGTCATTTTGCTTGTTGTTGCGGCCGATGAGGATGGTATAGTCCTGGTAGTGGACGGTCATAGGCGGGCTGGCCGGCTCTGCCTTTTGGCCTTTTTTCCGACTTTGTCTTTTTAGGTAGCCGGCATCTTCCAATTCGGACCGGATTTCTTTGATTTGGTCCAGGCCTTCGCTGAGTTCCAGGCTTTCCTGGATGCTGGTGAGGTAGGCCATTTCTTCCTTGGTTTGGGCCGCCTGGAGGGCGGCTTTTTCAGCCCCGTTTTTTGCCCGGTTATAGCGTTTGAAATACCGCTGAGCATTTTCATTGGGGGTTTTGCTCGGGTCCATGGGAATGGTGATTTCTTTTTGCTCCGGGTCATAGAAGTTCTTGACCACCGCTTCAGGCCCTTGTTTAAGTTGGTAGAGCTGGGCGGTTAGGAGCTCGCCATAGAGCCGGTCTTGTTCGGCATTTTGGGCTTCGTCTAGCTTTTCAAGCTGGAGGACGAGCTTTTTCTCGCACCGGTCCAACTCCTTATGGACGGTGCGGAGGAGGTTGCCCTGCTTCTGTAAGAACTTTTCATGGCGGACCTTGTGGGTGTAGTAGAGGTCCACGGCCTTGGACATGCTGTCGTAGTGTTTTTCCGCAAAGCCTCCGGTCGCAATTAGGGAAAAGGGGGCGAAGGCAACCGGTTCCTTATCCTTCCAGAGGATGGTCGGCTGCCAGCTGCCTGCCCGGGACATCTGGGCCAGGGCCTGGACGGCTTGTTCCAGGCGGACGTAGTCGACTTCACCCAGGTAGTCGGCGCTGCTGTCCGGGTCAATGCCCGCCTTTAAGAGCAGGTCTTCGGCTGTTTGGGGGCCAATGCCGGCCAAGGCGCGAATTAACTTGTTGCGCATGTTTTTTGAAGAGTCATCGGCCAGGATCAGGGCGCTTAAGTCCCCGTCGGCCAGGCCGTCGATGGTCCTCTTATCCTGGGCCGGTGGTGGTACATAGGGGAGGCCGGGCTGGATTTGCCGGTACTTGTTGGTGCCGCTGCCCACCCGGCGCAGGGCATCCAGAATGGTGCCGGCCTGGTCGATGAGAATAATATTACTGGACCGGCCCATGAGTTCGGCGATAAGGGTCAGGTTGACCCGGTCTCCAATGTCATTGCGGCCGGTGAAGTCAAAGTGGACCATCCGTTCATAGCCCTCCTGGCGGACTTCAGTCAGTTGGGCTCCGGCCAAGTGCTTCCGCAGGACCATGCAGAAGAGGGTGGCCTCCTGTAGGCTGGGGGCTGTGTGCGGTGTTATGGCCAGTCTGGCGTTTTGTGGATTAATCGAAAAGAAGACCCGCCGGGTTTTACCGGCGGCGCGAATATGTATCACCAGGTCCTTCTCGCCGGGCTGGGTAATCTTATCTACCCGTCCGCCGGCCAGGGTCTGGTTCATTTCTTGGCTGAGGGCGCGGAGCGCCATACCATCTAAGGACACAAAATCCCTCCTTTAGTCGGCTGCTATTATACCATACATACCCGCAACCGCCTACGAATATGAAAAAGATGACGCTCCATCTAAGCTGTGGTATACTTAAGGTATGTGCAGCCTGCTCTTGAAAGGATGATCCGCATGCAAGAGACTACCCAAGTGATTTACGGAAAAACCATACATTTAAAATCCAACCTGCCTGATGATAAGGTGGCTGCTGTGATCAAACGGCTGAATACAGAGATGGATTTGATTGGCAGTCATGGACGGCTAAGCTATGATGATGCCCTGCTTTTGGCTGCCTTAAATATTACCGAATGCCTACTCGATTCCGAGTTGGAGAACCGCCAATTGGCTGATATTCTTGATGACGATGCTTTTTCAGATACCAGTAAAGAAACGGAGACGTGATGATATCCATGCAAGCAATTATCAATAACCTCAAATCATTTGAACGCCCCCATGAAGAATTTACCCTCGGTGTATCCTTTGGCCACCTCCTGGTCAATAGCAGTGACCTCAGCGCGGTGAACTACTCTGATGCCAACGGGAGTAAGAGTTTTATCGAGCACCTGGTCCATCTGGGCTGGCAACCGATCAGCGAAGGGGACGTCCTGATTGGGGCCCGCAAGGACGCTGAAAATGTCGTCCTGGGCCTGGGCGGCCAAGTGAATTGGCGGTTTTCCGGTTTCAGCCAAATCCAGGACCTGGAGCGGGCCTACCTGGCCTTTATCGAAGGACTCTTTGATGAATTGAAACGGCGGGGGCAAATCCTCCTGGCCACAGGCCACCAGCCGACCAGCCCCCTGGAAGCCATTGAAACGGTTCCCCTGCCGGAATATGAGGCCTTGGAAAACTGGGCCAAGGGCCAGGGTGACCTCCTGGATACCTTAAAGCTGTCAGCGGAAACGAGAGTCAGCTTCCAATACGCCCATGTGGATAACTTCCAAAAACGGATCCAGTCAGCTGCCTTAATCCAGCCGGCCCTGGCAGCCTTCTTTGATAACGCTTCTTGGGTCAATGGGGAAAAGAACACTGCTAACCTGATTAACCTGCGCCGGCTGATCACTGCCGATAGCAATTACTTTGCCATTCCCGGCGTCTTAAATGCCCCCTTTAAATATGAAGACTACGCCGGTTTCGTTTGGGAGGCACCGGCCATCTGTGCAGCAGATCATGGCAGCGTCCAACCGACAGGGAACAAGACCGTCGGGGAAGTCTTTGCTGACCGGGACCTCACTGAAGAAGACCTGCGCCGGGTTTACCGGATGATCCGTCCGGCCCTAGGCGTCAGCCGCACCGGGGTTACCCTGGGCAATATCGACAGCGTGCCCTACCCCTTGAACATGGCCTATGTTCTCTTGCTCAAGAGCCTCCTGTATAACCCGGACCACATTACGGCCCTGGAAAAAATGATTGAACAATACAAGGTGGACAAGATTGAAACCATGCAGCGAGAAATCTTTGAAAAAGGCCTGCAAGCCCCCCTGGGCGACGGGAATGTCTTCGACTTTATTAAAGACCTGTACTTCATGGTTTCCCTGACCGTGGAACCGGTCGAGCAACACTATCTCCAACCCCTGAATAGCCTCTTATTTAAAGATATCAAGACCAAGGATGTTGGAGCGCGTCAATTTGCCGCTATGTTAGGAAAAAAATAAGCGGTATTCAGGAGGTTACATGAAACCGATTATTGCAGTTGTGGGCCGGCCAAATGTCGGCAAGTCCACTTTATTTAATCGCTTGACACATACCCGCAAGGCCATCATAGAAGATATGCCCGGTGTGACGCGCGACCGTCTGTACGAAGACGGTGAGTGGAATGGACATGCCTTCACCCTGATTGATACCGGGGGCATTGATACGGTCGACAAGGACCATATCCTGAAAAATGTACGCCTACAGGCGGAGATTGCCATCGAAGAGGCAGACCTCATTTTATTTATGGTTGATGCTTCTGTCGGTGTAACCCAGGAAGATGAGGCGGTGGCCCAAATCCTGCGTAAAAGCGATAAGGAAGTTATTTTAGTTGCCAATAAAGTCAAAAGCTTTGAAGACCTGGTCCCGGTTTATGAATTTTACAGCCTGGGCTTTGAACACCTGGTGCCCATTACAGCTGTTGATGGCCGGAACACCGGGGACCTCCTTGACCTGATGCTGGACCTCTTGCCGGCAGAAGCCCTGGTCGGCGAAAAGGAGGAGGCCCTATCCATTGCAGTGGTGGGCCGGCCCAACGTAGGCAAGTCCTCCCTGTGCAACCGCCTGCTCGGCGAAGAGCGGTCCATTGTCAGCAATGTCCCCGGAACGACCCGGGACGCCATCGATACCCCCTTCCGCTATGACGGTGAGGATTACATCCTGGTCGATACTGCCGGGATGCGGCGGCGGAAGAAGATTGAGCTGGCCACTGAGCGCTATAGCGTGGTCCGGTCTCTCCATGCCGTCGACCGGTCAGACGTGGTGCTCATGGTTATTGACGGCTCTCAAGGGCTAACTGACCAGGACAAGCGGATTGTCGGCTATGCCCATGAGCAGGGCAAGGGGATTATCTTGGTGGTCAATAAGTGGGACCTGGTTGAAAAGGACCACAAGACCCAAAAGGAAATGGAAGACCGGTTTAAGGCCGAGCTTTTATTCCTATCCTATGCGCCCATGCTCTTTGTTTCTGCCGTCACCGGCCAGCGGGTCAGTAAAATCATGGAGACCGTCCGGGCTGTAGCGGAAAACCGGCTCATGCGGGTACCGACAGGGGTCTTAAATGATATCCTCCGGGAAGCAGTGCTGAAAAACCCGCCGCCGACCGATAAGGGCAAGCGGCTTAAAATCTACTACGGCACCCAAATTGGGGTTGCCCCGCCGACCTTTGCCCTCTTTGTCAATGACAAGGAGATTATGCACTTCTCCTACCTGCGCTACATTGAAAACCGGATTCGTGACTACTTTGTCTTTGAGGGGACAACCCTTCGCCTCCAGTTGAGAAACAGAAAAGAGGACTGAGATGGGAAGCGGAATTTTACGGATTGGGGTTATCATCCTGGCTGCCTACCTGCTCGGCGCCATCCCCTTTGCCCAACTGGTTAGCCGGGCCCGCGGGGTGGATATTTTTTCCGTAGGCAGTGGCAATGCCGGCTTTACCAACGTTTTAAGGGTCTTAGGCGGCCGGACCGCATCCATTGTCCTCGTTGGTGATATTTTAAAGGGGACCCTGGCTGCCGGCATTGGGGACTGGCTGGGCAATGAATGGGGCATGCTCCTGGCGTCTGCAGTGGCGGTCCTTGCCCATACCCTGAGCATCTTTGTGCACTTTCGTGGGGGCAAGGGGGTGGCTACAGGGGCTGGCGTCTTACTCTATGTATCGCCCCTGTCTTTCCTGGTCTGCGGGAGCACCCTGGCCCTCCTGGCCTATACCACCGGGTATATGTCCCTGGGGAGCCTGGCTGCGGCCGTCCTATGCCCTATTATGCTGGTTTTGACTGACCAGCACCCGGTGGTGATTGCTGTCTTTACCTGCTGTGCCCTATTTGTGATTTGGAAGCATCGGAGTAATATCCGTCGCTTAAGGGCCGGCACAGAAAATAAGATTCGACCAGCTAAAAAGAGGTGAGCCTATGTCTAATATTGCTATTTTTGGTGCCGGGAGCTGGGGAACTGCCCTGGCCCAAAGCTTTGCCAGCTATGGCCACCAGGTCAGCTTATGGGCTAGAAATATTGACCAAGTGGCGAAAATGAATGACAACCGAGTGAATGCCCACTACCTGCCCGGCATCAGACTGCATGACAATATCCGCTTTACGGCAGATGTCAATGATACGGTCGGGGTGGATTACTCGATTATTGCTGTCCCCACCCAAGCCCAACGCCAGTTCCTAGCCGACCACCGGGACCGGTTTTCCGGTCAGGAGCCTCTGATTAATGTGGCCAAGGGCCTGGAGGCTTCCAGCGGTAAGCGGTTATCGGATATTTATAATGAAGTTTTAGGGGACGTGGACCAGCGGTATGTGGTCCTCTATGGGCCCAGCCATGCAGAAGAAGTGGGCCGCAATATGCCTACCGTTCTTGTGGCGGCCGCCCATGATGAGGCCCTGGCAGCCAAAGTCCAGCAGGACTTGATGAACGAAAACCTCCGTCTCTATACCACTGATGATGTTACCGGGGTTGAACTGGGCGGGGCCCTTAAAAATATCATAGCCCTGGCCATCGGCATGACCGTGGGCCTGGGCTATGGCGACAATGCCCGGGCCGCCCTGATGACCCGGGGCTTGGCTGAAATCACCCGGCTGGGGGTAAAAAGCGGGGCTAATCCCTTGACCTTCCTCGGCTTAACCGGTGTCGGTGACTTGATTGTGACCTGCACCAGCGGGCATAGTCGGAACCGGACAGCCGGCGTTCAGCTGGGGCAAGGTCGGACCCTTGATGATGTCCTTGCCCACATGGGCATGGTCGTTGAAGGGGTACCGACGACCCGGGCCGCTTATGAGCGGGCCAAGGAATTGGGGATTTCCATGCCGATTGTATCCCATATGTATGAGGTCCTCTTCAACGCGGCAGACGTCAACCAAGCCGCCCTGGCCCTGATGACCCGGAGTGGGAAAAGTGAACAGGAAGACTACTTAAATTAATATCAACCCGAGCATTTGCCCTGCTTGGGTTTTTGTCTTTAAGAAAAAACAGGACTCCTTATAGGATAGATGAATAAAAGATTAAATTTTCGTAAATCTTATGGGCTAGGGGCTTAATTTTAAGTAGTAAAAATTGTAAACCCAGCCCATTTATGCTATATTGAAGGCACGATTTAAGAAATGAGGAGATATGATGGCACTGATTGATAACCTGAAACGGTTTAGACATCTTCCGAATAATATATTAGCCTCTTTTCGGATGATTACTGACGCCCGAGTGTCTAATCTTCAGAAAGCAATCTTTCTAGGTTTAGCCGGCGGCTACCTGCTGTGGCCGACAGACTTTATCATTGATTTGCCAGTGGTTGGACAGTTGGACGATATGGCTGTATTCCTGCTTCTTTATGGCTGGTTTATGTCACGAATCCCTGAAGAGATTCGCAAGGAGCATGGCTGGAAAGAATCTGACTAAGGATGGAAGCTTACCCTGAACTGGCCTTTAAATGGCATGACTTTGAAGGTCCCATGGACCTACTCATGCATTTATTGGAAAAAGATAAAATTGATATTTCAGATATACCCATAGCCACCTTGACGGACCAGTACCTGGCCTACCTGCAAGAGGCCGAGAGCATGAACCTGGAGATTGCCTCGGATTTCTTGCTGATGGCGGCCAACCTGGTCCGGATTAAAGTGCGGATGCTCATGCCCCGTCCCCGGAAGGACGAGGCGGAGGACCCCCGCCAAGACCTGGTGGCACAAATTTTAGAATACCGCTTTATTCGAGATGCCGCCGATTTTTTAAACAGGCGGTATAGTGAAGAAGCCCACCACCTACCGCGACCGGTGGATACGGAAGACCTGGCCAAGCAGTACCAGGCAGACCTACCCCTGGACCAGATTTCCCTGGAGGCCCTCTTGGCAGCCTACCAATCCGCTGTCCAAGCCCATGAAGAGCGGGTTCCCCAGGTGCAGATGCGGCGGTCGGAAGTATCCATAGAAGTGTACACCAACAAGCTCTTAAACCTGGTCCAGACCAACAAGGGGTTGACCTTTAGCCAGATCTGCCGGCGCCTGACCAGTAAAATGGATATTATTGGCTATTTTTTAGCCTTGCTGGAGTGCCTGCGGCACAATATGGTCCAGGTCATCCAGACCGAGCGGTTTGGTGAAATTTGGTTACATAACGGGCTGGAAGGACATTATGAGCATTAATCAAGCTATGCAACGTATCGTTGAGGGGCTTTTATTTATTTCCGATGTGCCCCTTACCGTAGAAGAGCTGGCCAAGACTCTTGGCCTGGCTGACTTTGAAGTGGAAAGCATTTTAAATGAATTAAAAGAAACCTATGCCGCCGGTAACCATGGCTTTTATCTACGGACCATTGCCGGAGGCTACCAATTTTTTGTCGGGTCGGAGATTGCGGATTATCTACCGTCTTTCTTTTCATTAAAACGACCCCAGCTCTCACAAGCAGCTTTGGAAACCGCGGCCATTGCGGCCTACCATGAACCGGTGACCCGGGCAGACATAGAAGGAATTCGCGGCGTCAACTCAGACGGGCCCCTTCGCTCGCTTTTAGACCGTGGCCTCTTAGAAGAACGCGGTCGAAAAGAAACGCCGGGTCGGCCCATCTTGTATGGGACCACGCCTCTTTTTTTACAGACTTTCGGTCTGAATAGCCTGGAGGACTTGCCCCCGGCGCCGGAAGCGTCTAGTCAGGAGACGGTGCCTGACCCAGCTGCTCAAGAGACCTTACGGGAGGAATAATATATGTGTGGAATCGTAGGATATATTGGTCAGAAAAGCGCTCAGGATATTGTGCTGGAAGGCCTACATAGCTTAGAATACCGGGGTTATGACTCAGCCGGCATGGCCGGCATTATGGATGGACAGATGCATGTAGTCAAAGAAGCCGGCAAGTTAACAGCCCTTGAAGAGGCCCTGAAAAAGCACCCCCTGGATACCAATATGGCCATCGGCCATACCCGCTGGGCGACCCATGGCCGTCCGGAGCGGGCCAATGCCCACCCCCACCAGAGTGCTGATGGAAAAATCGCCCTGGTCCATAATGGGATCATTGAAAACTATGAAGAATTGCGCGACCGCTACCTGCAAGGGGAAACCTTTACCAGTAATACCGATAGCGAAATTGTCGCCCATGTAATTGCTCACTTTTACCAAGGGGACCTCTTGGAAGCGGTCCGTCGGACCTTAAAAGAGGTCCGGGGATCCTATGCCCTGGCGATTATTTCTGCCGATGAGCCGGATACCATGGTCATCTGCCGGATGAACAGTCCCCTGGTTCTAGGGGTTGGCGATAAGGAAATGCTGGTGGCTTCCGGGGTACCGGCTTTGCTCAAGTATACCCGCGAGTGTATTTACCTGGAAAACGGGGACCTGGCCAAGCTGACCACCAGCGGCTATGACATCGTTGATTTAGATGGCAACCCCTGCCAGCGGGAAATGGTTCATATTGACTGGGAGGACCAGTCTGCCGAAAAAGAGGGTTATGACCACTACATGATGAAGGAAATCCATGAGCAGCCGGAAACCTTCCGTCGGGTCATGACCGGGCGTCTGCATGAAGATGCCGTTACCTTCAAGGAATTCACCCTTACCGATGAGCAAATTCAGAACTGGCAGCATATCGATATTGTTGCCTGTGGTACCGCTTACCACAGTGGTCTGGTCGGTAAATCCATCCTGGAAGAGACCCTCCAACTGCCGGTCAATGTAGAAGTGGCCTCAGAATTCCGTTACAGAAACCCCCGGCTGGATGCCCACAGCCTGGTCATTTTAATCAGCCAGTCCGGTGAAACCGCTGATACCCTGGAAGCCTTACGGGAAGCGAAGCAGCGTGGGGCAACCACCATCGCCATTACCAATGTTGTTGGGAGCGCCATCAGCCGGGAGGCTGACCAGGTCCTCTATTTATGGGCCGGTCCGGAAATTTCCGTGGCCTCCACCAAGGCCTATACCGCCATGCTGATCGCCCTTTATCTCTTGGCCTTTTACCTTGGTGACCGGGCCGGTCGCTTTAATCTGGCTGACCACAAGGACCTCCTCGAAGCCCTGGCTAAGCTGCCAGACCAGGCCGAAAGCCTGCTGACAGAGGCCAAGAAGGAAGAAATCCGCCAGCACAGCCAAGCCTTAATCGATGCTGACCACCTGTTTTACATCGGCCGGGGCAGTGACTGGGCAGTGGCTCAGGAAGGGGCCTTGAAGATTAAGGAAATCTCCTATATTCATGCGGAAGCCTATGCAGCCGGTGAATTAAAACACGGTACCCTGGCCCTGGTCACCGATGGGACTCCCTTTGTGGCCATTGCCCTTCAGGAAAAAACCTTTGAAAAAACCTTGTCCAATGTCAATGAAGTCGTCGCCAGGAAGGGGCGGGTCCTCTGCCTTCTGAAAGAAGGTCACGATAAAATTTCCGATGACCTGGACAAGCGCATCTTTATCCCGGATTGCCTGGACATGGTCGCCCCAATATTAGCGGCCATCCCCCTACAATTGCTGGCCTACTATACCGCAGAAGCCCGGGGCTGTGATATTGACCAACCCCGTAACCTGGCTAAAAGTGTTACTGTTGAATAAACCGGCCTAGGCGTCGAGTGGGAGGTGCCTATGGATTTTCTACCCATTGCTTTCTTTGTGCTGGGGATTATCCTGATTTTAGTAGAAGTCTTCGTGCCCGGTTTTGGCGTTTTTGGCCTGGCCGGTGCAGCCTGTATCTTGTTGGCTGTTTACCTGACAGAAGGGAACCTCAAGGCAGCCTTGCCTAAGATGGCTATAACCGTTGTGGTCATGGCGGTCTTGTCTCCTCTAGTCGTGCAACTAATGAAAAGAAGTCGTCGGATGGCTAAGTTTAACTTGCAAGAATCACTGACTACAGAAGAAGGTTTTGTTTCCACCGGGAAAAGATTATCCGCCTATATCGGCCACCAGGGCCGGGCTTTAACCGACCTGCGGCCGGCAGGCACCATGGTCACCGCCGAGGACGAACGCCTTGATGTTACCACCCGCGGCGATTTTATCGCTAAAGGGAGCTTGGTCGAGGTGGTAGCCGCAGAGGGGACCTGGCTCATTGTGAAAAATGCTGAAGAGTGACATTAAAGGAGGCACTTGATGGCTATTGTCTTATTTCTAGCATTTCTCGTACTCGTTGCCTTTGCTCTCTTTGTTTACTTTATCCCTATAGGTCTTTGGATTTCGGCCATGGCGGCCAATGTCAAAGTCAGCTTGGCCAACCTGGTCGGGATGCGGCTCCGCCGGGTCCGGCCCCAGACCATTGTCCTTCCCCTCATTAAAGCCACCAAGGCAGGGCTTCGGATTGACATCAGCAAGTTGGAAGCCCACTATTTAGCCGGTGGTGATGTTGACCGGGTTGTCGATGCCCTTATTGCTGCAGAACGGGCCGGCATGGACTTGGACTTTTCCCGGGCCGCAGCCATTGACCTAGCCGGTCGTGATGTCCGCGAAGCCGTCATCATTTCCGTTACCCCGAAAGTCATCACCACAGAACCCATTGCGGCCATGGCCAAAAACGGTATTCAAGTGGTCGTCACCGCCCGGGTGACTGTCCGTGCCAATATTGACCGCCTGGTCGGTGGGGCCGGGGAAGAAACCATCATTGCCCGGGTTGGTGAAGGGATCGTTTCAACGGTTGGTAGTTCCAGCAACCACAACCAGGTTTTAGAAAACCCGGATAATATTTCTAAAACCGTATTGGCCAAGGGCCTGGATGCCGGTACCGCCTTTGAAATTTTATCTATTGATATTGCAGACGTAGACGTGGGCCGTAACATTGGGGCAGAATTACAAATGGACCAGGCGGAAGCTGACAAGAACATCGCCCAGGCCAAGGCTGAAGAGCGGCGGGCAATGGCTGTCGCCTCTGAACAAGAGATGAAGGCTAAGGTTCAGGAAATGCATGCCAAGGTCGTTGAAGCAGAAGCGGAGGTTCCCTTGGCCATGGCCGAAGCCTTCCGTCAGGGCAACCTCGGGGTTATGGACTATTATAATATGATGAATGTCCAGGCCGATACCGGCATGCGGCGGCAGATTAGCCAGGCCACAGACCCCAACCGGACTGATCGCTGATGGATAGCCTCTTGTACCTCTGGTATGAGGTGGTCTTGCCGCTTTTCTATATTGTCCTTGCCCTGGCCCCAATCTTTGTTTTTTACCTCTTTATGCGCGTGTTCCTGAAAATAGTCGGCGGACTTCAAGGCAAAAGAAAACCAGGTCGGCCTAAGGAGAATATGTCCGGTTTCCTGCCGGATACCCAGGCCAAGGGGCGGAAGCAGGCTGCGAGACAGCAGAAAAGGAGGCAGGCAGCCAGGCAGCAGGGGAAAAGAACTCCTAGCTCCGGTCGCCAAGCCGGTCGTCATGGGAGCAAACCGCAGCCTTCTGACTTTGCTGCCCTTTCGAAAAAGTGGGAGAAGAAGGCTACAAGTCTAAACCCCTTCAATCCACCTAAAAAGGATCCAGTTAAAAAGCCGCCTGCACCACGCCAACAGGTCTCAGGCAGTCCCAAGAAGGCTAAAAAAGAGCCAATTCAAGCTAAAAAGGCCAGCATCAGCCCTCATAAGACCCGGCTGCAAAGCCGGTATGCAGATCGATCAATCAATATCCAGGTTGAGAACCTCGATACCCAAAACCACCGGGGTCGCCAAGGAGAGAAAAGGTTGGACTTGCACAATGTAAAAGAAGGGGTCCTTTGGCAGGCTATCCTAGAGCCACCCAAGGCCCATCAAAAATAAAAACCGCTGCAGATACACCTGTAGCGGTTTTTATTTTT
>NZ_JBJUVG010000002.1:0-308300 GCF_046097595.1 Peptococcus simiae
GCCGAGCGTCGACCTATTTTTGCTCTTGTAGGAAGGCAGGGAATGGGCGCATGAGGAGCAAGGGCCTATCTTATTCCAATACTCCTGGAGAACCGATAGCCCTATCTTAACCCCTCCGGTTTACTGCTCTATTGCCTCGCACACTGACAGGCGGTCGTTGCCGGTTATAAGGCAGCTAACTGCTGGACGTTTTCAGACTGTCAATCAGCTTGTTTGATAATAAGAACAATGGTTATATAATTAGTTACCAGGCGAATGAAGTTGTAGGCTTTATCTAGCCCTTTACCATAGTATTATGATAGAAAGATGTGATGAAATGCGGTTTATCTCTTGGAATATTGACTCGCTCAATGCGGCTTTAACGGGGACTTCGGCGCGGTCAGACTTGTCCCGGTTGGTGCTCGAAACCATTCGGCAGGCCGATGCGGATATTATTGCTATTCAGGAAACAAAGCTATCAGCCAATGGACCGACAGCTAAGCATGAGGCGGCCCTGGGAAGTCTTTTTCCGGCTTATACCTATGCCTGGACCAGCTCTCGGGACCCGGCTCGGAAGGGTTATGCGGGGAATATGGTCCTCTATAAAAAGGACCTTAGCCCGAGGATTTCTTATCCGGCCATTGGGGCGCCGGCGCCGATGGACCAGGAAGGCCGGCTCATTACCCTGGAATTTGATACCTTTTATTTTAACCAGGTCTATACCCCAAATGCCGGGAATGGTCTGGTTCGCTTAGCTGACCGGCAGGTATGGGATCAGCAGTATGCAGGCTACCTCTCCGGCTTAGACCAGGATAAGCCGGTCATTGCCACCGGTGACTTTAATGTGGCCCATAAGGAAATTGACCTGGCACATCCGGAAGCCAACCGCCGGTCGCCGGGCTTTACCGATGAAGAGCGGGCAGGCTTTACGGCCCTTTTAGATAAGGGGTTTGTGGACTCCTTCCGCTATCTCCATGGGGATGTGACAGGAGCCTATACCTGGTGGGCCCAACGGGTCAAAACCAGCAAAATCAACAACTCCGGCTGGAGAATTGACTACTTCCTGGTGAGTGACCGGTTAAAGGACCGAGTGATCTCATCTGAAATGGTTTCTTCCGGTGACCGGCAGGACCATGCTCCTATTCTTCTAGAGATTGATGCGCCTGCATAAGGCTTAAAAGAAAGGGATGGCCTGGCCCAGTCGCCAAATCTCTATTTTTAGCAAATTGCCCCTCTTGTAGCATGTAATACAAAGGCCCTTGTCATTTGGTCAAGAAAAGCCAAGTGATAAGGGCCTTTTTTATGATAAGGGGCAGATGACTTGTGGATACTATCTTCCAGGGATATAACCACTTTAATCCTTTATATTGGGCGAACGCATCCGGTCCTCTTCATCGAAATTATCCTTGAGGGCTCTCTCAGTGCCCAGGATATAGAGGGGGAGGAGGCCTAAGGCTTGAGCGAGGGTAATGACCACAATGGCCGTAGTACCTTGTCCTTCCGTTAGGCCGATCGGTCCTAAGGTCAGGGCCGGCATGACCAGGAGGCTAAGGGCAAAGGCGATGAGGCCATAGCGGATGAGGGCCTTGACTGCATGGACCTGGGCGAAGGCCCAGGCTTCTGTGGATTTTTTGATCGGGCGGTCCGGTAACCATAAATGTTATTTATTTCTTGGGGTGGATACTTATAAAAGAGAAGGCCGACGAGTATGAGCGTGAGCAGGGTCAGGGACACGGCTATAACATAGAGCAGAGTGAGCATGGTGGCTTCTCCTTATCAGTGGATTTTAAGCTAATATACCATAAAGGCTTTCAGGAGAGAAGTCTTTATGGTAAGGTAGTCCTAATACATGTCTTATAGGAGGGAAGCAGATGCCTTTATCCAGAGCCTATGTCCTGTACTTGCTATCGGTGGTCACCTTTGGCTGTAATGGGATTATCGCCAGTTATATTGACCAGACCAGTACAACCATTGTCTTTTTTCGCTTGCTTTTAGGGTCCTTGTTTTTACTTGGCGTCATGCTGGTGCGCCGGCAGGGGCGAGCGCTTTTTCGCTATCCGCGGGACCTTGCCTTTGTCCTCGTATCCGGGCTGGCCATGGGGATTAGCTGGCTATTCCTGTATGAGGCCTTTGACCGGGTAGGGGTTGGGGTGGCTTCGCTCCTCTATGCCTGTGGCCCGGTCATCGTGATGGCCATATCGCCGCTGGTATTTCAGGAAAAATTAACCCGACTAAAGGTTGGGGCCTTTGCGGCGGTGTTTATCGGGGTATGTATGATCAATGGGACAGAAATCAGCTTTCATGGTGAGTGGCTAGGGGTCTTGTGTGGCTTAGGGTCAGCGGTCACCTATGCGGTCATGGTGGTGACCAATAAGCAGGCACAAGATTTATCCGGTTTGGACAATACCCAGGTCCAGCTTTCTGCCGGCCTGGTGACGGTGGCAACCTTTATGGCCTTTACCGGTGGCTTTGACTTTGTTATCAGTCGGTCGGACTGGCCTTTTTTGCTGGTCTTGGGCTTTTTCAGCACCGGCCTGGCCTGCTTGTTCTTTTTCTCTGCCTTAACTCACTTGCCGGCACAATCGGTCGCCATCCTGGGGTATTTGGAGCCACTGACGGCCCTCTTTCTATCGGCTTGGCTGCTTGGTGAAAAGTTGGTCTCCCTGCAAATACCCGGCGCCATTTTTATTTTGGCAGGGGCCTTTGTGGCTGAGGTCCTTGGCAATCGGCAGCAGGCCGGGGAAGGATAGCAAGAGGCGGAGGCTAGAAGGGGGAGTGGCAAGAAAGGCCGGTCCTGCTTGTTCAGGCATCTGACGGTTTTGACCTGGACTGTCTGTAAAAGTAAAAAAAAAGTTGACAATTGGTCATAGGCGTGTTATTTTATATAGGCAGCCAGTGCTTCAGGCACTTGTTGTCTATATATTCCTCGATAGCTCAATGGTAGAGCATTCGGCTGTTAACCGAAGGGTTGCTGGTTCGAGCCCAGCTCGGGGAGCTGACTTTGGATTTTGTCCAAAGTCTTTTTTTATGCCACGATATGACTGGTCAGATGTATCTTTGTTTTTTATAATAGATGGCATGGAGGTGTCGAGGATGTCAAAAAATACCTTGCCAGAAACCATGAGCTTGGTACGGGACAATATCTTAGAATATAAGAGCCCCTTGGCGGTTTCTGCAAAAGAAAACGCTGAATGGGCTAAGGATTTAGACTTACCGGCAAGCGGTGACCTGCTCTTTTATACCGGCGGTGAATACCAGCTGCTCCCCTTTATGGATTCCCTGATGACGGTCATGGGCCTGGTGCCACCCGGGAGCGCTTTCTTTTCCTGGATGATGACCATGCGGGATTTGGTCCACAAGATTGGGCCAGCGCCGGAGAAAATCTTTGCCTCTGTTTTCGCCCAGGATAAGGACCGGTATTTCAGCATCAACCGGAAGGCCGCCAAGATTTTATTACGTCTGGGCTATGACCTGGCCTATGATGGTGAGCATGAAATTTACAGCGGGGCCCTCTTGCATGAGATGGGCTTTGACGAGGCCTTAGGGGCCTATAGTAAGGAGTTGGGCCGTTTCCTGAAGGGGACCCGGGCCAAGACGGTTGTCTGCCTGTCGCCCCATGCAGCAGAAATGTTCAAGCTGGTCTATCCCCACTACAAGGACTTTCCCAAGCTGGAGGTTAAGACCTTTCCGGAACTGGTTTGGGCTAAGCGGGACCAGCTGCCCAAGTATGAAACGGCAGATGTTTACACCATCCATGATTCCTGTCGAATGGCCAGAGAACTGGGCGTCAGCCAGGAATTCCGAGAGATTTTAGATGCCATGGGGGTTCGCTATGTTGAGCCGGACCGTCATGGGGCTTGGACGACCTGTTGCGGCGGGCCCATTAAGATGACCTATCCGGACTTATCTCACAAGTTAGGCGTCGGCCGGGTGGAGGAACTGGCTGCTACCGGTGCTAACCGGGCCATTGTGAGTTGCCCCTATTGCCTGTCGGCCCTGACCCTCAAGACCCGTCAGCCCATTATCGAGATAGAAGACTTTGTCGAGCTTGTCGCAAGGGGGTATGGAGATGTCTAATATGAAAAAAGAAATGGCCAATTATGCAGCAGACATTAATCGGGCCTCTAATGATGAAAATATTCAAAAGGCCTTAGGCCGGGCCGTCGCATCCTATAGAAAAAATGTGACCGAGGCCCTGGACCGCTACCCGCATACCCTGGAAATGGCCGAGGAGGTCAAGGCCATTAAGCTGAAGGCCCTGGATAATTGGCAGCCCCTTATGGAAGAGGCCATGGAGGCCATCCGCCGCAATCACGGCCAGGCCTACTTTGCCAAAGACGGGGCTGAATGCATCCAGAAAATCCATGAGATTATCGGGCCCCGCCGGGAGATTGTCAAAGGGAAGAGCATGCTCGGTGAAGAAATCCACTTGCGTCAGGAATTAGCCGCCCTGGGCCATGACGTCTGGGAAACGGACCTGGGTGAGTTTATTTTACAGCTCAATGATGAACGGCCTATGCATATCCTGTCCCCGGCCATTCATATGCCCCGGGAGCAGGTGGCTGAAGTCTTTTCCAAGTTCTTTGGCCGGGAAATTGCCCCTGAAGTCGCTGAAGAGGTGGCGGCTGTCCGGGAGTTCCTGCGGGAAAAATACTTTACCGCCGATGTCGGTATTTCCGGGGCCAATGCAGTCGCTGCTGAAACCGGGCAGATTGCGATCATTGAGAATGAAGGTAATGTTCGCCTATGTACCGGGGTGCCCCCAATCCATATTGCCGTTGTGGGCATTGAGAAATTGGTCCCATCCTTTATCGATGCCATGAAGGTTTGCGAAGTCAACTGGCGCTTTGGCCAGTATGGCGCGCCGGGTTACTTAAATGTCATCAGTGGGCCCAGCAAAACCGGGGATATTGAAAAAGTGACCACCTACGGTGCCCACGGGCCTAGAGAATTCCACGTTATCTTTGTGGATAATGGTCGGTCGGATATGATTGCCGACCCCCGCTATAAAGAAGCGGCCCTCTGCCTCCGTTGTGGTGGCTGTATGTATGAGTGCCCGGTCTTTGCCCTGACTGCAGGCCACTTTGGCCACACCTACATGGGTGGCATTGGGGGGATTTGGACCGCCTTTGTCGAAAAAGACAAGGAAGAAGCGGCACCGGTTCTTTACAATTGCCTCCGCTGTGGCCGCTGCATTGAGCGCTGCCCCATGAAAATTGACGTGCCTTCGATGACAGCACAACTACGGGAAGACGTCATGAAGAAGTATGAATAAGATTGGCCTGGACCTTTGGCATTAGCTGGAGGCCCGGGTTTTTTATTTATGTCAGTCCCTTACATGTGAAAGAAAGAATTTTAGCGGAACTGGCCAACGAGGGGTTTTTACGGATGAAAAAAAGAGCTAATTGTTGTACACTAGAGTAAGCGAATTAAGTTCACCATCCTCATATTTTACAGAAAGGTTTGGCTATGCAAAGCTTTTGGGAAGGTTTACCGGCGATTGTTTATCCGATTAATATTCTGGATATCCTGATTATCGCCTTTGTTATTTATAAAATCATAGAAATGATAACCGGTACACGGGCAGAGCAGCTGGCTAAGGGGATCCTCGTCCTGATTGCCTTCAGTGCCGTTAGTGAACTCATCGGCCTTTCAACCATTAATTGGGTCTTGGTCCAGGTGCAACGGATGCTCATTGTGGCCATTCCGGTTATTTTTGCCCCGGAACTCCGGCGGGCCCTGGAAAAGCTTGGGAAGGGGAAGGTCTGGCGCAGGCGACGGGTCAATGAGGAGGAAGAGGCTGTTCTCCGGCGGATTGACCGGATTATGGGCTGCTTACATGCAGCTTCCAGTACCCGGACCGGGGTTTTAATCGTTTTAGCGCGAGAAAGTCGGTTAGAAGAATATACAGCGACCGGCATCCAGTTGGATGCCCTGGTGTCGACCGCCTTACTCAATAATATCTTTGTCGTCAACACCCCCCTCCACGATGGGGCGGTGATTATTGATGGTGACCGGATAGTGGCGGCTAGCTGCTACCTGCCGCTTTCAGACAATCGGAATATTTCCAAGGCCCTGGGGACCCGTCACCGGGCAGGGATTGGCCTATCTGAAGTGAGCGATGCCGTGGTTTGTATTGTTTCTGAAGAAACAGGGAGTATTTCTATTGCCTGCGATGGCAAGCTGACTTACGATATGTCCTTTAAGGAGACCAACCATTTTCTACAGGAAATGCTCATTCAGCATGAAGCCCAAGTTCCGTTTTGGAAGAAATGGAAGGTGTTTCAATGAAAAAGCTGGAAATAAAAAATCCGGGCCTCAAGGTCATTGCCCTGGCCCTGGCTATTTTACTTTGGTTTTATGTCGGAATTGAAAAAAATCCCTTTGAAACCCGGTTCTTTCAGGTGCCGGTCACTTACGAACACTTAGATGGGGAAATGGCTGTGAACAGCCCGACCAAGCAGGTATCCATTACCGTTCGGGCCCGGTCCAACCAGTTTGATAGTCTAACCGCCGGTGACTTTACCGCTTCAGTGAACCTGAGCAAGGTGAAGGTGGGGGATAATACCGTCCCGGTGATGGTCAAGTCGCCCAGTCATGTTCAGGTGACCAAGGTGTCGCCCCGGGAAATTGTCGTGACCGCTGAGCGGCTGGATGGAAAACGCCTACCTGTTCAGGTCCTGGAAACCGGCCAGCTGCCCAATGGCGGCAAGGTGAAGAAGTACCAGGCCCAGCCCCGGGAGGTTTTTATTGCCGGTGATCCCTGGCTGACCAAACAGGTGAGCAAGGCGGTGGTCCAGGTGAACCTGGCGGACCTCTATGAGTCCACCAGCCTGGATTGCCCGGTTATCCTCTTAGACCGGAATGGGCAAGCCCTTAATTTACCGGGGGTGGAAGTCAAGCCCAATACCGTACGCTTGGTTATCAGCCTGGATGATGCTGTAGAAAAAAAGGCCGTCCCGGTGGTGGCCACAATTAGCGGCACTGCCGGAGAGGGCTATGTGCTCAAGTCGGCCCTGGCCGCACCTGAAACCGTTACTATTAAGGGGGCTGCCAGCCGGCTGGCGGATATTGACCAAGTGGCGACCAACCCCATCGATATTTCCGGGATGCAGAAAGACCAGCAGGTCAGCGTGGGCTTAAACATCCCGGAAGGGATTACCGTTATTGAACCGGATAATATCCGGGTGAGCCTGATTTTTGCCTCACGAGAGGGGACTGTCAGTCAAAAGGAGGTCCCCGTTGAGATCAGTCAGCTCAGTCCGGGCCTCACTGGCCGCCTGGACCAGACAACCGTCCAGGTGCAGCTGGTCCCTAAAAGTAATACCACGCACCTACAGGCCTCTGTCGACGCGACCGGCCTGGGGGTCGGCAAACATGTTGTAGACGTCCATGTATATAGCGATGATGGATCGCCGGTGGAGGAAATAAGTCCCCAGCGATTAACTTTAACGATCACATAATTAGGAGACCAATATGAGCAGATTATTTGGAACAGATGGCGTGCGGGGAAAAGTTGGCGAAGTGCTGACGCCGGAGTTGGCTTTCCGGCTGGGCCAAGCGGCTGGCAGGGTCCTAGCAAAGGACGCTGCTGAAACCCATAAGAAAATCGTTATCGGCCGGGATAGCCGCCTGTCCGGCCAAATGTTGGAAGCCGCTTTAACCGCCGGGCTGACTTCGACCGGGATTGATGTCGTGACCTGTGGGCTCATTCCTACCCCGGCTGTGGCCTGGCTGGTCCGTGAAAAAGGGGCTGTGGCTGGGGTTGTTATTTCCGCCTCCCACAACCCTTACTGGGACAATGGGATTAAGTTTTTCAACCAGGACGGTCTTAAGCTCAGTGATGCCGTTGAAGATGAAATCGAGGCCCTGGTAAAAAGCCAAGAGCCTATTGGCTATGCGCCTGTAGAGGACCTGGGGACTGTCATCGATGACCGGGAGGCCATCCATCGCTATGAGGCCTTTCTTTTAGGCCAGGCCAGCTTTGAGGCCCTTTCACTCAAGGCTGTCGTTGACTGTGCCAATGGGTCTGCCAGCCCTATTGCCGACCACTTATTCACCAGTCTGGGGCTGGAAACCATCATGATTGGCCATGAACCCGATGGCCGGAATATAAATCACCAGTGTGGGTCAACCCATACAGAAGGGCTCATCGCAGCAGTGAAAAGCCAGGGGGCTGATATTGGCCTGGCCTTTGACGGCGATGCCGACCGGTTTTTAGCCGTCACAGCAGATGGAGACCTGGTGGATGGGGACCAATTGATGTCTATTTACGCCCATGATTTTCACCGACGGGGGGCCCTGGAACCCAACCTTTTGGTGGTGACGGTTATGAGCAATCTGGGCTTAAAGCTGGCTATGCAGGCAGCGGGCATTGAGCTGGTGGAAACCAAGGTCGGGGACCGGTATGTCAATGAAGCCCTGATGGCCCATGATGGGGTCATCGGGGGCGAGCAGTCCGGGCATATTATTTTTAGAAAAATTAACAGCACCGGGGATGGGCTCCTCTCGGCCATTATGCTCTTAAACATTATGGCTAGAGAAGAGAAGAGTCTGAAGGATTTGGCCGCCTCCATGGAAAAACTCCCCCAAACCCTGATTAACGTCCAGGTAAGAGATAAGCAGGGCTGGGAAACAGAGGCCAGTATTCAAGGGGCTATCCGTCAGGCAGAGGATAGCATGGGCGATGAAGGTCGGATCCTGGTCCGGGCCTCCGGGACGGAACCGGTTCTCCGGGTGATGGTTGAAGGGAAGGATAAGGCGACCATTGACCGCCTGGCCCAGGATATCGCCCAGACCATTGAGAAAGCGATTGGCTGATATGGCGATTATTGGACTGGGGACAGATATTTGTTCTGTGGCGCGGATCCGCCAAGTGTGGGCGCGCCATGGGTCTTTGTGTGACCGGATTTGCACCCCGGAGGAAGTGACCTATGTTGGTCAGTCGGCGGAACGACTGGCTGCCCGGTTTGCGGCCAAGGAAGCCGGCCTAAAGGCCCTGGGCACCGGTATAGGGCCCCTGAGCTGGCATGACCTGGTCATCGACCGGGACCAGGCCGGTCGGCCGGTCCTCCGGCTGAGTGAAAGGGCGACAAAGATTGCCCACAACCTGGGTGCCGAGACCTGGCATGTAAGCCTGAGCCATGAAAGGGACTATGCAACGGCGGTAGTCATACTGGAGGGATAAGCTTGTATTTAGTCAATCGACAGGAGATGAAAGAAATTGATGCGCGGGCCATTGACCAGTGGCGCTTTCCATCTCTCATCCTAATGGAAAATGCAGCGCGCAGCATTACGGAGGCCCTATTTGAGACTTATGAAGACCTGATGGACCGCCGGATTATTGTCTTATGCGGCCCGGGCAACAATGGTGGCGATGGGTTGGCCGTGGCAAGAATGCTCCACTTAAAAGGCGCTAAAGTCGCCGTATACATAGTTAATGAAAGCAGCGATCAGAAGACGAGTATTGACCATGGGGTCAACCGGGAGATCATCGACCACCTGTCCATCCGGGTTTTTGATATTCATAGAGAAGGCCAGCTCCGCCTCCTGAAGGCCAACTTAAACCACTGTGACCTCCTCATTGACGCCCTCTTCGGTGTAGGGTTGGACCGGCCCCTATCAGCCCTGGTGACGGAAATCATTGACATTGCCAATGAACGGGACCTGCCGGTTGTGGCCATCGACTGTCCCAGCGGGCTCAATGCCGACAATGGCCAAGTGGAGGGGGCGGTTCTTGAGTGTACGGATACCCTGGCCCTGACCCTGCCCAAGGTCGGTTTTTATGCCGGTCGGGGGCCTGACGTCTGTGGCCGGGTCCAGGTCCTGGATATCGGCATACCGTCGGAAGTGGCAGATTCCCTGGCCGTTAAAACCAGCCTCCTCACTGCTGCTGACGCAAAAGTGAAGAAGGATAAACGACCGGCTGACTGCTACAAGCACCAGTTTGGCCACGTCGGTATCATTGCCGGGTCTGTCGGTATGAGTGGGGCTGCGGTCCTGACCGCCCAAGCCGCCCTCCGGACCGGTGCCGGCTTGGTGAGCGTTCTAGCCGATAAGCGGATCTTTCACGCCGTATCGACGGTGATGCCCGAAGCCATGGTCCGGCCAGTCCAGTGGCCCAGCCCTTCGGCTCTGGACTGGCTCCTGGCCCGGGCCAATGTCCTTTGCCTGGGGCCGGGCCTTGGTCTGGATGAGGCCAAGGAAGAGACCTTGCGCTACCTGCTGGACCATGGAGACCAACCCCTGGTCCTTGATGCCGATGGGCTGACCCTTTTGGCCCGCCTGGGCCTTGACGGGTTGAAGGAGGCCTCGAGAGAGCTGATCTTAACCCCCCATCCGGGAGAATTTAAGCGCTTATGTGGCGAGAGTCATGATCCCAAAGTCTCCCGGCTTGAAGCGGCCCGGGCCTTTGCGGAAAAATACCGAGTGACCCTGGTCCTTAAAGGCTTTCAGACCGTCGTCGCAGCAGCAGATGGCCGGGCAGCTGTCAATAGCATTAATTCGCCGGCCCTAGCGACAGCCGGTGCAGGCGATGTCCTGGCAGGGATGATTACCGCCCTCATTGGCCAGGGCTTGAGCCCCTTTGAAGCAGCGACCACAGCTGTTGCCCTCCATGGCCAGTGTGGTCGAAATTGTGCAGATATCTACGGGGAAGACAGTACCCTGGCCGGCGATTTAATTCAGGAAATTGCCAAGGAGTTGCGTCGTGGGAAATGAAACATGTCAAAAACATAAGCGGGTCTTGACACGGGGCGATGTCTACTATGCGGACTTGAGCCCGGTTGTCGGTTGTGAGCAAAATGGCTTTCGGCCGGTGCTGATTGTGCAAAATGACGTTGGCAACTATCACAGCCCCACGACCATTATCTTGCCGATTACCACCAAAAGCGAACATGGTCATATCCCCACCCATATTCCGATTTCTCAGGAAGATAAGTCCTTCGAGGCCGGCAGCATTATTCTGGCCGAACAAATTCGGACCATTGATAAGAGTCGTTTACATAAGAAGGTATGCCATATCGACCGGGACCTCTTAGACCGGGTGGACCGGGCCTTGAAAATCAGCCTGGGCTTGTGCGGGAGTAAATAAATTGTCACTTTTGCCGGCTAGTTATGAAAAAGTCGGATTTGTAACCTTTTTGTATCGCCTAAGTTTATTTTATGCCAAGCATTAAACAAAACGATGTGCTGGGCCCGTCCTTGGCGGGTGGCCAGCCCCCTTTTATAAAAAAGTGAAAGCGTAACCAGATGTCTGAAAAAGACCTTGGTTGCGCTCTTTTTTTGTCCTCCGCCCTCGACCCCATTAGGGGCCTGCCCGCTCAAAAAAAGGGCATTTGTCTTTTTCGGCTCCGACCTTGCCAAGACGGTGAACTTCCCGTAAAATGCCAAGCGGATTAGTTTTTACAAGGAGGAAGTACCAATTATGAAAAAAACCATTCAGTCCATCATTGCCGGTTTGGCAATGGGGGCCTTTTTATTGACCAATGCCGGGACTGCTCAAGCAGCCCAACCCTTCGTCTGGGATAAGGTTGACCAGGTGCAAAAGTCTGGTGACCTGACCTATTACCCGGTCCGGTCTGTCCTTGAATTGGCAGGCATTCAGGTCAAGTGGGTCGCTGATGAAGTCCGGACCAAGTTAGTCCTTTCCACCGGCGACCAAAGCTACCAGCTGATTGTGAACCCTGAAAGTAAGACCTTAAGCTCCGGCGACCGGGTTTTTGGCTATGACAACATCAACGGGTCCCTCATGGTACCCCTGCACTTCCTGATGGACGTCATTGACCAGGCTGCCGTCAGTGTCAACCGTCAAAGCGGGGCCATTGCCATTACTCCCTCTTCTGAAAACGGCCAGGTTGGCCTGCGTTACTTAGAGGGTTATATTGCTGAACCCAAGCCCGTTGAACCGGTGGTCCAAGCCCCTAAAACCACCTATTATGAATCCGGCCAGGCTACCTGGTATGGCGCAGCCTTACACGGCAACTACACCGCCAGCGGTGAGCGCTTTAACATGTATGATTTAACTGCCGCCCACAAGACCCTGCCCTTCGGCACCCGGGTCAAAGTGACCAATTTAAACAATGGTACGTCTGTTGTCGTCCGGATTACAGACCGGGGCCCCTTTGCCCCCGGCCGGGTCATTGACCTGTCTATGGCTGCTGCCCAGCAGTTAGGCATGATTTCCAGTGGCGTTGCTCCGGTCAATCTTGAAATTATCGGCTAAGTCAAGTCTTTTTATCCCCCAGCAGCTGGCCCTTGTGGTCTCTTGTTGGGGGATTTTTGTATCCATCTTAGATTTGGCCTATTGGCGTGGTAATTGAAAAGAAATTTAAGTATAATAGATGGAAGGAGGGGCCATGATTAAGTTACCTATATTAGAAGATGCTGTTTTTATCAACCGGCGCAACCGTTTCATTGCTGAAGTCGAGTTACCGGACGGAAGCCTGGCCGATGCCCACCTGGCCAATACAGGCCGGATGCGGGAACTTTTAATTCCCGGCTGTCCGGTGAAAATAGCCCGGGCAACGAACCCTGCCCGGAAAACCAAATACGACCTTTTTCTCATTGATCAGGCAGGGGCCTGGGTCTGCTTGCGGGCGGTATACGCCAATTACCTGATTGCCAGTTGGCTCCAGGAAGGTCTCTTAAAGGACTATCTACTGGCTGGTGACTGGCGGCCTGAGTTTAAAATAGGCAGCCAGCGCTTTGACTTTTTCAGGGAGGCCCCCGGTAGGCCTACCGTCCTGGAGGTCAAATCGGCGAATTATAAAATCGGGGATACGGCCTTCTTTCCGGATGCCCCAACGGAAAGGGGGCGCCACCATGTGGAAACCCTTATCAAGCTCAGCCAGGCCGGTTACCGGTGTGTTATCCTACTGGTCACCATGGGGCAGGCGGTCAAGGACCTGGCCTTTAACCGGGCCAATGACCCCTTATTGGCAGATGCCATGGCCCAGGCCCGTGAAGCCGGCCTGGATATTATAGCGATGAAGTCTCGGTTTACAGACCGGGAAGCCTTTTTCGAAGGTTTTTTACCGATTGATTGGGGGCGAAGTTGATATGGACGTGTATGCATTAATCGGTCCGAGTGGTACCGGCAAGAGTCACCACGCAATGGAAGTGGCCCAACAATATGATATCGAGTACATCATCGATGATGGCCTACTCATTCATCGGGGAAAGAAAATTGCCGGCCAGTCAGCCAAGGCTGAGCCGACCCTGGTTGCGGCTGTTAAAACGGCTATTTTCTTAGACCCCAAGGCTGCAGCCGACATGCGGGAAACCCTGCAGAAGGAAAATCCTAAAAAGCTCCTGCTTCTGGGGACCAGTGAGCATATGATAGACCGGGTCGGGCAGTCCCTCAACCTTCCCCCCTTAAAGCAGATTATTTTTATTCATAATGTGGTCAGCCCGGAAGAAATCCAGCTGGCCCAACAAATGCGCCAAGAGGGGAAGCATGTCATCCCCTTGCCGGCTGTTGAGGTCCGGCAAAATTTTCCGGGCATCTGGATCCGTCCCTTTAAAGACCTCTTTAAGCGGAAGAAGGGCAAGGACCAGCCCAGTGAAAAATCCATCGTCCGGCCCCGCTTTTCTCAGTTTGGCCAGGTCAGTATTTCCGAGCAAGTGGTCATTCAACTGGTCAACCACCTGGCCAAGCAGCATGAACGCCTGGGCCAGGGGGTTAAAACAGGGGTCAATATTAGTGACCTGGGGGTCACCATCCAATGCGAAGCAACCGTTCGTTTTGGCACGCCCATCCAGCTGGCCGTCCAGGCCTTCCAGGAAGAGGCCATTCAGACAGTAGAGCATATCACCGGCTTGACGGTACGGTCCATTGACGTCCGGATAACCGGTATTTATAAAGACTAGGGGTGAGGGCACTGGCACAATTATTAAACTGGTTCCTGCAAGGCGGGGCAGTGGCCATTCCGCGCCGCTTATTGGCGTATTTGGATGGGATGGACCTGACCTTAGAGGAATGGGGGGCCCTTTGCTACCTATTATATTTGGAAGGCGAGGTCAAACCGGCAGATGTCAAGGGTAACCGGGCCTGTGAGCTCTTGGAAACCCGGGGCCTGGTGGCCCGGGAGGGGCAGAGTATTTCCTTTGAACCCATGCTGCAACTGGTCGAGGGGGGTAAAAGCCAGCAAAAGCCCCAGCCTCAACCCCTGCCAACGGTCTATGCCCGCCTGGTCAAACGGTATGAGCAGGAAAGTGGCCGGTTCTTATCGGAAAAAGATAAAAGGGACCTCTTACAAGTCCTACAAAAATACGGTTGGCCCGAGGAAGTTGTCTACCAGGCCTTTGTCTTTTACGCTGCGAATTACCGGCGCCGCTACTATAGCTTTGCGGGCTTTTGCCAGATGGCCTTCCAGGCCGGGGTTAAGACCCTTCCCGAATTAAAAGACTTCTGTAGTCAGTTGGATTACGGGGTTAAAAAGGTCAAAGAGGTCCTGCAGCGGCTGGGCAAGTATAACCAACCGACAGAGGCCCAAAAAAATTACTACCAAAAATGGCAGCGGGATTGGCATTTCAGCCATGAAATGATCCTCCTGGCCGCAGATGAAACCATCAATGCGGATAATCCCTCCATCGGTTATGTCGACCGGGTCCTGGACAATTGGCAGGCGGAAGGCCTTTCCACCCCCCAGGACGTGGCCAACCGACGGAAAAGTCATAAAAAAGCCGCCAAGGAACGGATTAAGGGGCGGCGGAAGGTGATCGGCAACCGTGATTTTGACGACCATGCCCCGGAGGACTACGATAGCTTGGAGGAATGATATGCCGGAAATCAATAATAAACGACTGGAAAAACAGTGGGCCCGGGATGAACGGGTGGCCAGGCTCCATGCAGCCCACCCGGACCTGGCTGCCTTAGATAAAGCGCAGAAAGAACTGGTGGCTAAACTGGTCCGGGAGGCCATTAAGGACCCGGACCTGGTCCCGGGCCTGGACCAGCGGTATCAAAATATCCTGACCGAAAAGGAGGCCCTCCTGGCCAAGTATGGCATCAGCCCGGATGTCTACCAGCCCGACTGGGACTGCCCCATTTGCCAGGACCGGGGGATGACTAAGGACGGCCACCCCTGCCGCTGCCGGCAGAAAGACCTGCGGGCCAGACGCTACCGGGAGGCCGGCCTGCCGGACAATGCCAGGGATATGCGCTTTGAGACCTTTGACGTCAGTCTCTACACCCCGGAAACCGATGCCGCCGACAAGGTCAACCGCTTAAAGACCTTCGTCAGTAAGCTGGCCCAGGGGGTGCCCATGGGTAATGTCGTCCTCCGGGCGGATATCGGCCGGGGGAAGACCCACCTGGCCCTGGCCACGGCCCAGGCGGCCCTAGACCGCGGCCTGAGCGTTATCTATGTTCGCGCCGATCAATTAATGGAAAATTTGCGCAATGAGCTCTATGACGATGCCAGCAGCGGCCGAGTGATGCACCGGGTCAAAAGCTGCGACCTATTGGTTATCGATGACCTGGGCCGGGAGTCGGTCAGCGAATTTGTCATTACCCAGCTGACCGACCTCATTGAAGACCGGAATGCCAGCCGGCGGAGCTGGTTCATCAATACCAACCTCAAGGGCCAGGAAATTGCCGACCGCTATGGGGCCCGGCTCAGTGACCGGATTTTTGAAAAGGCTACATTTTTCTTTTTAGAAAGAAAGGGGAGTATCCGCCGGCTAAAAGGGTCAAGTGAGGTGGATATGGTATGACGAAGAAAGTGAAAAAAATCAGCCTGGCCCTGATTTTGTGCCTGGCTATGCTCCTCTGTGCCTGCTCCATACCGGGCAGCTCCGATGGACAAGGGCCGGAAACGGCAAGCCGGCAGGCCCAAGTCGTCAGCGTCCAGGAAGACCAGGCCTATACAGATGCCCCTTCAGTGGTGGCCTACCTACGGGTCTATGGCCACTTGCCGGATAATTACCTAACCAAGCGGGAAGCCCGAGAGAAGGGCTGGGTGCCTGAAAAGGGCAACCTCCGGGACCTTGGTCCCATGGCCACCATTGGCGGGGACCGGTTTGCTAACAGGGAAAAACAGCTGCCGGACAGGGAAGGCTTGCGCTATAAGGAATGCGATGTCAACTATGATGGTGGCCCGCGAGGGCCAGAGCGCCTGGTTTACGATAACGAAGGAAACATTTACTATACCCAAGACCACTACCGCCATTTTGAAGACGTAACAAAGGAGGGGCCGGCATGATTATTATTGACGGCAGAGACATGTTGAACCGGGACACTATCCATGATTACCTCAAAAACAAATTCAATCTATCGGCCCATTATGGCGAAAACTTGGATGCCCTCTGGGATGAGCTCAGCGAACGCGATGGGCTTGCCCTGGTCTTCTTACATGCCGATGAAATGGTCGATGCCCTGGGCCCCTATGGCAATGCCCTCTTGGCCCTCTTTCGGGACCTGGTCCAGGAAAACCCCAATAACCGCTTATTCTATGAAATGCCGCCATCAATTGACCCTGGCTGTAAAAATTGATAGAATAAGGTGTAACGGGAAACCGCTACTCAAACAGCTGGTCGGTGATCAGGCTGTTTGAGTTTTTTGCATGTTTAGAAAAAATGAATGGCTATTGATGAAATAAATGAGGTGAAGGTATGCCGGGATTGGTATTATTAGGCTCTCAATGGGGCGATGAAGGTAAGGGTAAGGTGACGGACTACCTGGCGGAAGAAGCGGACCTGGTCGTCCGCTACCAGGGCGGCAATAACGCCGGCCATACAGTGGTCGTAAATGGCGAGGAATTCAAGTTGCGGCTCATTCCTTCCGGGATTATTAACGGGAACGCCACCTGTGTCATTGGCAACGGGGTCGTGGTGGATATCCACGTCCTGCGCCGGGAGTTAGATTATTTAAAAGAACGGAATGTAGACGTTTCTCGGCTGCGGATTAGCGACCGCTGCCACTTGATTATGCCCTACCACATCCTCCAGGATGAATGCGAAGAAAAGGCCAAGGGCAACCTAAAAATCGGGACCACAAAGAATGGGATTGGCCCCTGCTATATGGATAAGTGTGCCCGGATTGGCTTGCGGATGGGAGACCTTTTAGACCCGGACCGGTTTAAAAGCCGGCTGGAAGAAGTCCTGCCCATCAAAAATAACCTGCTCAGCAAACTTTACGGGGAAAAAACCTTTGAAGTTGATGAAGTCCTCCGGGAGATGACCGAAGACACAGCCTTTTTGAAGGACATGGTCTGTGACACTTCCTGGCTCTTACACGAAGCCTTAACGGCCGGCAAGAAGGTCATGTTTGAAGGGGCCCAAGGGACCCTCCTGGACTTAGACCATGGGACCTACCCCTATGTCACCTCTTCCAATCCCATTTCCGGTGGGGCGGCTGTCGGTGCCGGCGTGGCCCCCTGGCAGATTCAGAATGTCCTGGGGATTGTCAAGGCCTATACGACCCGGGTTGGGGCCGGTCCTTTTCCGACTGAGCTGGAAGATGACATGGGCCAGCTTTTACAGGAACGGGGCCATGAATTTGGGACCGTGACCGGCCGAACCCGCCGGTGCGGCTGGCTGGACATGGCAGTGGTCAACTATGCCATCCGCTTATCCGGGATGACCGCCCTGGCCCTGATGAAACTGGACGTCCTGGACAGCTGTGAGACCATCCAGATTGCAACTGGCTATAAGTTAGACGGGCAGGTCATTGACCATTTCCCGGCCTCCCTGGATGACCTGGAACGGGTTGAGCCCATCTATGAAAGCCTGCCGGGCTGGCAGGAAGATACCTCGGCCTGTCGCCGCTTCGAAGACCTGCCCAAGGCTGCTCAAGACTATGTCAACCGGATTGAAGCCCTGGCAGGGATTCCGGTAAAAATTGTAGCTGTGGGTCCCGGTCGTGAAGAAACGATTGTGCGCGACGCTATTTTTTAAACGAAACGGATAAGTATGGCAAAGAAAACATTTTTTCGTGGGGCGATGATTTTAACCCTGGCCGGTGTCTTGGGTAAATTCCTGTCGGCCGCCTACCGGGTTCCCTTTAACCGGATGGTGGGGGCGGAAGGGGCCGGCATTTACAGTATGAGCTACTCCATCTACTCCATCATTTTTGCCCTATCAACAGCCGGGATTCCCCTGGCGGTTTCTAAACTGGTGGCCATGAGTGAAGAACGGGCTGAGAAAGGCGAAAGTCTTCGGATTGTCCGGGTGGCCTTGATTCTTTTGGCCTGTGTGGGCCTGGCGGCGGCGGTCCTCTTTTTCCTGGCTGCCCCCTGGATTGCCACCGTTTACTTTAATGAACCCCGGGCCGCCTGGTCCTTACGGGCCCTGGCGCCGGCCATGCTTTTCAGCTGCCTGATGGCTGTCTTTCGTGGCTTTTTTCAAGGCCGACAGAATATGGTGCCGACAGCTATTTCTCAGATTTTAGAGCAGTTTTTCAGAGTCGGGACCATCTTGTTGTCCCTCTTTTTACTCCTGCACAAGCCGGTGGAATATGTGGTGGCCGGGGCCAGCTTTGGGTCCATGGTCGGGGGCGTTTGCGGCTTCTTATTCCTAGCCCTTGTTTTTGTCCGCTTTTTACGGAAGCACCGGACTGACCAGGGGCCCTTTCCCGGCCGTGACCCGGCAAGGGACCAGGCTGTTTTAAAGCAGCTCCTCTATTATGCGGTGCCGATTTCCATTGGTGCCCTCTTGCTGCCGATGACGAGTTTTATCGACTCCTCCCTGGTGGCCCGTCGGCTGGAGTTTGCCGGGATGGGCCATAGCGAGGCCATTGCCCAGCTGGGCTACCTGTCCAACTACGCTATGCCGATTATCAACCTGCCCTTTATCGTGACCACAGCCATTTCGGCCAGTCTGGTGCCGGCAGTTGCCGATGCCCTGGCCCGGCATGACCAGGATGACCTTTTCCACAATGTTCGCCAAGGGATGCGGTTGACCATGGTCCTGGTCCTGCCGGCCTCAATGGGGCTGGCTGTTTTATCGACCGGGATTTCCACCCTCTTATATAATGATGCTGAGGCCGGCAGCGTTTTAGCGGCCCTGGCCTTTACGGTCTTTGTTGTTGGCCTCTACCAGTGCTCAGCCAGCATTTTGCAGGGCCTGGGCAAGGTTTTAATCCCTATGTACCACCTGCTCCTGGGGCTGGTGCTGAAGTTTGCCCTGACATGGGTTCTGACCGGCTATCCGGCCCTTGGCGCCAGCGGGGCGGCCTTAGCGACGGTCTTGGCCTTCGGTTGTGCTGCTGTCCTCAACGTCGTCCGCCTGTCCGGGGTTATTGGCTGGGGCTGGTGTGATCCCCAGCTGGTCTTTCTTAAGCCCTTGCTGGCAAGTCTTGTCATGGGTCTCCTCTGCTATGGGACCTATGGCCTCCTGACCACCTGGATTTCAGCCTCCTGGGCAACCCTCTTGGCCATTATGCTGGGTGGTCTGGCTTATTTTGTGGTTCTTTTCGCCATCAAGGGGATTGACCTGGATACCCTGGCGGCTATTCCCAAGATTGGTCCCAAGCTAAAAAAAATATTGGGGCAAAAACAGTAAGCTTCAGCTAACAGGACCTTGAAAACCGCTTGAAATTCACATATTTACTGTTTTTACGCTTTCATTTGCCTATATAATGTGGTAAAATGCAAGCAAGCTATGGAATCATCTTCTTACTTTTCTAATCGATCTGGGGAGGGATTATACTTGAACAAATCTGAATTAGTCGCTAAGGTTGCTGAAAAATCGGGTCTGACTAAGAAAGACGCAGAAAAATCAGTTGCTGCTGTATTTGAAGCCATTACTGAAACCTTAGTTGATGGTGAAAAAGTACAATTAGTCGGGTTCGGCACTTTTGAAGTGCGCGATCGCAAAGAACGTCAAGGGCAAAACCCACAAACGAAAGAACCGATTGTTATTCCGGCAACCAAGGTTCCGGCATTCAAGGCTGGGAAATCTTTAAAAGAAGCGGTTGTTGGCAAATAATTGCAGTTCACGGACCTGTCAAGCCTTGGCAGGTCTTTTTTACATAAGTGCATGGTCAAGAAAGGCGGCAGCATGCGGTTAGATAAATTCTTAAAGGTGTCACGGTTAATCAAGCGGCGGACTGTAGCCAAGGATGTCTGTACAGCCGGCAAGGTATCGGTCAATGACCGGGTGGCCAAGGCCGGGACGGAGGTGGCCGTCGGTGATGAAATTACCATCCGCTTCGGTGAGAAGACCCTGGTGGCGGAAGTCCTTGATTTAAAAGAAACCGTCCGTGCCAATGAGGCAGACCAGCTGTATCGCATTATTCGTCAATAGGGAAGGAGGGCCCGGTGTGAGCGAACAGGCTAAAAGACCAGCCAACCCTTTATTTAATCGACATGTGACGGATATTTTCCGTCGGTTTTTCTTTAGCCCAAAAGAAAAAACGCCCTATAGGAGTGCTTTTGAACGGTTGCGTTGGCGAAACGTCTTCTTTGCCTTCCTGGTGCTCTACTTAAGCGTTTCTTTTGTGACCGGGTGTTATTTGATTGTAGACCTGAAGGCCCAGGAGAACCAACTCATTCAAACAAGGATTGAGGCCCTCCAGGAACAGGAAAATATCAAAGAAGATGTTTTATACATGAAGACCGATGAAGCGGTAGAGGAAGTGGCCCGGGAAGAATTGGGCATGGTCAAGCCCGGGGAAGTGCTGATTACCCAGAAAGACGCCACGCCTACCGGCTAACTATTGACAGTTTTATGTGGCAACTCTATAATGAATAAGAAAATAATATTAATTTTAAGGGGAGGCTTGCACCATCTATGTCCATTGCTAAAGGGCAGATTCTTAAAGGAACAGTCACGGGTATCACAAATTTTGGCGCATTTGTAAAACTGGAGACCGGGGATACTGGTTTGGTCCATATTTCCGAGGTCGCAGACAGCTTTGTGAAAGATGTGAATGATTTTCTTAAGGTTGATGATGTCGTTAAAGTATTTGTTGTCAGTACAGATGATAAGGGCAAAATTAGCCTATCCATCAAACGAGCCAAAGAAAAGAAAAAACCACAACGCCCGTCACTGAGTTTCGAGGATAAAATCTCGCGCTTTATGAAAGACAGCGATGAGAAACTAGCATCCCTGAACAAGAACATGAATGCGAAACGTCGCAGCGGCAATCGCTATTAATTTTGAAACCACCTTTATCATTGGCGATAAAGGTGGTTTTTACATAGGAGGCAAGTATGCGGGCTGTTTTTGATATTGGAAGCAATAGCGTCCGGCTGGCTGTAGCTGAGCTGGACAGTGGTAAACTGCGTGAAGAAAAAGAATACCTGGCTTTTAGTCGCCTGGCAGAGGGGCGGGCGGTCGATGGAACGTTAACCGAGGCGGCCATCGACCGGACCCTGGCGGCGGTCCAGTCTCTCTATCCTAAGCTGCCGGCGGCAGCCCAAGGCCCCGGCCACTTGTTGGTGACCGCCACAGCAGCAGTCCGGCAAGCGCCGAACGCAGGCCAGTTGACCGACCGGCTGACCGACCTGGTCCAGGTGCCGGTCCGGATTTTAAGTCCAGTTGAAGAAGGCTATTACGGCTACACCGGGGCGACTGCCGATGCGCCGGTTTCCAGGGAAGAGGCCATCGTTTTGGATATTGGCGGTGGGTCTACAGAATTGAGTTTCTATCATGAGGGGCGGTTTCAGTCGCAGAGCTTTCCTTATGGCTGCCTGGTCTTAAAAGACCGGCCGGAAGAAATCAAGGCCCTTGTAGTGGCCTTAGACCGGTACCTGGAAACGATTGACCTCAAAGGCCGGACCTGTATCGGCGTAGGCGGTACCCTAACGACCCTGGCTGGCATTGTCCTGGGCCTGGCGGCCTATGATGGCCAGGCTATCCACCAGGCGGCTATTAAGCGCCTGGACTGGCTGCGCTTTATGGCCGCCTATGCCGGCATGACCGCAGAAGAGCGGGCAGCCATCCCCACCCTGGCCCCGGAAAGACGGGATACCATTTTACCGGGTCTGCTCATTTTAGACCTAGTCTGTAAGGCCTTGGGCCTAGAGGGCTACCTGGCCTCGACCAAGGATAGCCTCCAGGGGCTCCTCTTAAGTGACTTATATGAAGAAAGTGGGCAGGGGCGTCATGTATGAGGCCTTTCGGACCTTTGTAGAGGCAGAGGGGCTCATTGCAGATGGGGACAGGATCCTCATCGCTCTGTCCGGCGGGCCGGACTCCATGGCCCTCTGCGACCTGCTCTGCCGCCTGCGGGAAGACCGGCCGATTAGCCTAATGGCTGCCCACCTCAACCACCAGCTCCGGCCCGGGGCCGGGGCAGAGGCCCTGGCAGTGACTGCTTATTGCCGGCAGAAGAGGGTCCCCCTCGTTTATGGGACCTGCCAAGTCCGCCGGCTGGCCGCTAAAGAGAAAATCGGTGAAGAAGCGGCCGGCCGCCAGGCCCGCCGCCAGCTCTTTCAACAAGTGATGGCCCGCTGGGGGCTGTCGAAAGTTGCCCTGGGCCACCATGCCGATGACCGGGCAGAAACCATCCTCTTTAATATGATGCGCGGTGCGGGCGTCCGGGGCATGGCTGCCATGCCTACCCAGCGGGGGCCTATCATCCGGCCCCTGCTTTTTGCCCGAAAAGATGAGCTGGTGACCTACTGCCAAGCCCGGGGTCTGGTCTTTGCCCTTGATGAGACCAATACCGACACCGGCTATACCCGAAACCGGATCCGGCAAGACCTGGTTCCCCTCATGGAGGGGATTAATCCGGCTGCAGTCCGCCATGTGAACCAGATGGCCAGGCACCTGCAGGAACTGACAGACCTGGTCGAGGACCAGATGCTGATCCCCCTCATGAATCAGGCCAGCCCGGTCATTGCCGGAGAAATCGCCTTTCCCCGGCCCCTTTTACAAGACCAGCCCCCCTATGTGCAAAAGGCTGTCTTGGCCCGGCTCCGCCAAAAATTGACCGATAGAGAGGGGACCTTTAACGCCTACCAACTGGATACGGTCATTGATGTTTTAAATTCCCTACAAAATGATAAAACGATAGACGGCGGCTGCATTAAGGTGTATATTGAAAAGAACCACATCGTTTTAAGTGATGCGACGCAGCAAGAGAAGGGGTGCCCGGTAGGCCTTTGGCAGCCCCAGCCGGGTGAGTCCTTTAGGCTCCCGACCTGGCCCGGTTCTTTCCTGGTCAGCCGGACTGCACCGGCAGCCCCTTCTCTCTGGGACTTCTTTTTACCTGATGACAGGCCCCTGTGGGTCCGTACCCGACAGGCCGGTGATGTGATCCGGCGCCCCGGCTTAGGCCATCAAGCGCTGAAAAAAGTTTTCCAGAGCCAGCACATTTCCCACCGCTTGCGTGCACGCTGGCCTATGATTTGTGACCAAGCAGGTCAAGTGATGTGGATACCCGGATTGGCAAAAAGTGACGAAGCGTTATTCAATGAAAGAAATCATGCGAAAACGGGTATTTATATAAGAGCCGAGTTTAATGATGTGACCAATCATTAACAGGCCATATCAACTAGAGGAGGACGTGCATGAATAAAAAAGCATGGAAGAGTTTTGTGATCTACCTTGTGATCTTCCTGCTGTTTTTGTCCCTGCTGGAATACTTTACCAGCGGGCAGACCCAGCAAACGGAACAGGTCATCTATAGCCAAAACTATTCCGAACTGATTAAGGGTGCGGAAAAAGGTGATCTACAATCGATTGCCATCACCAGCTATGACAACTACCAGGAAGTTGAAGGGAAAACCAAAGACGGCAAGTCCTTTAGAATGAACATTCCCAAAAACTCATCGCAACTGGAAGAAGTCATGCTGGACAATGGGGTGAAGATTGAGCAAAAGGCAACCCCCCAGCCGTCACCCCTATTAAACTTATTAGGTACCCTTTTACCGATTCTGCTGCTTGTGGGGCTCTTTTTCTTTTTTATGAACCAAAGCCAAGGCGGCGGGGCCAAGATGAGCCAGTTTGGTAAAAGCAAGGCGAAGATGCAAGTGGACGATAAGAAAAAAGTCACCTTCAAGGATGTCGCCGGTGCCGATGAAGTGAAAGAAGAACTAAGTGAAGTGGTTGGCTTCCTGAAAGACCCCAGAAAGTATGCCCAAATCGGGGCGAAAATTCCCAAGGGGGTCCTGCTCTTCGGGCCACCGGGGACCGGTAAAACCTTACTGGCCCGGGCTGTGGCCGGGGAGGCCGGCGTGCCCTTCTTCAGCATTTCAGGGTCAGACTTCGTTGAAATGTTTGTCGGGGTCGGGGCCTCTCGGGTTCGGGACCTTTTTGAACAGGCCAAAAAAAATAGCCCCTGCATCATTTTCATCGACGAAATTGATGCCGTTGGCCGGCAGAGAGGTGCCGGTGTCGGGGGCGGCCATGACGAACGGGAACAAACCTTGAACCAGCTGCTGGTTGAAATGGACGGCTTTGATGACAATGAAGGCATTATCATCCTGGCTGCCACCAACCGGCCGGATATTTTGGACCCGGCCCTCTTACGGCCCGGCCGGTTTGACCGCCAGGTCACCGTTGGCCGGCCTGATGTCCGGGGACGGGAAGAAATCCTCAAGGTCCATGTCCGGAACAAACCCCTGGCTGCAGATGTTGACCTCAAGGTCATCGCCAAGCAGACGGTAGGTTTTACCGGCGCCGACCTGGCCAACCTGGTCAACGAGGCGGCCCTCCTGTCTGCCCGGGAAAACTTAAAGACCATCGGCCATGCCCAATTTGAACAATCCATTGAGCGGGTTATTGCCGGGCCGGAAAAGAAAAACCCGGCCAAGATCAGCGAAAAAGAACAGCGCCTGGTGGCTTACCACGAAGCCGGCCACGCCATCATCGGTCACTTCCTGCCGGAGTGTGACCCCATCCACAAGGTGTCTATTGTCGCCCGGGGCAATGCCGGGGGCTACACCATGTCCCTACCTGAAGAGGACCGGAACTACATGACCCGGACTCACCTCTTGAGCGAGGTCACCATGATGCTCGGCGGCCGGGTAGCGGAAGAAATCGTCCTCGGTGAAATTTCAACCGGGGCTTCCAATGACATTGAACGGGCCAGCAAGACCATCCGGCAAATGGTCACCCGTTGGGGGATGAGTGATGAACTGGGCACCATTGCCTTTGGCGAAGACCAGGAACAGGTCTTCTTAGGCAGAGACTTGGGCCACTCCCGTAACTACAGTGAAGCGATTGCCTATTCGATTGACAAGGAAGTCAAGCGGCTCATGGATGACTGCCATGCCAAGGCTCATGAAATCTTGAATACCCACCGGGCAGATTTGGATATTATCGCCCAGGCCCTTAAAGAAAAAGAGAACCTCAATGCCTATGAATTTAAGGGCCTCCTGGAAGGGCGGTCTTTAGAAGAGCTAGAAGTCGAGCAGGAAGCGCGGCGAGAAGAACTCGAACGCAAAAAAGAACTGCAGCGGAAAGGCATTGTTGACAATCGGACCAGTGAGGAAAAACGGGAGGACCGTCAGGCTGCCGACAATGATACCAACGATGACGCATAAGTGATTTTTTAAGCTGTCACTCTAGGGTGACAGCTTTTTCTTTTGCCCCATCTCTGCTGGGGCTTTATTTTTGTAAAAAATTGCGTTATAGTGGAAACATCTTAATATAAGTGAGAGGAAGGTGTTGACATGGCAGAAAAAAAGACGATCGTCAATAGCCTGCTATTTAAACTCATTGTAGGTATCGCTATCGGTATAGCCCTGGGCTCGGTAGCCAATGAGACAGTGATTGTCGTCATTGCCACTTTTAAAACGATTATCGGGGACTTAATCGGTTACATTGTCCCCCTAATCATCTTAGGCTTTATCACCCCGGCCATTGTTTCCTTAAAACAGAGTGCGGGCCGGATTTTAACCGTTACCCTGGTCATTTGCTATACCTCTTCGGTAGGGGCGGCCCTGATGAGCTTTGCCGCCGGTACAGTGATTATCCCCTACTTGAACATTAGAGACCATACGGGGGCCGGCCGGGAAATTCCCGAGTCCTTATTCCAGTTGACCATTGACCCGATTATGCCGGTCATGACTGCCCTCATTACAGCGGTCCTCATCGGGCTGGCGGTTCTATGGACCGATTCCAAGACCTGGGAGAATCTACTGGGCGAATTCCATAAAATTGTTCTCGCCATTGTGGAAAAAGTGGTCATTAATATCTTGCCCTTCTACATTGCTGCGACCTTTGCCGGCCTGGCCTATGAAGGGGCCATTATCTACGAATTACCGGTCTTTATCAAGGTCATCTTCATCGTTATTATTGGTCATTTTATTTGGTTAGCCCTCCTATATGGGATTGGGGGCTTTCTATCGAAGACCAACCCCAAGGAAGTCTTTAAGCACTATCCACCGGCCTATATGACCGCAGTCGGCACCATGAGTTCAGCAGCCACCCTGCCGGTTGCCCTCCGCTGTGCCCGGAAGGCCAAGACGCTAGATCCGGAAATTCGAGACTTTGCCATTCCCCTTTGCGCCAATACCCACCTTTGCGGTTCGGTGCTGACGGAAGTCTTCTTTGTTATGACCGTTTCGCAAATTCTCTATGGGGAACTGCCGGCGGTTTCAACTATGCTGATCTTTATTTTCCTGCTCGGGATATTTGCCATCGCTGCGCCTGGGGTACCGGGGGGAACTGTTGTAGCCTCCCTAGGCCTGGTCATTTCTGTCCTGGGCTTTGACGATAACGGCACGGCCCTGCTCCTATCGATTTTCGCCCTCCAGGATAGCTTTGGGACGGCCTGTAATGTAACCGGTGATGGGGCCATCAGCCTCATGGTCACCGGGATCTTTAAAAAAGTCCCTGGTCGCAATGGTAACCCGCCCCACCAGGAGGACGCCCTTAGCAGTGAACTGTAAAAAAAGACCTGTCTTCTGCAAAGAAGGCAGGTCTTTTTGGCTGAATAAGGCTATTAAGTTGACACATTCGCTAAATATAAGTACAATTCTAATAATAGGCCTATCATACCTATTAAAGCGCAACACGGGGAAGAAGAGGAGGGAAGACAATGTATACCATTGTTGACTACAAGCATTTAGGGGGCTTAACACACGAAATGAGTGTTGAGGCACCACAGCTGGCTAAGAAAGCACAAGCCGGTCAATTTCTGATTATTCGGATTAATGAGGAGGGCGAACGCGTGCCCTTAACCATTGCCGATTCAGATGCGGAAAAAGGTACCATTACCATTGTATTCCAAGCAGTTGGGCGGTCTACGGATGAATTGGCCCAACTGCGCACCGGTGACCAACTGGCTGATGTTGTTGGGCCACTGGGTCGTGCCAGCGAAATTGAAAAGTATGGTACAGTCGTGATTGTCGGCGGTGGGGTGGGAATCGCGCCTATTTATCCCATCGCTAAGTCACTGAAAGCAGCAGGCAACCACGTGATTTCCATCATCGGCGCCAAGAATAAGGACCTGCTCTTCTGGGAAGACAAAATGGATTCCGTCTCTGATGAATTGCACATTGCGACAGATGACGGTTCAGTTGGCCACAAGGGCTTTGTTACGGATATCTTAGAAGAGGTTTGTAGCAAGGGTGATGTGGCTGCGGTCTGGGCGGTTGGTCCCATGATTATGATGAAAAACTGCGCCCGGGTCACCAAACCCTTCGGCGTCAAAACCTTTGTCAGCATGAACCCGGTCATGATTGATGGGACCGGGATGTGCGGTGGTTGCCGGATCCAGGTCGGCGCGGATACCAAATTCGCCTGTGTTGATGGACCGGAATTTGATGGCCACCAGGTTGACTTTGACCTGGCTATGAAACGGTCTGCCTATCTAAAGAACTTAGAAGCAGAAGGTCGCCAGTTCTACCATGACCACCAATGCAACCTCGGTCTTGAGCACGATGACCGACCGGTAAAGGGGGTTTAACTATGGCCTCCAAAGCAGCTAGACATGAGATGCCCACCCAGGATCCGGGAGACCGCATCCGTAATTTTAATGAAGTCGCCCTGGGTTATGACCACGATACAGCCGTGGCTGAAGCTCAGCGGTGTTTGAATTGTAAAAATCCCCGCTGCGTCACCGGCTGCCCGGTATCTGTTACCATTCCGGCCTTTATTGAGGCGGTGGCCAATGATGACCTACCTCTGGCCGTTGAACGTTTAAAGGAAAAGACCAGCCTGCCGGCTGTTTGTGGCCGGGTCTGCCCTCAAGAAAACCAGTGCGAAGGCGAGTGCATCCTGGGCATCAAAGGGGAACCGGTGGCCATCGGGCGGTTGGAACGCTTTGTAGCCGACTGGGAAGCGGAAAACATGGAAACCAAGGCCCCAGAGATTGAATCCAATGGCCATAAAGTCGCCATCATCGGTGCAGGGCCTGCGGGCCTGGCCTGTGCCGGGGACTTGGCTAAAATGGGCTATGAAGTGACGGTTTTTGAAGCCCTGCATACCCCCGGTGGGGTTTTGATGTACGGGATTCCGGAATTCCGTCTGCCCAAGGCCGTTGTCCAGCGGGAAGTGGACTACATCCGCTCCCTTGGCGTTGAATTTAAGGTCAACAGCATCGTCGGTAAGCTCTATGATATTACTGAACTCCGGGATGAATTGGGCTTTGAAGCCTTCTTTATCGGGACGGGTGCAGGCCTGCCCCATTTTATGCACCTGCCCGGCGAAAACCTGAACGGGATCTTTGCCGCGAATGAATTTTTAACCCGGTCCAACCTGATGAAGGCCTATGATTACCCCAACCATGCGACCCCCATTAAAATTGGTAAAAGGGTAGCCGTTATCGGCGGGGGCAACGTGGCCATGGACGCAGCCCGGACGGCCCTACGGCTTGGTGCGGAAAAGAGCTATATCGTTTACCGGCGGAGTAAGGACGAGCTGCCGGCCAGAAAAGAAGAACTGGAACACGCCATTGAAGAAGGCGTTGAACTGGTCCTCCTGTCATCACCGATTGCCTATATGGGCAATGAAGATGATGTGGTGACCGGGATGAAGTTACAAAAATTTGAACTGGGGGAACCGGATGCCAGTGGCCGTCGTCGGCCCGTACCCATTGAGGGCGCCGTCGAGGAAATGCCTATTGATACAGTTGTTGTAGCCATCGGCCAAGGGCCCAACCCCATTTTGACAGATAATACCCCTCACTTAGATATTACAGACCGGGGCCTCATTATCACTGATGAGACCGCCCAAACGTCTATTGAGGATGTTTACGCTGGTGGCGATGTCGTTACCGGCGCAGCCACGGTTATTAAGGCCATGGGTGCCGGCAAAGAAGCGGCATATGCCATTGATCAATACCTGAAAAACAAGGCTGAGTAAGCCGGAGATAGGCGGACGCTCTCAGGGCGTCCGCTTTTTTTACATAGGAGGTTTTTCATGGAACTGTTGGTTGCCCCTCATGAGCAAATCGCTCATGAGGCTGTTTTAGAAGCCCTCAAGGGCCACCATCGTAGAGGGGAGTCGGCTTATTTATTGGTCCCCGAGCAATTCACCCTACAGAGCGATATTCACCTCTTGGAGGCCTTGGAGGTCAAGGCCGTCATGGACATCAAGGTAAAAAGTTTTGCCTCCCTAGCCCGCGAAGTCCTGGGGCGGATTGAAGGGGCCGGGCGCCAGTATATCGGGAGCAGTGCCAGAGACCTGGTCTTTTACCAGGCTGTTTTAGAGGAAAATGACCAGCTCCGCCTGTATAAAAATGCCCACCGGCAGACAGGTGTCCTCCGGGCCATTGCGACCACGGTTGCCAACCTGCACGCAGCAGGCATCAGCACCCAGGGCCTGCAGGCCTTAGCGGACCGGACGGACCTACCGGCGGCCTTGAGAAATAAATGCCACGATATGGCCCTGTTGCAAGGCCGGTATGAGCAGCTTTTAGGAGACAGCTACCTGGATGGGGAGGCCCGCTTGCAGACCCTGGTAGAAATCCTTCCTCAGGCTGACTACCTAAAAAAAATCCACCTCTACTTTGATGCCTTCCAGCGGATGTCGGCCCTGGAACTGGCTATTCTGGATACCCTCAAGCAAATGGGGGTGCCCATCCATGTGGTGGTGACCCTACCTTACGGGACCTGTGAACAGGACCGAGCGCCGGATGAAGTGGCCAACCACGAAGCTTATGCCAGTAACTGGGCCTTTGCTGCGGCCCTGAAAAAAATAGCCGGCCCTGCGCTCAAAATTAAAGAAGTCCGGTCTAGCCGGGCCGTCCTCCCGGACCTGGCCGGCCTGGCCAAGGCAGCCTTCAGTACCACACCGACAGAAGCCGTGGAAGAGATGATCCATCTAGGGCTCATGCAGGCGCCGACCACCGATATCGAGGTGGAAACCCTGGCGGCTCTCCTGCGCAAAAAGGTGGTAGAGGATGGGTGCCGGTGGCGGGACATTACCGTATCGGTCACCGCACCGGATGAGTATTTTCCCCTGGTCCGGCGGATCTTTGCTGACCATGATATTCCCGTCTTTATTGATGAAAAACGCTATATTACCGATAACCCCCTCCTCCAGGGGATTTTTGCAGCCCTTGACCTGGTCGACTACGACTTCCGCCAGGAGGATGTCTTTGCCTATCTCAAGGGCGGACTCTCTGCCATTGATGACCGGCTTCTAGAGGGGCTGGAACGGCATGCCCGGGCGCGGAAATTACGGGGGCAGATGTTCTTTAAAGAGGACAGTTACGCCGTAGATGAAGACCGCTTTCATTCCGCCGACCGGCTGGCCATGGCCCAGGCGGATGCCCGGGCCGCCAAGGAGGGGGCCAGGATCCTAAAGGAGGAGCTGGAAGACTTTTACCTCTCCTGCCAGAAGGAAGAAACTGTCCTGCACTTTTCAACGGCCTTTTACCACTTTATCAGCCAGCCCCAGTGGACCCGGCAGTTCACGGCCCTTCAGGAGGCCCTGGCTGAATGGCCCAACCCGGCCCTGGTCCAGGAAAATGAGCAGATTTTTAATGCAATTATTGAATTCTTAGAGCAACTGGTCACCGCTCTGGGCCAGTTGACCATGCCCTTTAAAGAGTATGCCCGGCTCCTGCGGGAAGGGCTGGAAAACATCTCCATCGGCATCATTCCCCCGGCCCAGGACCAGGTCCTGGTCGGGGCCCTGTCCCGGACCCGGACCAGCCGTACCCCCATCCAGCTCATCCTGGGCCTATCGGATGCCTGGTACCCGGCTGTCCAGGGCGAGGCCGGTGTCTTTGCCCAGGAGGAGCAGGAGCGTCTTAAGGACCTGGGCATCCACTTGGGCCAGAGCCAGGCCGAGGCCACAGGTGATGAAGCGGCCGCCCTCTTCCAGGCCTTTACCCGGCCCACCGAGCGGCTGGTCCTTTCCTGGCCAGGGTCAGACCACGGCGGGCAGACCATGAACCGGTCCCGCCTGATCCGTCAGGTCGAAGCCCTGGCTCCCCAAGTCAAGGTGACCAGTGCCTACCAGTTGGGCCAGCGCTTGCGCCGGTATAGCAAGCCCCTGGCCTTGCGGGATACCCTGGCCGGCCTGCGGCGGGTTCAAGCCGGGCAAGGGCTAGCGGCAGGGGCAGCTGAGGAACTGGGGACCTACTACCGCTTTTTTATGGAAGATGACCCCCTGCGCCGGTCCTTTTTGCAGGCAGGCTTTCGTTATACCAACAGGCGCCTGCCCCTGACCGACCAGGTCAGTGAAATCCTTTACCCCTCCCTGGCCAAGGGCCGGGCCAGCGTATCCGAGCTGGAATCCATGTGTGCCTGCCCCTACCAGCACTTTATCCGCTACGGCATCCGCCCCCATGAAGAAGAGGTGGCGGACATGAAATACAATGAAATTGGCTCTCTAATCCATGCGGCTCTGAAAAAATTAACAGAGGCCTACAGCTCCGAGCGGGCCCAAGGAGGCAGCCTGGAAGAAGCTGAGGTCCTGCCCTTGATTCGGCAAGCCCTGGAAGAAGAAACCGGCCAAATTATTGGTCAAAAAAGGGCCCAGTCCGGGCGAAACCATATCTTCGGCCAGCGGCTCAAGCGGCATACCGAGCGGACTGCCCTGCAGATTTTCCGGCAGCTTGAAGTCAGTGACTTTAAGCCCGCCGGCCAGGAGGTGCGGTTTGGCCGTCAGGAAAAACTGCCGACTGTCATCCTGGATACCGGGGTGGAAACCATCCGTCTGGAAGGAATCATCGACCGGATCGATGCTGCTGAAGACGCGGTCCGAATTGTTGACTATAAAACCGGCAGCAAGACCTTTGACCTGAATGCCGTTGCCGGCGGCCTCCAGCTGCAACTCCTGCTCTACTTACGGGCGGCCCTGGCCTCGGGCTTATGGGACCGGGCCGGCGGGGTCTTTTACCTGCGCCTGCGGGACTTATTGGTCCTGGATACGAGTGATGACCCGGAGACCATTGCAGCGGCGGTTATTGACGCCCTGCTCTTAGACGGGATTGTCATCGATGACCCTGCCATTTTAGAAAAAATGGACCCGGGCATTACGGAAACAGGGGGGAGCATCCTCCGGCTCAAGGGCCGGGCCAAGGCCATTGAGAAAAAGACCAACGTCTTGTCTGCTCAAGAGATGGACCAGTTGATGACCTATGCCGAAGAGATGGCCAATTGCGCCGCCCAATATGCCCTGGCCGGCCTGATTGATAATGCCCCCCTATTGATTGGCCAGGTCAGCCCCTGCCAGTATTGCGACTATCGGCATATTTGCCGGTTTGAAGCGGGTATGGCGGAACGGACGGCCTCAGCTGATGATTTAGGCTTGGAAGGAGGAGAGGCATGAAAAGGACACCCGCACAAGAACAAGCAGTGACCCTCCGGGGGCAGGATATCCTGGTTTCAGCTGCCGCTGGGAGCGGTAAGACCCGGGTCCTGATCGATCGGATTGTTCAGATGGTTGCTGAGGAAGGACTTCCCCTGGAAAAAATGTTGGTGGTGACCTTTACCCGGGCCGCCGCCGGTGAACTAAAGGACCGGTTGGCCCTTGGCCTGGAGGAGGCCCTCAAAAGGGCTAAGGCCGCTGCCGACCAGGACCAGGTCAGCTTTTTGCACAAGCAATTGAGTTACCTGCCCCAGGCCAATGTGAGCACCTTACATGCCTTCTGCGCCAAGATGCTCCGCAGCCACTTTAAAGCAGCCGGCCTTGAACCAAACTTCCGCATTCTCCAAAGCGCCCCGGCCAGTAAGCTCTTAAATGATGCCCTGACCACGGTCTTTGACCAGGCCTATGAAGACGGTGAGACGGTTTTTGCGGACCTGGTTTGGGCCTATGGCGGGGCCAATGATGACCAGCCTCTCCGCCGGATGGTGGAAAAGCTCTTACAAGAGGCCAGGACCCGCCCCCAACCCAGCGAATGGCTGGCGGCCTGTGGCCAGGGCCCGACAGATGACCTGCCGGAAGCCCTGAGCCGGGCCTTCCTGGACCTGGTACACATGACCGCCCAACAAATGACTGAGGCCCTGGAGGCCATGGCCCGGCTCCTACAGGACCCGATGGCTGAGCCCCTGGCCCCCTATCTGGAGACCCTGGCTGACGACCATGTCTTGGTTGAAGCCGTTGACCAGGCGGCCATGGAGGCCCTTGAAGATGCCTTTAATCGTCTAGCCCCCCTTAAGGTCGGCCGGCTCAAGTCGGTCCGCCTTAAAAAGGATACCGATGAGGGGGTCCGGGACCTTCAGGAGGCCTTTAAGGACCTGCGGGATAGCGGGATCAAGAGTCCCCTCAAGAGCCTGCTGGACCTCCTGCCCCCGGGCGGCATGCCCCAGGTTTTGGCCGACCGGCAGGCGACCTTACCCCGGCTCCAAGCCCTGGGTCAGTTGACGAAGTCTGTTTTAGACCAATACAATGCGCTAAAGACGGATAAGAACAGCCTGGACTTCAACGATTTAGAGAGCCATTTCCTCCGCTTACTGGAGGATGAAACAAGCCTGGCGGCCATCCGCCAAGAGGCCAGCTACATTTTCTTTGATGAATACCAGGATGCCAACCGCATCCAGGAAGCAATCATTATGCGCCTGGCCCAGCCGGACCGTCTTTTCTTTGTGGGCGATGTCAAGCAGGCCATCTACCGCTTTCGCCAGTCGGATCCGGGCCTCTTTTTACGCCGGTATGAAGCCTATGACCAGTCTCAAGGCCGGGAAACCCTAATCCACCTGTCTGAGAACTTCCGGTCTCAGCCGCGGATTTTACGGGCCTGTAACAGGATTTTTATGCCCCTCATGACCAAGCGCCTGGGCGAGGTGGATTATTCCGCTCCTGGCCAGGCCCTGGTTCCCGGCCAGGCCGGTCAGCCTGAGGATAAGCCGGTCGAATTGGTTTACCTCAACCTGGACGAGGCCTATGATGGGGAAAGCAAGTATTATAAAGAGGGCCGGTGGATGGCGGAGAAGATCAAGGCCCTGGTCCGGGAGGAAGGCAAGCGCTACCGGGATATGGCCATCCTCATGCGGACGCCCCGGACCCACCTGGCCGATTATGAACGGGCCTTCATCGATGCGGAAGTCCCCTACTATTCGGATAACAGCCTGGTCGGTTTTGAAAATATGGAAGTCCGCCTCTTCCTCAATATGCTGGAAGTCATCAATAACGACAGCTACGATGGCCCCCTCCTGGCGGTCCTGACTTCGCCCTTTGCCGGCTTGACCGATGAAGACCTGGCCCGGATCCGCCTGGCTGAGCCCAAGGGGCGGTTTTCGGCTGCGGCCAGAGCGATGGCAGCGACCGGGGAAGGGCCCATCGCCGACCGGTTACGCGACTTCTATGACCGGCTTGACCGCTACCGGCTCCGGCTCAAGATGGTGACCATTGACCACTTTGCCCTGGAGCTCTTGCAAGGGTCCGGTTATGGGGACTTCTTAAAGGCCATGCACCAGGGCGAGGACCGGTATGCCAACGTGGCCGCCCTGATTGACCTCATGGTCGAGTACGTCCGTTTTTCCCACAGTGGCCTAGACGGTTTCCTGCGGCATATCGAGGACATAAAAAAAGCGCCCGGCGATAGCCTTCAGCCGGCCGTAACGTTAACAGAGCAGGATGACTGCGTCCGCTTGATGAGTATCCATAAGAGTAAGGGACTGGGCTTTGATACGGTCTTTTTGGCAGACCTCTACCACACCTTCAACCTCCGGGATACCACTGACCCCCTCCTGGTCCACCAGCGACTGGGTTGTGCCTTGAATGTCGTGAACCTGGAAGCCTACACCGTCCGGCCCTCTTTTGAGAAAAAGATCATCGGGCAGGTGATCCGCCAGGAAAGTGTCAGTGAAGAGGTCCGGCTCTTGTACGTCGCCGCTACCCGGGCCATTAACCGGTTGATCCTCCTTGGCCGGGAGCCCAAGAAGGAGGAGGGCCTCCTGCCTCGTGGCGCCCTGACCTTCAAGTTATGGACCGGCCGGTCCTTCGGGGACTGGCTGGCCCTCCTGGCACGGGCAGGCGAGTTGGAAGGGGAGGACCTGGTCATCCGGCACCTGACGCTGGAAGAAGGGGAAGAGGGGGATAAGAGTCCCCTTGCCCTAGCGGACCTGCCGGTTCATGCAGCCTTTTTGGAGGACTTAAAGCGGACCCTGAGCCAGCCCTACCCTTATCTGCGGGATAGCCAGGAACCCTATAAAAAAACCGTTAGTCAATTGGCGGAAGAAAATCGACTAACGGATGGGGTGGCCAAGGCCTGGCCGTCCTACTTTGGACCGGTAGGGCCGACAAACGACTGGCGGCGGCCACACTTCTTAGATGAAGCCTATCATTTTACGGCCCAGGAGCAGGGAACGCTGCTCCACCGGGCCGTCCAGTTGCTGCCCAATAGGGTCTATACGCCAGCCACCCTCCAGATAGCCCTAGAGGGCCTGGTGGCCAGACAGCTTATGACGAAAGAGGAGGCAGGGGCTCTTGACCCTGACCTCTTAATCCGCTTCTATGCGAGCGATACTGCCGACCGTCTCCGCCGGTATGCCGATACAGTCGAGCAAGAGGTCTCCTTTACCATGTTTTACCAAGACCACCTGATCGATGGTCAGATTGACCTCTTTTACCGGGATGAGGCCGGCTACCATATCATTGACTTTAAAAGTGACCGGGCCATCCAGCCTGAAAGGTACCAGTTACAGCTGGACCTTTATGCCCGGGCCCTTTGGGAGGCCCGGGGGATTCCGGTGGTCAGCAAAAGCCTCTATTGGCTCCGCCATGGGGTTGAGTCCGTCCTGGACTGACTAGATCATGACCGGCGGCGTATGGAAGTCTCGTAGGGCCTGCCGGTAGGGGGCCGCCTTCTGTAGGAGGCGACTCGTTTCCTGGCGGCGGAGGTCATCAGCAAAGGCTGCTTGGGCCTGAGCAGGTAATTTTTTGACATCCCGGCCACAGTTGCCAATGATTGGCACCCTGGCCCGGCCCTTCATGGCCTTCAGGAGCCGACGGCCCAGGTCATCGGCAGCCAGGAGCCTTAAATAAGGGACCGCTTGCAAGGGCTTGACCGGGGAGAGGATTTGCAGGGCGGCCCGCCGCAGGGTGCTTTCAAATAAGTGTCGGTCCAAGGCGGTATCCAGCCAGGCCTCGAAACTATCGGCAGAGTGGGCGGCCCTTTTTAAGCGGATGGCGATGCCCTCTGTACAGGCCAGGAGGCCAACGACTTCGCCGGCGGACATATTGGTAAGCCGCAGCTGGAGGGCCCCGTAAAAATCGCCAAGGTCAGGCCAGGTCCAGCCTTGCTTGCCTGCTTTTTCCACTTGGGCCAGGGCGGCGGGGGTCAATAGGTCATTGACCGACTGCCCCTGGCTCAAGGCGGACCGGATGGCCCGGCCGGAGGCCTGACCGTCATGCTGGGTATCTCGCTGGACCGCCAGGGCCTGCCAATGGCTGGGGGCATAGCGCAAGTAGGAGAGGGCCAGCCGGTCATTGGGCCGGTCCTTTAGTGGGCTCACGCCTGTGACCTTTTCCAAGGCCCCCTGCTGGGCCAGGGCGAAGGGCGCCCCGTCGGCCAGGGCTGTCTTCAATAAGTGGGTGAACTGGTCTGAAGGCTGGCGGAGCTGGTCGGCCAGGGTCTCCAATTCTTCGACCTGGCCGCACTCGCTGCCAAAGGCCAGGTGGGTGACCAGACCGGTGGCCTTGAGGGTTTCGACAGCCCCATAGGCAAAGGTCTGGAGCGAGGCCGTCGACCAGGTCGAGTGTAGTTCAAAAAGGACATTGACCCCCGCTGCGGTCGCTGCTTCAGCCCGAGCCCACTTGTCTAAGATCGCCGCATCGCCCCGTTGGCAGAAGGGGCCACTCATGACGCCAACAATTAGGGCCTCCGGCAAAAGCCGGTGAATGGTCTCGACCAGGCGGGCATGGCCGCGATGAAAAGGATTAAATTCAGCGATGATACCACAAATTTGCATACTTGCCTCCCAGATAACCGGTTATTTAGGTCCATTATAGCTAATTATTTAAAGATACGCGACTTGGAATCCTGCTAGCGGATAGGGAAAGAATATGAGCCCGGCCGACGGGCTTAGCGCCGGTGCGTTCCCCTTAAAAAAGCGGTTAAATGGCGAAAGAGACACAAAAACGTTTGACAAGTGCCTATGAGATGTCTATAATAGTACAAGTTGAACGCTGTCATGATTGTAGGAGGTGGCGCTATGCTGTCGCTGAATTTGGCACCGATTCGACCACAAGTAAAATCCGATGTGCCCTTTTCATTTGAAACGGGCGATTTGCCTTTGATGCCTACATCATTTCGGATAACTGAGCCCATTAAGGCTGAGGGTATCTTCCGCGTGAGCCAGTTTGACATGCAAATGCTCGGGCGGGTTACCGGCCAGATCCAGGTTCCCTGTGACCGCTGTCTGAAACCGGTTACCTTTGATGTAGACCTAGATATTGATGAGAAGCTGGTGTATAGCCTAGATGTTCCCAATGTCAAAAAACCGGGTGAAGATATCGGTGACTTGGAAGAACGCTATTGGATTTATGACAAAACAGACTATGATTTTGAGCCCCTTATCGTAGACGCCATCCTGCAAAGCCTGCCGGTAACCATTGTGTGCCAGGAAGACTGCAAGGGCCTGTGTCCTAAGTGTGGGCAAAATCTTAATCTGGCTTCTTGTCAATGTGAAACCATTGAAATTGATCCGCGGTGGGCAAAACTTGCTCAACTGCGAGACGGGGAGGTGGAATAAATGGGTGTCCAAAAAAGTAAACGTTCCAAAGCGAGAAGAAACATCAAGCGCAGCGCTTGGTCTAAAATGAATGCTGTATCTGCTATGACTTGTCCGAACTGCCACGAACCGAAATTACCCCACCATGTTTGCCCGTCTTGCGGTCAGTATGATGGCCGTGTAGTCGGTGCCGAAAAAGTTCCGGCAACGACAGCTGCACAGGATGAAGAATAATCCACTCACCCGAACAGGACTGCCTGCTCGGGTGTTTTTCTTTCAGGCTAGGAGGCCATATGCGAGAAGAAAGTAAAATCAGAAATATAGCCATCATTGCACACGTTGACCATGGGAAAACCACCCTCGTTGACCAACTGCTCAAGCAGAGTGGGACATTCCGGGAAAATGAGAATGTTGCGGAACGCGTGATGGATAAGAATGACCTTGAACGGGAAAAAGGCATTACGATTTTAGCCAAAAACACCTCCATAGAATACAAAGACTTTCGCATGAATATCGTGGATACCCCGGGCCACGCCGACTTTGGTGGTGAAGTTGAACGGATCATGACCATGGTCGATGGCGTCATTTTGGTTGTAGATGCCTTTGAAGGCTGCATGCCCCAAACCCGGTTTGTCCTCAAGAAAGCTCTGGCAGCCAACCTGGTGCCTATTGTCATCATCAATAAAATGGACAAGGCCTTTGTCCGGCCGGCAGAAGTCCTGGATGAAGTTTATGACCTCTTCATTGACCTGGATGCCAATGAAGAACAGCTGGACTTCCCGGTCCTCTATGCCATCGGGGTCAAGGGGATCTGCAGCAAGGACCCGAACCTTTCCGATAAAACAGACCTCAAAGACCTGCTGGACCAAATCGTTGAAACCATCCCCGCCCCCAAGGGCGACCGGGACGGCAGCCTCCAAGCCCAGATTACCCTCATGGACTACAATGAATATGTCGGTAAAATGGGGATTTGCACCATCAAGCGGGGCAGTCTCCGGGTAGGGGATGCCGTCGCCATCATGAGCCGAGACGGAGCAGTGCGCCAGACCCGGGTCAATAAACTCTATGGGTTCTCCGGCCTCAAGCAGGTCGATATTGAGGCCGCCGCTGCCGGGGACATTGTCGCCATTGGCGGCCTAGGGGAGATTAATGTCGGGGAGACCATCTGCGATGTGAACCAGTTAGACCCCCTGCCCTTCATTGAAATAGAAGAACCCACCCTGGAAATGCGGTTCTTAATCAATAATGCGCCCTTTGCCGGTAAAGACGGTGAACCCTTGACCAGCCGGAAGCTGAGAGAGCGCCTGCTCAAGGAATGCGAGGCAGACATTGCCCTCCAGGTCAATGATACCGATTCGGCAGACGCCTTCCGGGTGGCCGGCCGGGGCGAGCTCCACCTGGCCATCCTTATTGAAAAAATGCGGCGGGAAGGGCTGGAATTCCAGGTCTCCATGCCCCAGGTTATCTACAAGGAAATCGATGGCGTCCGGTGTGAACCCTTTGAATTCGTTACTCTGGATATTCCGGAAGCCTATATCGGCGATGTCATGAATGAATTAAACCGCCGGCATGGGGTCATGCAGCAAATGATGCCCCGGGGTAGCGAAACCCGCTTGGAATTCATCGTTCCCACCCGGGGGCTGGTCGGCTTCCGGACCGACTTCTTGACCCTGACTCATGGCTATGGGATTATGAACGCCACCTATGAAGACCACCGTCCCTTTGCTGGTGCCTTCTCCACCCGGGATGGCGGTGTCCTGGTCGCCTTTGAAACCGGGACCTCCACAGCCTATGGCCTCAAGGCTGCCGAAGAACGGGGCGAACTCTTCATCGGTGCCGGGGTAGATGTCTATGAAGGGATGGTCATTGGCGAAGCCAACCGCAAACAGGACGTTCCCATTAACGTTTGCAAGACCAAAAAACTGACCAATACTCGGGCCTCCGGGAAAGATGATGCCATCCAACTGAAAGGGGCGCGGAAAATGTCCCTGGAAGAATGCATTGCTTTCCTGGCCCAGGACGAATACCTGGAAGTCACCCCCAATCATTTACGGTTACGGAAACGCTTTTTACGCCTTCAAGACCGGCAGAAGTATGCCAAACACGCAGCTGAATAAGAGCTGGAAAGGATGAGACCTCATGGCTGACTTTGCAGAGAAATCAAAGGAATATGACGCCTGGTATGAAACGCCCCTGGGGCGGTTTGTCGATGCCAGAGAAACGGAATGTGCCCTGTCTATTTTGCCCCTCGATCTGGGCAAAAGCCTCCTGGATGCAGGCTGTGGCACCGGCCGGTTTACCTTGAAAATGAGCCTTCTCGGCCATGCCATGACAGGTATAGACCTGTCCCCTGAAATGCTGGAAATCGCTAAGCATAAGTTGAAATTCGCCGGCTTGGCGCCCCGCTTTCATGAAATGGATATCACCAATATGGACTTCGCTGACAATAGTTTTGACGGCCTAGTCTCCATGGCCCTCTTTGAATTTGTCCATGAGGCCGAAAAGGCCCTGGAAGAATGTTTTCGGGTCGTCCGGCCCGGGGGCTATGTCATGATCGGCACCATCACCGGCAACTCATCCTGGGGCGAAGAATACAAGACCCATATGCCCCGGGAGGACTCTGTTTTCCACCAGGCCGCCTTTAAGACCATGGAGGAGATGAAACAACTCTTCCCGGACTACCTCCTGGCTGCCAAAGAGTCGGTCTTCATCCCGCCAACTGCCGGGCCCGAAAACCTCACCTTGGAAAATGAGATGCGCCTATCTCAGACTGAAGTCGGGGCCTTTGCCTGCCTCTTGTGGCAAAAACCGGCCATTTAAAGATAAAAAAGTCACTCAAGCTTGAGAGAACTGCACCCGGCATTTTGCAGGAAGAGGGGGCAGTTCTTTTTTTGCTTGGGTGACTTTTTTGCCTGGAAAGTACCGCTGCCAGGCATAGAAAAAAGCGTTCTTGACAAGTCAAGAACGCTTTTTGTTTTGCTGAAACTTACATCATAGCAAATTCGTCTTCGTCATCCCGTAAGAATTCGAAGTAGGGCTTATCGAACTTGCTCATTGCATTAACAACCAATTCGACTAAGCCGGCGTATTGGAAGTTGTAGTTTTCAGTGAGACCCCAGTACTTGAGCATTTCGCGGAAGGTCCCCTTACAGTTGGAGCAGGGGGCGCAGATATACTTGACCAGGTCTTTATTGTAGATATTTTCCGGTCCGAAAGCATCCAGGATTTGTTTCAGTTTCACCCGGGTGGAGATGTTTTCACGGTAGGCCGGGAAGTTGAGGCTGTTCATGATGGCAAAGCCGGAACCACCGCCACAGCAGTAGTTATCGACGCCATGGGGGTACATTTCCATGAACCGGCCTTTGGGAACAACAGCATTGATGATGTCCCGCTGGGGTTTAACGACGCCCATTTGACGAACGAAGTTGCAGGGGTCGTGTAAGGTAACGGCAAAGTCATTCCGGGAGGGGTCCAGGTCATAAGCGCCGCCCAGGACTAAGTCCCGTAACATGGGCAGGAAGCTTTCAACAGGCACCCGGTCTTTGGCCGGGGTAAACCGGTCACTGACGACGGTTAAAGCCTTGTGGGCGTGGCCGCATTCCCCAACGACAATCCGGTTAACCCCTAATTTCTTAGCGGCTGCCAGCTGCTGGGTAGCAATGTCACGGGCGATTTTGTCATCGTACCAAATCCCGTAGTTAACGTTGTCATAGCCCATCATGTCACTGGACAGGGTCCAGGAAAGGCCGGCTTCATTGAAGAGAATTTCGAAGGCCATGGGGTTTTCAGGCCAGGCCATGAATTCACCGGCGTTGTGGATGAGCAGGATGTCTGCCCCTTGCTTGTCAATGGGGACCTGGTAGTCGTTGCCAGGGTAGAGGTCGTTTAAGTCCTCGTCCAGGAACTCGACGGTGTCCAGGAAGGCAGCCTTGGTGATACCGGTGGAAGAACCGGTTCTCAGCTGGATTTTAGCCCCACGTTCGTGAATCGGCTTCGGTGCAATATCTAACTCTTGGGAGAAGATTTTGCGGATTTCCTTAGCCAGAGACCCGTTGTCTAAAGCGAGGGGGCAGGCTTGAGCGCACCGGCGGCAAAGATTGCAGCGGTAGGCGCTTTCAGCCAGGCGCATGATGGTTTCCCAGTTCAGGTCAACATCGGCACCGGTAAATCTAGCCTTCCACTGGCCGAGCTTGGTTTTCGGCGGATTGATGTAGCCCTTGATGATTCGGCGTAAAACATCGATCCGGTAGGTGGGGCGGTAGATTTCATTGCGGTCAGTGGCCACGAATAGGTGGCAGGCATCTGAACAGGTGTTACACTTGGCGCAATATTCCATGGTCAGGTCCAGAACCTGGATCATCCCTTTATTGGCCTCATCGTTCAGAAGCTTTTCAAGACCCTTTAAAAACTTATTGACAATCTCGTCTTCTTCTTCTTTGGTTTCAGGGCGTTTAAAGCCGTCCAGGGCAATAAAGCCGTCTAGGTCAGCATAGTAATTCTCACGCCATTCCGGTTTGGCTTCTTCAATCTCAGGCCAGGAGGCCGGGTCTTCAAAGGGAGCCGGTAGGGGCATGAGGTGGTTCTTATCATTGACAGTGGTTAATTGTTCCCCACGGATACCCATATCACGTGGGCGAAGTTGACGTCCATCTATCATTTGAAGTCCTCCAATCCTCTATACTAAAGCAGCTGCGGTTATTTTTTCTCGTCGCCTTCCGGAGCCGGGTGATAGTGAGGGGCACTCCATTGCATGTCCGGGCTCGGCTTAATGGAAGCTTCTTCCATGATTTGTTGTTCAACCTTGCTCCCCGGTAAGTTGGGACGGTTATCCCAAAGTACACTGTGGAAAGCAAAGAATTTTCCGGCGTAGTGGCTCATTTTTGTTAAAGGAATGTAAATTAAGAGCCCGCAGAAAATGAGAACGTGAACAATGGTGATTTTGTTTAACCCCTTAATAGCTCTAAAGTGGAACATGTCGCTGAAGATACTCTTAACATAGCCGAACCGGCAGCCGTTGCTAATAAAGGCAGCCAGGCCCGTTGCGCTACCTGCGCAGAGGAAGGCTAGGTTGAAGTATTCCTGCGGCGTGGTGTAGTTGCGGAATTCATGGTCAACAATACGTTTAACCAAGAGGCCAATGGTACCGATAGTCATTAAGATGGCACCGGCCAGGCCTGCAACTGTTAAAGCTAAACCTAACAAGGTGGCTAAAACGCCTGTAAAGGGTAAGAGTACAGAAGCTGCACCAATCACCATGGCGGCGATAATGCAGTAGATACCCAAGTGCAGGGCGTAAGAAACCCACCATAATTTGGTTTGCTTTTGGAACAGTTTCTTAATGAAGAGCATTTCAGCCAACATATCGATGATTTCACCACGATGGTTTTTCTTACGTGGTTTTTCATACCAACGTTGCTCCTCATAGAAGGAACCGCCATGCTCTACACGATCCGGATCTTCACCGGGGATCGGGTAAAGGTCTTGTCTACCATGCATTGGCTTATTGGCATAATAGCGGAATTTCTGCACAGATGCTGCAATAAAGAAAATGATGGCAAACCAACAGAATAGGGTCAACAACATAACTATACTACCTCCTTTTTTTGACGCCGAAAACACTTCACTATTTTCGGATGAACAAGGCAGGTCATCTGCTTGTTCTTGGTCTCACGAGTCTATCATATCAGATTTTTCAGTGGTTTAGTACTTATTTTAACACCCTGTTGACAATAGCTGTATAGAAAATGGTAATACAATCAATTATCTATTATAATGGAAGTTTTTGCCCAATTCTCGAGTTTTCATCTTAACTGATGTACAATAGTAAGGAGAACAATTTAACTGTTGATGATATAGTTATAAAGGAGAATGACCATGAGTGATGCCTTAAATGTTGTTGTAGTCGGTGGGGTGGCCTGTGGCCCCAAAGCTGCAGCACGGCTCAAACGGCTGATGCCTGAAGCCAAAGTAACTTTAGTAGAAAAGGGAGACTGGATTTCTTATGGCGGTTGTGGCCTCCCCTATTATGTGGGTGCCACTGTCAAAGATTTAAACGACCTGATGACCACCTCCTGGGATGCTGTTCGTACGCCGGAATTCATGAAGGCAACGAAAGATATCGATACCCTGCTCGGCTATGAAGCCACCCATATTGACCGGGAAGGTAAGAAGGTAACGGTCAAAAATGTCGCTGATGGCAGCGAGCAAGTCTTAGATTACGATAAACTGGTTTTAGCAACCGGGTCTTATAATGCCAAGCCCCCGATTCCGGGCCTGGATGGCGAAGGCGTTTTCCAATTGAAGACCCCCCAGGATGGCCAGGATATCTTAGCCCACCTGAAAACCGGGATCAACCATGCCGTTATCGTCGGTAGTGGCCTTATCGGTATGGAAATGATGGAAGCCTGCGCCGACTGGGGTCTGGAAGTGACCGTTATTGAAATGGAAGACCAGATTTTCCCGAAAATGCTCGATAAAGATATGGCAGCGGTTTTACAAGCCTACCTGGAATCAGAAGATATCAATATCATGACCGGTACCGCCTTAAAAGAAATCCAACTGGATGACCAAGGGGCTGTCCGCGGTGTGGTTACCGATAAGGGTGAGCTGGAATGTGGCTTGGTCCTGGTATCCACCGGTGTCCGCAGCGATGTTGCCCTCGCGAAAGAAGCTGGGCTTGAAATTGATGGCGGAATCATCGTCAACGAATACCTTCAGACCAGTGACCCGGATATTTATGCCGGCGGCGACTGCGTTATGGTCAACCACCGGATTACCGGTAAACGGACCTTTGCCCCCATGGGGTCTACGGCCAACAAGCACGGCCGGATTATCGGCACCAATATTGCCCAGGGCAATACCCAGACCTTCCCCGGCGTTTTAGGCACCAGCCTGGTCCAACAATTTGACTGGACCGCCGGTAAAGTGGGTCTGACCGAAAAGGACGCCCTGGCCCAGGGCTATGATGCCGTCACCTGTATTGTTCCGGGGCCGGATATCACCCACTTTATGCCAGGCAAAAAACTGGTGATGATTAAGGTTGTCGCTGACAAGAAAACCGCCCGCATCCTGGGTGTCCAGATTATTGGTCCCGGTAATGTGGATAAGCGGGTTGATACCATGGCCGGCGCCCTGTCTGCCAATCCCCAACTGACCGCCTATGAGATGGGGAATATGGACTTGGCCTATGCGCCGCCCTATTCCTCTGCAGTGGATAACCTCTTGACCAATGCCAATGTTATCCAAAACGTCATTGAAGGCCGGGCCAAACAGATTGGCTTCTTTGAATGCCTAGAGCTCTTAGACCGGGATGATGTCATCTTTGTTGACTTGCGTTGCGATGATGAAGTCAGCCAACTGGGGGCCTTTAAAACCAAGCACCAGGCTCATATTCCCATCGAGGAATTACGGGCCCGGGCCGATGAACTGCCCAAGGATAAGGCGATTATCCTCTTCTGTATCCTGTCCACCCGGGGTTATGAAGCCCAGCTGATTCTGGAACAGGCCGGTTTTGATAAGGTCCGTTTTCTGCAGGGCGGCATCTACTTCTGGCCCTTTGATAAATTTATCCAAGACTAGTCTAAAGAAGCATAGCCAGCACACCGAATGTCAGCAGCTGCCATTCGGTGTGCTTTGTATTTGAAAAAATACTAAAATAAGGCAAAGTATGGTATAATAAATATTTGTATTCCACTATCATAAATTTGGAGGAAAATGTGAGTTTTAATATTGAAGAATTATCCTATCCCCTAAAAAAGGCCATTGACGCCATGGGCTTTGAAAGCCTGACGCCCATCCAGGAAAAGGCCATTCCGGTGGGGCTGGCCGGCCGTGACCTAATCGGCCAGGCGCAAACCGGTACCGGCAAAACGACGGCCTTCGCCATTCCTTTTTTAGAGCGGATTGATGATGACGATAAGGTGCAGGTCCTGGTTCTTACACCGACCCGGGAGCTCTGCATCCAAGTTGAGAAAGAAATCTATAAATTATCCCGCTACCTGCCCCTGCACTCCCTGGCCATTTACGGGGGACAGGATATCAAGCGGCAGATCTCTTCCCTGAAAAATCGTCCGCAAATCATTGTGGCCACCCCAGGGCGGTTAAAGGACCACTTGCGCCGGCGGACCATCCGTCTCAATGATATTAAAGTGGTCATCTTAGATGAAGCAGATGAAATGCTCAACATGGGCTTTGTCGAAGACATCGAAGATATTCTGAAAGAATGCCCGGAAGAGCGGCAAACCATGATGTTTTCCGCCACCATGCGGCCGGAAATTAAGCGGATTGCCGAAACCTATATGAAGGACCCGGAAATGGTCAAGGTCAGCCAGGAAACCTTAACGGTCCCGGCCATTGACCAGGAGGCCTTCATTGTTTATGAAGATAAAAAGCTCCTCCTGCTTACCCGGCTCCTGGATATGATGCAGCCGGACCTTTCCATGGTCTTCGGTCGGACCAAGCGCCGGGTCGATGAACTGACCCGGGCTTTACAGCAGCTCGGTTTCCGGGCGGAAGGCCTCCATGGTGACCTGAGCCAGTACCAACGGGACCAGGTCATGCGGAAGTTCCGGGAGAAGAGAATCGATATCCTGGTGGCCACCGACGTAGCGGCCCGGGGATTGGACGTCCAAGGGGTGACCCACGTCTTTAACTTTGACCTGCCCCAAGATGCCGATAGTTATGTCCACCGGATTGGCCGGACCGGCCGAGCCGGCAACGATGGCCTGGCCATGTCCTTCGTGACCCCTCGGGAAAAAGATCACTTGGCCTATATTGAACGGACCATCAAACACAAAATTGCCCGCAGCCCCCTGCCGACTGAGCAGAGAACCCAGCAGGTCCGCCAGGAAAACCTCCGCATCCAGGTCGTAGATGCCCTGGAAAATGGCGAATTTGACCAATTGAGCTGGGTGGCGGAAGACCTGATTGCTACCTATGGTGCCCAGGATGCCCTGATGGCTGCCTTATCTCTAATCACCACCGGGGACCAACGGGATTTCGAAGCCAAGCGCATTAACCTGACGGCTGAAAAACCGGTTTACTCTAAAAACAGTGTCCCTCATAAGGGTGGAAGAGGCCACAAGGGCTCCCGGAATAAAAATTTCCACAACCGGAAAAACCGGTCCTACAATAAGGGCAAGCACGGTGACCACGGCAAGGGAAAGAGCGATAAATGGAAAAAATCGCCCCGGCGCAAGAATGCACAATAAGTACAGGCGTATATAGAAAGGAGCGCACAGCCATATGACCTATGATCATATCCTTATCCGCTACGGAGAACTTGGCTTAAAGGGGAAGAACCAAAAACAATTCTTAAAGACCCTGGTCAACAATATCCGGCGGCAAGTGGAGCGGGAAATCGGCGACCGACCGGAAGTGGTCCGGGAGCAGGGACGGCTGTCTATCCCGCTCAATGGACGGAACCCGGCTGACTTTTACCCGGCCCTGGACCGAGTATTTGGGATTTCGACCTACAGCCCGGTCATGTCAACAGACCTGGACCCGGCCACGATTGAAGCAGCAGTCCTGGCCGAGCTGGGCCAGCTCCCGGCAACAGACCAGACCTTCCGGGTGACGGTCCGCCGGGCCAATAAACGCTTTCCTATCCGGTCTATGGACTTTCAGCTGCAGGTTGCAGAAAAAATCCTGGCCCATTTCCCGCAGCTAAGCCCCAACCTTACGGATTATGATCTGGAAGTTTCTATTGATATCCGCTTTGAACAAGCCCATATCTTTTTTGAACGGCGGCCGGGTTTAGGCGGCCTGCCCCTGGGCACCGGTGGCCGGGCCCAACTCCTCCTGAGCGGAGGGATTGATAGCCCGGTGGCCGGTTGGCTCATGATGCGGCGGGGGGTGGTCGTAGAAGGGATCCACTTCCACAGCTACCCCTATACCTCCAAGCAGGCCGAAGAAAAGGTCCTCCACTTGGCCGAAAAAATGGCAGCCTACAGTGGTCATTTTGACGTCCACCTGGTGCCCTTCACCCCCATCCAGGAGGCCATAGGGGCCAACTGCCATAGCAACCTGCGGATTACCCTGATGCGGCGGATTATGCTTCGCATCGCGGAAGAGCTGGCTGACCTCCGCCATGCCAAGGCCCTGGTCACCGGGGACAATATTGGCCAGGTGGCCAGCCAGACCATTGAAAGCCTTTACGCCATCAATGAAGTTACGACCATGCCTGTTTTTAGGCCCCTCTTGACCTATGACAAGCTGGATACGGTAAAAATAGCCAAGGCCATTGACACCTATGATATCTCTGTCCTACCCTATGAAGACTGCTGCACTGTTTTCGTCCCTAAAGAGCCTAAGACCAAGCCCAAGCGGCGGGAATGCCACCGGGAAGAGGCCCGGATCGAGGGCCTGGACGATCTCATGCAGGTGGCCATTCAAAATACCGAAACCGTTCGTTGCTTTGCCAATGGCAGCCAAGCTGCCCGGCGAAGCAAACTAATGGATTTATTGAAGGAAAAGGATGAGCAAGATGGGTAAAAATTTATACGAAAAGCCCCGTGACCAGGATAAGTGGCACCGGGAGATGGAGGGGTCCCACCATACCCAGGAATCCACCGGCCCTTCTAAAGCAGACCGGCTCAATCAACTGAAAGACCGGTTTAAAAAGCAGCAAAAGAAGCATAAATAGGCCCCAGCCTAAGCATCAAAAGAGGCACCCTCAAAATGGAGGGTGCCTCTTTGCGCTTGCTCTTATTCTTGTTTACTTTTCATTGATAAAATGGGCCAGGTCAACGCAGCGTTTGCTGTAAGCCCATTCATTATCATACCAGGCAATGATTTTAACCAAATGGTCGCCGACCTTCATTGTGGAAAGGCCATCGACAATGGAAGACCGGGCATCGCCATTGTAGTCAATGGAAACGAGGGGCTTGTCGGAATAACCAAGGATTCCCTTGAGTTCGCCTTCAGCGGCTTCCTTTAAAAAGGCGTTGACTTCTTCCACACTGGGGCTTTCTTCTAATTGGAAGACCACGTCAGTTAAAGATACGTTCGGCGTCGGTACCCGAAGGGCAAAGCCGTTCATTTTACCGTCTAAGGCAGGGATTACCTTGCCCATGGCTTTAGCCGCACCGGTCGTCGTGGGGATGATGGACTGGGTGCAGCCCCGAGCCCGGCGGGGGTCTTTATGGCGGTTATCTAAGTTTTTCTGGTCATTGGTGAAGGAGTGGACCGTAGTCATAATGCCGGCAACGATATTGAAGTTGTCGTGGATGACCTTGGTTACCGGCGCCAGGCAGTTGGTGGTACAGCTGGCGTTAGAGACAACCGGTTGAGAAGGATCATAAGCATCTTGGTTGACGCCCATAACAATCATCTGTGCATCTGGGCTGGGGGCGGTAATAATGACCTTTTTAGCCCCTTGGCCCAAGTGGACAGAAGCGGCCTCAACGGTCTTGAATTTACCGGTGGAATCAATGACAATATCTGCGCCGTATCTTCCCCAGTCTAAGTTTTTAGGGTCCCGGTCACTGAAGAGGGGGATGGCGTGGCTATCAATAATCAGGTGGCCATCATCGTAAGATACATCACCCTGGTAGCGCCCGTGGGTGGAATCAAATTCAAATAAACGCGCGGTCCCTTCAGGATCAGAGGTGCTGTTTAAGGCGACGACGTCAACTTCAGGATGCTCCATAGCAGCCCGTAAGACCAGACGACCGATCCGGCCAAAGCCATTAATACCGATTTTTGTACTCATAAAATCCTCCTTAATTATATGAAGTATTTATTCAATTATAAGATACCGTATTTTGGCTGTAAAATAAAGGTCAAACATCAAATTAGATGGCTTTAAGTGCAAATGCCTTTCGCAAGGCCACCCCGAAGTATTCTTTTTGGCCTGTTAATGGGGCAGGGGAGGGGGGCCTAGGAATATCTTTTCTTGACGCCCCATAAACAATTTGCTATAATTATCCGTGTTGTCGGGGCGTAGCGCAGTTTGGTAGCGTACGTGGTTTGGGACCATGGGGTCGGGGGTTCGAATCCCTCCGCCCCGATAATTGATGCGGGTGTAGCTCAATGGTAGAGTTCTGGCCTTCCAAGCCAGCTACGTGGGTTCGATTCCCATCACCCGCTATTTTTTTAGAAAATGTAAAAAATGGGCTTGTACTTTACGGGTGTCTATGCTAAAATAGTCTTCGCGACACAGGAAACGGCCGCCTTCGGGATTCTGAAAGCTACGGTGTTCGCTTCCGACCAGCTTTTGCGCCTGTAGCTCAGCTGGATAGAGCATCGGACTTCTAATCCGAGGGTCGGGGGTTCGAATCCCTCCAGGCGCGTGTTTATTTTGGTGGATGTGGCGAAGTGGTTAACGCACCGGATTGTGGCTCCGGCACTCGTGGGTTCGATTCCCATCATCCACCCTTTATTGGGGTATCGCCAAGCGGTAAGGCACGGGACTTTGACTCCCGCATTCGTAGGTTCGAATCCTGCTACCCCAGTTTGCTTCGGCAAAACAACAACTTCATTTGCGCTATTAGCTCAGGTGGTAGAGCATCTGACTTTTAATCAGGGTGTCAAAGGTTCGAGTCCTTTATAGCGCATATGGAATCAAGAGACTGCCTTTAGGCAGTCTTTTTTGTTAATAGGGACCTGCCCAACTGACTGGCCGAACTGCCTAGGCGGCCCCGGCTAACTTTATGAGAAATAGTAAAATCTTGCTTGTAGGTCTAGCATAATACAGCTGGTTCAGGTATAGTAAGAGATGTAAGATGACGCTTAATATATGGATATATGACATTATAGATTGACGGAGGCTGACTGATGAAAGGAACCGCTAAAAAAATCATTGGCGCTATTACCATTGCGGGTTTATTGGCATCCCCCCTGGCGGGGATTTCGGCTGAGGCCCAGGATGAGCCCTATCTGGTTTATAAAGACACAGTTATATATAAAATTGTCAAAGATGGCCGGGACATTTTTGTCAACCAAAAGGGCGAAGAAGTCGATGAGAAAGACGTCGAAGCTCTAGAAAAACGCCTGGCTGAAGAAGAACAAAAGGCCGCTGAAGAAAAGGAAAAAGAAGCGGCTAAGGAAGAGAAAAAGGCTGCCAAGGAAGCAGACGACAGCAAGGCAAATAAAGACAGCGAAAAAAATCAAGGCAAAGAGGCAGATAAAAAGGCTAGTAAGGCTGAGGCCCAAAAGAATGATAAAAATGAAGCCTCGGCGAAGGCGGACAAAAAGGCAGACCAAGCTGCCCCTGCAGCCGCTGAAGCAGAAGCAGCCGGTCAGGAAGTGGCCAACAGCCCTGCAGCTGTAGTAGAAGAAGACCAGGCTGATGCCCCTGCAAGTCTTATCCTCAACCACAAGGAAAAGGAAAACACGGTTGATGAAGTAGCCCTGGTCCCCCTGCCGACGGACCAAGAGGATGCTACCCTCCAGCAGCCCATGGTGACCTCTAATGAGGCCTTTATTGCTGCTAACCCCCTTTATTCAGTAGATGCCTCCACCGGCTATTACAAGGGGTCGGTTATGAGCTGGAAAGACTTTTCCCCGTCCAGCGGCCGCCTGCAGCTTAAAAAGGAAGCCGAGAAAATGTTGGGCTGGCACTATAGCCAACCCCAACGGATGACCGATGGTTACCGCGACTGCTCCAGCTTTGTGCACACAGCCCTCATGGATGCCGGCTTTATGCCCCGCGAAAGTTGGGCCTTTACCACCTATACCCTACCCAACTACACCGAATACCTGGAACAAATCAGCTGGGAAGACATTAAGCCCGGGGATATCATCCTAGGGGACGGCCACGTAGCCTTTTACTGGGGAGAAGATGCCAGTGGCGCCCCGGTAACCCTGGAAAGCTGTGGGACCTTTGGCGTTGTTTACGGCTATATGGAGACCAATGGCTGGAACTTTGACTACACCTCTGTATGGCGGGTCAAGGGCATTGATCAGGATGTTGCCGGCAGTGACATGGTGGATGCCATTGCTTAATTGTGAATAAAATAGGACGCCGAGTGGTCCACCACTCGGCGCTTTTTATTTTGATGATGAGAGATTTTGTAAGGAGGCGACCATGCCGATTGAATTTGCATCATCTGAGTTGGGCCGCTACCTAACCGTCTTTATTACGGCTATGCTACCCGTTCTGGAGTTGAGGGCCGCCATTCCTCTGGGAGCCTCTTTAGGGATGCCGGCGATCCCGGTGGTTATCACCAGTATCCTTGGGAATATGGTGCCCGTGCCCTTTATCCTTCTCCTCATGCGGCGTATCCTTAATTGGATGAAGGGGATTCCACGGCTGGCCAAACTGGCCGACCAACTGGAAACCCGGGCCCACTTAAAAAGTCAAACCGTCAAAAAATACCGCTGGCTTGGCCTCTGCATCCTGGTGGCCATTCCCTTGCCGGGGACCGGGGCCTGGACAGGGGCCCTGGTCGCGACGATTTTAAATATGCGGCTCCGGGATGCCATTCCGTCTATCTTTCTAGGGGTTTGTATTGCCGCGGCCCTGGTCAGTTTGGCCACGGCAGGGGTCTTTTCCTTTATTGGCTTGTAGTGCCTTGCCGGCAAATGGTCAAGTCGTCTTATATGAGCAGCGCTAAGGAGGTTGGCTATGGATATTCCAAAAACGATTTTACAAGCGATGGTCTACGCCTTTATCGATGACCTGACTGAGGAAGACCGGCCAGAAGCCGGATCCGGAGAAAAGTTAAAAGACCTTGTTGATCAGATGGCCCTGGAAAGCCAGGTCCAGACCCAGGCAGACTGGCTCGGGAACCGGCCCGCTCCACCGCCGGCTCCCACAGAAGAAATCCGGCTGGACCGGGATATATACCTCGATCAGGCTATCAGGGCCTTGGCTGACCAGGATGAAGAAAGCTGAAGGGGGGAGAGCGGGGGATAGCTTAATAAAGGCCTCAAAATCAGGCTGAATTAGAGCTGGCCCCGGCAAAAAACAGCTAATGGCTTCTATACGAAAAAACGACAAATCCCTTGACACCATTTGCCTCATGTAGTATTATAAAGTCCGTCAACGGCCACGATTGTGGTGTGGCCCTTGAAGATTGCGGGTGTGGCGGAATTGGCAGACGCACCAGACTTAGGATCTGGCGTTTCACGACGTGGGGGTTCAAGTCCCTTCACCCGCACATGCGGAAATGGCTCAGTGGTAGAGCATCGCCTTGCCAAGGCGAGGGTCGCGAGTTCGAATCTCGTTTTCCGCTTAATTAACTGCGACCAATGGTTGCAGTTTTTTTTATAACCAACCATGATGTCGCAAGTATGCAGCTGGAACTGTTTAGGAGGAAAGTTATGAAATTAGAAGTTAAAGATCTTGATAAAGTTCGCAAAGAACTCACCATTGAAGTAGACCAGGATGTCTTTGATAAAGCGGTACAAGATGCCTATAAAGAACAAAAGAACAAAATTGCCATCCCTGGTTTCCGCAAGGGTAAGGCGCCTAAGGCTTTAATCGAACAACACTATGGTAAGGATTTCTTCTATTATGATGCTGCTGAAAAAGTTGTTTATCCGGCTTACTTAGAAGCCATTAAAGACAACGATGCCATCAAACCCATTGGTGAACCGAGCTTTGATGTTGAACAGCTTGAACTGGATAAACCCTTTATCTTTAAGGTCGTTGTCGATACCAAGCAAGAAGTTGCCTTAGGGGACTATAAGGGCATTGCCTTAGAAAAGCTGGATACCGAAGTCAGCGACGAAATGGTCGAAGCTGAACTAAAACGCGCTCAAGACCGGACCGCCCTCCTGGAAGATGCGCCGGAAGGGGCCAGTGTTGAACAAGGCGACAGCGTTACCCTGGATTTTGAAGGGAAGAAAGACGGCGTAGCCTTTGAAGGCGGCACCGCCGAAAACTATGACCTGGTCATCGGCTCCAACAGCTTTATCCCGGGCTTTGAAGATGGGATGGTAGGCATGAAAGTTGGGGAAACGAAAGACATCCCCCTGACCTTCCCGGAAGAATACCATGCTGAAGACTTAGCCGGCCAGGAAGTGGTCTTTACCGTAACCGTTAAAGACATCAAACGGAAGGTCCTGGCCGACCTGGATGATGAATTCGCTAAAGACGTCAGCGAATTTGATACCTTGGATGAATATAAGGAAGACATCCGCAAAGAACTGACCAAGCAAGTGGAAGAATCCACTCAAAACCAATATAAAAATAAGATCACCGAAAAGGTCGTTGAAGACTCCGACGTCGTTGCTCCCCAATCCTTGGTGGAAAAAGAAACTGACAACTACATCAATGAAATGGCCTACAGCATGCGCAACCAGGGGATTGAATTAGAACAATACCTGCAATTGACCGGTGGCGACATGGAAGGCTTACGCGGTGAATTCAAAAAACGGGCTGAAGAATCTGTTAAGGCAACCATTGTCCTGGAAGCCATTGCAGAAGCGGAAAACATCACCGTTGATGAAGAAGAAGTCGAAGCGGAATTTGACCGTTTGGCAGACATGTATCAAATGAAAAAAGAAGATATCAAACGGGCCTTCATCATGCAGGGCCAAGGGGACAGCATCTCCCGGAATATGGTTTTAGAAAAAACCATTGATTTCCTTTTAGACAATGCAAAAATCGGGTAATTAGTTGTAGATAGCCTGTTTTGTTTAACAAAGGAGGAAATACAACATGAGTGTTTTAGTACCCTATGTCATCGAACAGACTGGTCAAGGTGAACGGTCTTATGATATCTACTCTCGCCTTTTAAAAGATAGAATTATTTTCCTTGGCGGCGAAGTCAATGATGCTTCCGCCAATGCTATAGTTGCTCAGCTGCTCTTCTTAGAAGCAGATGACCCGGAAAAAGATATCTATCTCTACATTAATAGCCCGGGCGGTTCTGTCACCGCCGGTATGGCTATTTTCGACACCATGCGCTATATTAAGCCTGATGTCCAGACCATCTGCATCGGCATGGCAGCCAGTATGGGGGCCTTTTTACTTGCTGCCGGCAAGAAGGGGAAACGGTTCGCCCTACCCAATAGTGAAATCATGATTCACCAGCCGTCCGGTGGGGCCTCTGGTCAGGCCTCGGATATTAAAATTCATGCTGAGCAAATTTTGCGGATTCGCCAAAAGCTCAATGAAAACTTAGCTGAGATGACCGGCCAACCACTGGAAAAGGTGGAAATCGATACAGAACGCGATAACTTTATGAGCGCTGACAGCGCCTTGGCATACGGGTTAATTGATAAGGTCATTGAAAACCACGACTAAAAACCTTTAGGGGGATCGTTTTTTGAGTAATAATAATATCGGCCAGGAAGAACTCCATTGTTCTTTTTGTGGCAAACCGCAAGATGCGGTCAAAAAATTAATAGCGGGCCCCGGGGTATTTATCTGTAATGAGTGTGTTGACCTTTGCAATGATATTCTCAGCAATGAACACCAGGAAGACCTGGAAACCCTTGGTTTAATCGAAGCCTTAAAGCCCAGTGAAATCAAGGCCGTTTTAGATGAGTATGTCATTGGCCAAGATGAGGCGAAGAAGGCCTTGTCTGTGGCGGTTTATAACCATTACAAGCGCATTAACCATGAGCTTGACCCTGAAGACGATGTAGAGCTCCAAAAAACCAACATTTGCCTGATTGGGCCAACCGGGAGCGGTAAAACCCTCCTGGCCCAAACCCTGGCCCGAATCTTAAAGGTGCCCTTTGCCATTGCAGATGCCACCTCTTTGACGGAGGCCGGCTATGTTGGGGAAGACGTGGAGAATATCCTGCTTAAAATTCTCCAGGCTGCTGACTTTGACTTGGAAGCGGCCGGTCGCGGGATTATTTACATCGATGAAATTGATAAAATCGCTCGGAAAGGGGAAAATGTCTCCATCACCAGAGATGTCTCCGGTGAAGGGGTCCAGCAAGCCCTGTTGAAGATTATCGAAGGAACAGTAGCCAATATTCCACCCCAGGGCGGACGGAAGCACCCCCACCAGGAGTTCATCCAGTTGGATACCAGCAATATCCTCTTTATCTTAGGGGGCGCCTTTGACGGCCTCGACAAAATCATTGAACGACGGGTTGGCCACAAGGCCCTGGGCTTTAATACCGACAAGTCGGAAGAAGACCGCACTGTGCATAAGGACCAGGTTTTACACCAGGTCCAACCGGAAGATATGCTGAAATACGGGCTTATTCCCGAATTTATCGGGCGGGTGCCCTACCTAGTATCCTTGGATAATTTAGACAAGGGCGCGCTCAAGCAGATTCTGACTGAGCCTAAAAATGCTTTAATCAAGCAATATAAAAAGCTCCTGGCTTTAGACGATGTGGAGCTGGAATTTACTGATGATGCCCTGGATGCTATTGCAGAAGATGCCCTAGCACGTAAAACAGGTGCACGTGGCTTACGGGCTATCCTGGAGAATGTCATGATGGATGTCATGTACGAGGTCCCCAGCCGGGAAGATGTCGAACGCATCGTGATTGATGCCGATGTCATCCGGGGGAAAAAGGATACCCAAGTCATTTTAACTTCAGCCGAGAACTAATCTCATGCCTTGCAAGCGACTCCTTGCAAGGCATTTTTTAAAGGAAGTGATACCTTGAACAAGTCACCGAACGAATACCATGACGCTTCTCGCCCAAAGGATCCGGTCCGGATTTCCGGTGCCCTTCCGCTGAGACAGGTGGTCTTATTTCCGGGCTCAGACATGACCCTGGACATTGGACGGATGATGTCTAAAAAGGTCATTCAAGAGGCAGGGGTTGGGGGCCGGGTGGTTCTTTTGACCCAGCGGGAGTTGGAAACAGAGAAACCAACCTATGATGATCTCTACCCGGTGGGGACCCTGGCAGAAATTAAAGAAATCGTACCGGCCGGGGCCATTTCCGGTATGCGGATTGTGGTTGAAGTCATCGAGCGGGTTGAACTGGTCCAATTAAACCAGGAGGACCCCCACCTGGAGGCCCTCTGGAAGCCCTTCTATACAGAGCTGCCTGACAATGCCCTGGCGGATAATACCCTCGAGGCCTATGCCCGTCGGCTCAATGAAGAAGTCCTTAAATTCACCCAGCTATCCGGAGCCGTAAACCAGGACCAGCTCAATCATTATGGCGACTTAGTCGGCTATGAAGCGCAGGTAGACTACCTGGCCTCCATTCTCTTTTCCGACCTGGAAGACCGGTATGCCATCTTAGCCGAGCCCAAGCTGGAAGCCCGCTTGGCCATCATCGTCCGTCACCTGGTGAAGGAAAATGAACTCATTGCCCTGGAAGCGGACATTAATAATAAGCTCAAAAAAGCCCTGGACAAGTCTCAAAAGGACTACTATTTACGGGAAAAGATCAAGGTCATTAATGAAGAACTAGGTGAAAGCGCCGATAAGGAAGCAGACATCACGGCTTACCGGACGGCCATTGCGGACCTCAAGGCCGATGAGGATATCAAGACCAAGCTAAACCGCGAATTAGACCGCTTAGCCCGCCTGTCCACCATGACTCCTGACTATGGCAACCTGGTCAACTACCTTGAATTCGTTCTAGACCTGCCCTGGGGAACCTATAGTGAGGAAAACCATGATATCCGCCAGGCTGAGGCGGTGCTGGATGAAGACCACTATGGACTGGAAAAGGTCAAGGACCGGATTTTAGAATTCCTGGCCGTTCGGACCCTGCATGGCGAAAGCAAGGGGTCCATCATCTGCCTGGTGGGGCCGCCCGGGGTCGGGAAGACCTCCCTGGCCAAGTCCATTGCCCGGACCACCGGCCGAGAATATGTTCGCCTGGCCCTCGGTGGGGTCCAGGATGAGGCTGAAATCCGCGGTCACCGGCGGACCTATGTCGGTGCCCTCCCCGGCCGTCTTATGGCCGGGATGCAGGATGCCGGTTCTGCCAACCCGGTCTTCCTGTTAGATGAAATCGATAAGCTAAACAGGGACTTCCGGGGGGACCCGGCTTCAGCCTTACTGGAAGCCTTAGACCCTGCCCAGAACAATACCTTTAAGGACCATTACCTGGACCTGCCCTTTGACCTGTCCCGGGTCCTCTTTATTACCACCGCCAACACCACCCAAACCATCCCCGGCCCATTGCGAGACCGGATGGAAATCATCGAGATGCCCAGCTATACCGAAGAAGAGAAGATGGAAATCGGCAAGCGCTACCTGGTTAAGCGGCAGATTACCGACCAAGGCTTGAGCAAAGACCAGGTCAGTTTTTCTGACGGGGCCCTGCTCCGGATGATCCGGGAATACACCGCAGAAGCCGGTGTCCGGGAGCTGGAGCGGAAGATTGGGAGCGTCTGCCGGAAGGTGGCCCGTCAGGTGGTCAGTGGAGAAACAGAGGGAATCGTTCGCATCCAGAAACGGAACCTGGAATCCTACCTCGGCAAGCCCCTGGTTAAGCACCTCATCACCGATGAACAAGATGATGTGGGTGTAGCTGTCGGCATGGCTTGGACTAGCCTAGGCGGAGAAATTCTCCAAATCGAATGCCAGACCATGCCTGGCAAGGGGCACGTAAAATTCACCGGTCGGATGGGGGAAACCATGCAGGAAAGCGCCTACCTGGCCCTGGCAGTGGTTCGGAGCCTGCAGGAAAAGATGAACCTGCCGGCCGGCTTCCACGTGGATAGAGACCTCCACCTTCACATTCCCCAAGGGGCGGTGCCTAAAGATGGCCCCTCTGCAGGGATAACCATGACAACAGCCATGGTCTCAGCCTTGAGTGGCCGGAAAATCAGGAAAGATGTGGCCATGACCGGGGAAATCACCCTCCGGGGCAAGGTCCTGGCTGTTGGCGGCATCCGGGACAAGGTCATTGCTGCCCACCGGAGCGGTTGCCGGACCATTTGCCTGCCCAAGGACAATAAGGACGATATCGATGATATCCCGGCATCCGTACGGAAGGACCTGACCTTCCACTTGTGCGAAACCATTGACGATGTCTTTCGTCAAGCCCTCGTTTAGGAGGAAGTATGCAGATTAAAAAAGCCAGCTTTTTACGCGGCGCTGTGGGACCAAGCCAGTATCCGGATGACGGCTTTCCGGAAATCGCCCTGGTAGGCCGGTCCAATGTTGGGAAGTCCTCTCTAATCAACCGGCTCATCAACCGGAAAAACCTGGCCCGGACCAGTGCCCAGCCGGGTAAGACCCAGCAGTTGAACTACTATGCCATCCAGTCGGACATTGCCCCCTTTTACCTGGTGGACTGTCCGGGCTATGGCTATGCCCGGGTGAGCCGAACAGAAAAGGAAAAGTGGCAGGCCTTTATTGAAAAGTACCTGGCTAACCGGGTCCCCCTGGTCCTGGTCCTCCAGGTAATCGACATCCGCCATGAGCCCTCTAAGGATGACATCGCCATGTTTAACTGGCTGATGGACCAGGACCTGCCGGTGGCTGTGGTGGCAACCAAGGCCGATAAGGTCCCAAAGGGGAAATGGCAGGCCCATACCAGTAAGATTATGCGGGCTCTGGATAGCCCCAAAAAGCCCCTGATCTTTTCCGCTGAATCAGGTATTGGCCTCGACCAGCTCAAGGATTTAATTGAAGAACTGGTAGAGCCGGAAGAAGTAGAAGACATAGAATAAACAGATAGAGCCCCCTGTGCCAGCTACACTGGTGGGGCTCTTTTCTCTTGAAATTCTCGGGATCAATGATACACTGTTAAAAGATAGGAGGTGCAAACCATGCAAGCAATCATCATCGGTGCCGGGAAGGTTGGTTTCAGCTTGGCTGAGATGCTTTCTGACCAGGAACATGATGTTATCGTTGTTGAACGAGACCCGGACCGGGCTGATACCGTTAATGATAACTTGGATGTCCAGGTTCTGGTTGGCAATGGCGCCAGCCCCCGCTTTCAGCAAAACTTAAACTTAAAGGAAGCTAACCTGCTGGTTGCCGTGACCGACAGCGATGAAGTCAATATGTTGGCTTGTATGTTTGCGAAGCAGCGCGGAGCTGACTGTACAGTGGCCCGGGTGCGGAATGTTGAATACGCCCAGGATGCCTTGCTGAAAGCCAACAAATCCCTGGGCATTGATTTTTTCATCAACCCGGAACAGGTTACAGCCAACGCCATTACCAACTATGTCCAGGTGCCGGAGGCCTTAAACGTTAACTTTTTTGACGCCAGGCAGGTCATGCTCCTGGAAATTGAAGTGCCGGAGAAGGCCTCTATTGTCAATGTGATGCTCAAAAATCTCACTGGGGCCAACCGCTTTTTGATTACCTCGATCCTGCGGGATGGAGACCTGATCATCCCAAATGGGGATGATATCATTTTAGCCGGCGACCGGCTTACCCTGATTTCCCGGACAGAGGACATGGAAGCGGTAGAAAAGTCTATGGGGATTAACCGGCGCCCGGTGGAACAGGTCATGATTCTCGGTGGTGGCCGGACCGGTTACTACCTGGCCAAAAACCTGGAACCGACCAATATCCGGGTTACCATCATTGAAAAGAATTATGCCCGCTGTGAGCGCCTGTCCGCCCTTTTGGATACGACCATCATCCTCCATGGGGACGCCAGTGACATTGACATCTTGCAGGAAGAGGGCATTGATGAAGTAGACATCCTCGTCAGTACCACAGAAGACGACAAGCTGAATGTCTTGACCTGTCTGATGGGGTCGCGGCTGGGAGCCAAAAAGACCATCGCCCAGATTAGACGGAGCGACTACCTGCCCCTGATTCAATCGGTCGGGATAGATGTATCGGTCAGCCCCAGGTTACTCACCAGTGAGGCCATTATGCGCTTCATTCAAAAGGGGACCCTGATTTCCATGGCCGAAGTCAATACCGGCTTTGCCCAGATTATCGAGCTCATTATTGACCGCGAAAACCACCCCCTGGCCAACCAGGCCATTAAGGATATCAAATTCCCCAAGGGGGTCATTGTGGTCTCTATTTTACGGGACGGGCAGGTCATTATCCCCACAGGGAATGATGTGCTCTTATTTGAGGATAATTTAAATATATTTGTAGCGAAAGCATCTATGAAGAAGTTAAAGCGCTTGTTTAGATAATAGAGGAAGAGATGAATTATAAGATTGTCTTAGCAGCATTGGGGCGGATTCTCCTTTTAATTGGGGGCACCATGCTCGTTCCACTTATCATATCCTATAAAGAAATTGAGATGGATACAGCAGCTTTTACCATCAGCGCTATTATCACCTTGATTTCCGGGGCCACCCTGTACTTTGCCTTTAGGCAGGCGCGGGGAAACCTAGGCATTAAAGAAGGACTTTGGCTGGTAACCATCACTTGGTTTGCCGCTTCTTTTTTTGGGGCCCTGCCTTTTGCCTTGAGCGGCTACTATCCGGAACTCGGGGATGCCCTTTTGGAAGCCTCATCCGGCTTTACGGCTACAGGCATTAATGTCCTACCCAGTGTGGAAGTCCTGCCGGAAAGCATGCTTTTGTGGCGGTCTATGACCCAATGGCTAGGCGGGATGGGGATTGTCGTCCTTTTTGTGGCCATTCTTTCCAGCTTAGGCGTCAGCGGTATGCAGCTTTTTAAGGCTGAGTTTGGCCAAATGAAGGAAAAAATCAGCCCGCGGATATCGGATAATGCCAAACGTCTTTGGTATGCCTATGTCATCCTGACCCTTTTGAACGCCCTAGCCCTGAAAATATGTGGCCTGGGCTGGTTTGATGCCATCAACCATGCCATGACGACTATTGCCACCGGCGGTTACTCGACCATGGATGCTAGCTTTGGCGGCCTACAAAACCCGGCGGCAGAATGGGTGACCATCGTTTTTATGTTTATTGGCGGGATGAACTTTATCCTGATTTACCGGATTTTTGCCAAGCGGTCCATTAAGCTGGCCTTTAAAAGCTTGGAATTTCGCCTGTATGTGAGCATTATCGCTATCGCCACCCTTTTATCCTTCGTCTACCTGGCCCTTTACCATGTTAATGGTGCCGGTACGGCCTTTCGGTATGCCCTGTTTTCAGTGGTATCGGTTATCACTACGACCGGCTACACCAACGATAACTTTTTGCACTGGCCTTTTTTCACCCAGTACATCCTCCTAATTCTGATGGTCATCGGGGGCTGTAGCGGGTCGACCAGCGGAGGGATGAAGGTTGAACGGATCCTTATCATGCTGAAGCAGACCCAAAATGAACTCCAACGGATTATCCACCCCCGGGTGGTCACCAGTATCAAGGTCGGGGATACGGCCCTGCCAACCCGGGTGGCTACCAATGCCGGGATTTTTTTCTTCCTCTATGTGGCCTTTCTCCTGGTGGGGACCATGATTAACAGCTTTTTTGACGTATCCCATATGGAGGCCCTATCCATGTCGGCCACCTGCATTGGGAACGGGGGCGCCTTCTTTTCTGAACCGGGGGGCTACACCTGTTTTTCCGACCTGGCCACTCCCCTCAAGTATTACGACGCCGTCCTGATGATCATTGGGCGGTTGGAAATCTACACCTTCCTGGTGACCATCCTACCTATTAGCCACAAGCATGGGGAGCGGATTGACAAGGTAACCAGGCGGGCGGATATTTGAGCGGCCTGTATGAATATGCTAAAATAGATAAGATGATGTATTTTTAGAACGGAGGCGCCATGATTATTTTGGGACTTGACCCAGGGACGGCCACGACCGGATATGGCGTTATCCGCTATTTACGGGGAAGGGTTACCGGGGTTTGCTACGGTACCATCACAACGCCGGCTGAAGACGCGATGAGCCGGCGGTTATTGACCATTTATAATGAAATTGACGAAGTGATCAACCGCTTTAGGCCTGACGAAATTGCCATCGAAAAGCTTTTCTTTGGCCGGAATACGACCACCGCCATTACGGTCGGCCAGGCCCGGGGCATCCTTCTTTTACAGGCTGAAAGGCACCAGATTCCCATTGGCGAATATACGCCGATGCAGGTCAAAAGGGCGGTGGTTGGCTATGGGATGGCAGAAAAAAAACAGGTCCAGCGGATGGTCAAGGAAATCCTGCACTTGGACCACACGCCCAAGCCGGACGATGCCGCCGATGCCCTGGGGATTGCTATCTGTCATGCGCATATGAGGGGAGGGCTTTAAATGATTGGCTACCTAACAGGGAAGGTTTTTGCTCTAAACGCGAAAAGTTTAATCCTTATGGTGGGCGGCGTTGGCTATGAGCTCCAGTTTGGCTGTGACCCCCGGGTTCGTTTCCAGGTGGGTGAGGACTTATCTGTCTATACCTATACCAATGTGCGAGAGGATGCCATTGAACTCTACGCCTTTGAGACCGGCAGAGATAGGGATGTCTTCCACCAGCTGCGGTCTGTTACAGGAATCGGGGCTAAAAGTGCAGTCACCATGGTGGCGGCTGCAGGAGCAGACGAGATCATCCGGGCTGTCTTGGCTAAGGATGAGAAGGCCCTCTTGAAGCTCCCCGGCTGCGGTAAGAAGACCGCCGGACGGATTCTTTTAGAACTGGAACAGGCCTTTGACCCGGCAGACTTACCTGAAGAATGGGCACCCGACCAAGTGGTGGCCCCTTCATCAGCCTTGGATGTGGTGACCGACGCCCTTCTCGGCCTCGGTTATCAAATGGTCGAAATAGAGGCGGTCCGTCCCCTCTTATCCAAAGAGGAAGAGAACGAATCGGCCCTTTTAAAAGAAGCCTTAACCTTACTTGGTAAGCATAGGAGTTGACAGGCGTGCGCGATGAGCGAATTATATCCCCCCAAGAGCTGCCCGATGACCTAGAACATATATCCATCCGGCCCAAGACCTTTAGCGAATACATCGGTCAAGACCGGGTGAAAGCAAATATGAATATCTATGTCCAAGCGGCAAAAGACCGGGGGGAGGCCCTGGACCACGTCCTCTTTTATGGTCCCCCGGGCCTCGGTAAAACCACCTTGGCACAAATCATTGCCAATGAAATGCATGTACAGCTGCGGGTGACTTCCGGCCCGGCTATTGAGCGACCCGGGGACCTGGCAGCTATCTTGACCAACCTGGAGCCCATGGACATCCTCTTTATTGATGAAATTCACCGGATTAACCGGAGTGTCGAGGAAGTGCTCTATCCGGCGATGGAAGACTATGCCCTGGACATCATTATGGGGAAGGGGCCGGCAGCCCGAACCTTACGGGTGGACCTGGCCCCCTTCACCTTAATTGGGGCTACCACCCGGGCAGGCCTTTTAGCGGCTCCCTTAAGGGACCGGTTTGGGGTCATTGAACGGCTGGACTTTTATAGCCACCGGGACTTGGAAGAGATTATCAAGCGGAGTGCAGCCCTTTTGCAGGTGCCCATTACGGAAACCGGGGCCGGCGAGCTGGCCCGGCGGGCCCGGGGAACCCCACGGATTGCCAACCGCTTGCTGCGGCGGGTCCGGGACTTTGCCCAGGTCCAGGCGGATGGGGTGATCACCGAGGACCTGGCCAAGGCGACCCTGGATACCCTGCAAATTGACCGGCTGGGCCTGGACCAGGTGGACCGCTTATTCCTGGAAACGATTATTCTCAAGTATGGCGGTGGACCGGTTGGCCTGGATACCCTGGCGGCGACCTTAAATGAGGATAGCGGGACCCTGGAGGATATGTGTGAGCCCTTCCTCCTGCAACAGGGCTTTATTAACCGGACCCCGCGGGGCCGGATGGCCACCCCGCTGGCCTATAAGCACCTGGGTCTGACTATACCTCCAACGGATAGGGGGTCGGCAGATGGGTAAGATGCTCGTCGGCCTGGGACTGGTTCTTGTTTGCCTCGGTGGCCTGATATGGTTTTTCGAGGCAGGCGGACGGGGGATTCCCCGTTTACCTGGGGACCTGGTCATTGAAGGTGACCATGGGACCTTTTTCTTTCCAATTGTTTCTTGTATTGTCATTAGTGTGGTTCTAAGCTTGCTAATGCGCTTATTAAGATAGGTGGCAGTGATTGTGTTAAAAACGTCAGACTTTGACTATGATCTACCGGAAGAACTGATTGCCCAGCACCCCTTAGACCAGCGAAGTGCATCGCGATTGATGGTCCTGGATAAGGATACGGGGAAGGTGACCCATCATCATTTCTATGATATACTAGACGAGTTAAACGCTGGTGATATCCTGGTCTTGAATACGACTAAGGTCATCCCTGCCCGGCTCATTGGGCAGAAGCTAGGGGGAACGGCAGCGGTAGAAGTCCTGCTCTTGAAGCGGTCTACCGACTGGCCAGACTCTTGGGAATGCCTGGTCCGGCCGGGTAAACGCCTCAAACCCGGGGCCCGGATTAGCTTCGGCGATGGCCGTTTAGAGGCGGAAATCGTTGGCGTCACTGATGCCGGGCGACTCGTGGCCTTCCACTATGAGGGGATTTTTGAAGAAGTCCTGGCAGACCTGGGCACCATGCCCCTGCCCCCCTATATTCATGAAAAGCTGGATGACCCCAATCGCTATCAGACGGTTTATGCCCAGCAGAGTGGGTCAGCGGCCGCCCCAACGGCAGGTCTCCATATGACCAGCGCGCTATTAGCGGCGATTAAAGCCAAGGGCGTAGACATCTGCGAGGTCCTTTTGCATGTTGGCCTGGGCACCTTTCAACCGGTTAAGGAAGAGGATGCCATGGCCCACCAGATGCATAGCGAGTTTTATGAAGTGACGCCCCAGGCAGCTGACCAACTCAACCGGGCCAAAAGTGAGGGCCGGCGGATTATCTGCCTGGGAACGACCAGTGTCCGTACCGTTGAAAGTGCTGTAGAAGCGGGAAAAGTGAAGGCAGGGAGGGATTGGACGAATATTTTTATTTATCCTGGGTATACCTTTCAAGTAACCGATGCCCTGATCACCAACTTTCACCTGCCCAAGTCCACCCTCCTGATGCTGGTCTCTGCTCTAGCCGGCAGGGAGACCATCTTAAAGGCCTACGAAGAAGCGGTGGCCGCGCGATATCGGTTTTTCTCTTTTGGCGATGCGATGTTTATTCGATAGGAGGACCAATGGCATTTGAATTTGAACGGTTACAGGATACATCGGATTCCAAGGCGCGGTTAGGCCGGCTGCATACCCCCCATGGGGTGATTCAGACCCCAACCTTTATGCCGGTAGGAACCCAGGCGACGGTCAAGACCCTGTCGCCTGAGGAAGTCAAGGCAGCCAAGAGTCAGATTATCCTGGCCAATACCTACCACTTATACCTCCGGCCCGGCCACGAGCTGGTAAAAAAAGCCGGGGGCTTGCACCAATTTATGAATTGGCAGGGGCCCATCCTGACCGATAGTGGTGGTTTCCAGGTCTTTAGCCTGGGGGCCCTCCGTAAGATTACGGAAGAAGGAGTTCTTTTCCGGTCTCACTTGGACGGATCCAAGCACCTCTTTACACCGGAATCGGTCATGGCCATTGAAAACGCCCTGGGGGCAGATATTATCATGGCCTTTGATGAATGCACCCCGGCCGATGCGGATGAAGCTTATGCCCGCCAGTCCATGGAGAGGACCCACCGCTGGCTGAAGCGGTGTGCAGCTGCCCATGAAAATGAGGGCCAGGCCCTGTTTGGCATTGTCCAGGGGGGGATGTTCCCTGACCTCCGCCTGGAAAGTATCCACCGGACCCTGGAAGTAGACCTGCCGGGCTATGCCATTGGCGGTCTCTCTGTTGGTGAGCCGAATGAAGTTATGTATGACATGCTCGATCGCACAGCAGATGAACTTCCGAAAGACAAGCCCCGCTACTTGATGGGCGTTGGCAACCCGGATAACCTGGTAGAAGGGGTCGGCTACGGGATCGACATGTTTGACTGCGTCCAAGCCACCCGGATTGCCCGGCACGGGGCATTCTGGACCCCCTTTGGTCGAGAAAATATCCGGAATGCGAAAAATGAAGACGACTTTAGCCCCCTACAGGAAGGCTGTCAGTGCTACGCTTGCCAGCATTATTCCCGGGCTTATATCCGTCACCTCGTCCAGGCAAAGGAAGTCTTTGGTATCCGGCTCTTGTCTGTACATAATATCTATTATCTCAACCAATTGATGGAGGATCTAAGAGAGGCCCTACGAGATGACCGCTACCAGGCTTTTCGGGCGCGCTTCTTTGATCAATATAGTGTTTAGTGATGAAATGAAGGTTTAGGAGGAGACTATGACAATTTTTGCAACAAACGCTGCCGGCGGCAGCATCACCCTGATTTGGCTGGTGGCTATGTTTGGGCTCTTGTACTTTTTCGTCATGCGGCCCCAAAAGAAACAGATGAAACTGCGGAATGATATGCTGGCCAACTTAACTGTCGGCGACCATGTCGTTACTGCTGGTGGGATTACCGGCTATATTCGTGCCCTGACCGATGAATATGCTTATGTTGAAATTGCTGAAGGGCTAACCGTTGAATTAACCCGTCAGGCCATCAGCACCGTTTTAGAGAAAAATGGCGCAGACACCGTTGTTGTTGATGCGGAAACGTTTGAAGCCATTGAAGAAGAAAAGGTTGCTGACGACGTTGAGGCAGATGACGAAAAATAATCAAATGAGGCTGTCTAGCATAAAAGACGCAAAACCTGAGGTTTCGCGTCTTTTTTATCATTTAAGTAAAAGCTGGAGGGGGCAAAGGCTTGCCAACTCAAGCTTTCAGGTCTATAATGACCTTTGTCTATAATATAATTTGGGAGGGATTTTTTTGAAACGGCGAGGTTTAGCCATCGTCGCTGCTGTTGTAGTTCTTTTGGCAGTAGCGATTGTGGTTCTGTTACCGGTGTACAAGAGTCATGCCAACTTAGGGCTTGACTTACAAGGAGGCGTCCAGATACGGTTGGAGGCACCTAAGGGCACCACAGATGAAGAAATGCAGGATGCAATGGGGGTTATTTCCAACCGGGTTAACGGTTTAGGGGTAACTGAACCGGAAATCAGACGCGAAGGGACCAACCGCATCGCTGTTGAGCTACCCGGGATCGAAGATACGGAAAAGGCCATTGAACTCATTGGCACCACTGCTAAATTGGAATTTGTTCGGGCCGATACCGGTGAAGTGGTCTTAAACGGGTCACAGCTAAAGAATGCATCGGCCATTACCAATGACAAGGCCATCCAGGCCGGCGACCAGTTTGGCGTCAGCCTGAAATTCAAGAAAGATGGGGCAGATGCCTTTGCCAAGGCCACCTCTGACCTGGTAGCTAAGTTCCCGACCGGGAGAGACCCTCAACGGGTTATCCGGATTGAACTCGATGGTCAGCCAATCTCATCACCTTTCATCCAAGAACCGATTACCAATGGTGAAGCCAGTATTAGTGGTGGCTTCGAAAGCTTAAACGACGCTTCTAACTTAGCCATGCTTTTAAATGCAGGGGCCCTGCCCGTTAAGCTGGAAGTCGTTGAACAAAATACTGTCGGGGCGCAACTGGGGCCTGACGCCATTCAAAAGAGTATTAAGGCTGCAATTATTGGGAGTATTTTATTAGCCCTCTTAATCCTGGTCCTCTATATCCGACCCGGGGTCATTGCCTGCTTATCCTTAGTGCTGTATGCCCTCTTACTTGCCGGCACGCTGATTTTGATTCGGTCTACGATTACCTTACAGGTCATCGCAGCCTTCCTTTTATCTGTTGGGATGGCAGTCGATGCGAACGTGCTCATCTATGAGCGGATCAAGGAAGAGTTACGGCAAGGCAAAACGGTCCGGGTGGCAACGAAAGCAGGTTTTGAAAAAGCCTTCAGAACCGTTATTGACTCAAATGTAACAACATTAATTGCCGGGGTTGTTTTGATTGTTTTAGGCACCGGGGAAATTCGTGGCTTTGCTATTACGCTCTGCATTGGGATTGTTATCAGCTTGTTTACAGCCATCACTTTCACCCGCTTTATTTTGAACCACCTCATCTCTAGTGGCGTAGTTAAGGGGCCTGAATTTTATGGCGTTAAACGCATCGCTAAGGAGGAGGGGAGATAATGAAAAAGTTTTATTTCACATTCGTTGAAAAACGTAAAATATTTTATGCCCTCTCCATTATTTTAATGATTGCGAGCCTGGCATCGGTCCTGATTCAAGGGATGAATTTTGGGATTGACTTCACCGGCGGTACCAACCTGCACATCAGTGTCGATAAGCAGGTTAAGATTGCCGATGTTCGCCAAGCCTTAGAAAAGACCGGCCATGGCGGCGATCAGATTCAAGAATTGGCAGACGGGACTTTCCAAATCAAGACCCAGTTCATGCAACAGGACAAGCAAAATGAATACGTCAAAACCATCAGCGACCAACTCGGCAAAACCGAAGTTCTGCAGGCAACAGCTGTAGGCCCTACCATTGGCCAGGAAATCCTGCAAAAGGGGTTGATTGCACTCTTTATTGCCATGGTGCTCATGATTGCCTATATCACCGTCCGCTTCGAATGGCGGTTTGCCATTACCGGGATTATTTCCCTCTTCCACGACGTGTTTATTACTATCGGGCTCTTCTCCATCTTCCAATGGGAAGTGAACGTTACCTTTGTCGCGGCTATCTTGACCATCTTCGGTTATTCCATTAACGATACCATCGTTATCTTTGACCGGATTCGGGAAAATCTCGGTCGGGTCAAAAGGCAGGACCTGGCCCATGTGGTCAATGACAGTATCAGCGCCACCTTGCGCCGGTCACTGGTGACCTCCATCAGTACCCTGCTGCCCTTAATCGCAGTCTTCTTATTTGGTGGGGATACGACCCGCTACTTTGTCTTGGCCATGATTATCGGTATTGCATCCGGGGCTTATTCTTCCATCGGGATTGCGGCCCCCATGTGGTATGACTTCTCCATGGCCAGCAAGCGTAAACGCTTCTAAAAAATAGCTGAGAGCGTAAATATGAAAAAAACACAGCTTTTCACAACGAAAAACTTGGTGCGGATGGCCCTTATGGCCTCCATCGCAAGTGTGCTCATGTATTTTGAATTTCCCTTGCCCTTTTTGGCACCTGATTTTTACCGGATGGACTTCAGTGAAGTGCCGGTCCTGGTTGCCGGCTTTATGATGGGACCACTGGCAGCTGTTTGTGTTGAGCTCTTAAAAATCCTCATCATCTTTTTCATTAAAGGCAGTTATACTGCAGGCGTTGGTGAGCTGGCCAATTTCTTGACAGGTTGCGTTCTGGTCCTGCCGCCGGTCTTGTTGATGCAAGGCCAGCCGTCAAAAAAACGTTTGGTCGTTGGGTCGGTGGTTGGGGTTCTGCTCCTTATGCTGGCAGCAGGATTGTTGAACTACTTCCTGCTTCTGCCCCTGTATGCCAAGTTGCTCCAAGTTCCCTTGGAGGTCTATATCCAGGCCGGTGCAGCCCTCAATGGGCATATCGTTGACCTGAAGGGCCTCATTGTCCTTTGTGTTTTGCCCTTTAACCTGGTTAAGGGGGCCCTGGTGACGACCGTGGCAGGCATCCTATATGCCCGGATCGGCAACCAGCTAAAGCGCTATTGACCAATGACCGGGAATCGGTTACACTTTATAAAATAAAATGAATGCCGATGAAAAAGAGGAGTAGGGCAGGACTGACTTACCAGAGACCGGTGCAAGTGCTGGAAGTACCGGAAGAAAAGCTGCTCGAAGGTCGCTTTTGAGGTGGACTGTGGGAACAGTTCCGGTTTGTCTCGTTATCGACATAGAGGATCTTCGGATCGAAAAAAGGTGGTACCACGCAGACAGTCGTCCTTTTAGGATGGCTGTCTTTTTTTACATGAAAGGGGATATTTATGGCAAGAGAACTCGCTAAAGCGTATGATCCGTCAGCTATTGAAGAAAAATGGTATGATATTTGGGAAAAAGCCGGTTATTTTAAACCAAGCCGCGATGAAGAAAGGACGCCCTTTACCATCGTTATGCCGCCGCCGAATGTCACCGGCCGGCTGCACATGGGCCATGCCATGGATAACACCATGCAGGATATTTTAATCCGTTATCATAGACTCAAGGGGGACAACACCCTCTGGGTCCCGGGCACAGACCATGCCGGTATTGCGACCCAGGCCAAGGTAGAAGGCCTACTCCGGGAAGAAGGCTCCAGCAAGGATGAAATCGGCCGGGAGGCCTTCATTGACCGCTGCTGGCAGTGGAAAAATGAATATGGTGAAGCCATCACCCGGCAAATCCGGAAGCTGGGCTCCTCCTGTGACTGGAGCATGGAACGCTTCACCATGGATGATGTCTGCACCCATGCGGTCCGCAAGTCTTTTGCAGACCTCTACCATAAGGGACTCATTTACCAGGGGGACTATATTGTCAACTGGTGCCCTCACTGTGAAACGACGATTTCCGATATTGAAGTGGAGCACGAAGACCACCATGGCCAGCTCTACTATTTGAATTATTACACCGCTGACGGCAGCCAGCATGTGACCATTGCGACGACCCGGCCGGAGACTATCTTTGGGGACGTAGCCATTGCCGTTCACCCCGAAGATGACCGCTTTAGCCAGCTCATCGGTCAGGAAGTCCTGATTCCCCTGGCTGACCGGGCCATTCCTATTATTGCCGATGACTATGTGGATAAAGAATTTGGGACCGGGGCCCTAAAGATTACCCCCTCCCATGACGTCAATGACTTTGCTGTTGGCCAACGGCATAACCTGCCTTTCTGCGAAGTCATCGACGCAAAAGGCTATATGACTGACAAGGCCGGGGCCTATGCAGGGCTGGACCGGTTTGACTGCCGGAAAAAAATCATCCAGGACCTGGAAGGGACTAAGTACCTGCATAAGGTGGAAGACTACGATAACGCTGTCGGCCACTGCTATCGCTGCCATACAGCCATTGAACCCCGGGTCAGTAAACAGTGGTTCGTGGCCATGGAAAAATTGGTGAAGCCGGCCCTGGAAGCGGCCTACAATGGGGACATTAAATTTGTACCGGAGCGGTTCACTAAAATTTATACCAGCTGGCTGGAAAATATTCGGGACTGGTGCATCTCCCGTCAACTGTGGTGGGGGCACCGGATTCCTGTCTGGACCTGCCAGGAATGTGGGCATATTATTTGTGAAGCCCATGACCCTGATACCTGCCCGACCTGCGGGTCTAAAAAGCTCCACCAGGATGAGGACGTTCTGGATACCTGGTTTAGCTCAGGCTTATGGCCCTTCGAAGTCTTAGGCTGGCCTGAGAAGACCGCAGACCTGGACATGTTCTATCCGACCAGTGTCCTCGTGACCGGTAGGGATATCATCTTCTTCTGGGTGGCCCGGATGATTTTCGATGCCTACGAACTGACTGGCCAGAAACCCTTTGATGATGTCCTAATCCATGGCCTGGTCTTGGATGACCAAGGGCGGAAAATGAGTAAGTCTCTGGGCAATGGCATTGATCCCCTGGAAGAAATCGAACGTTATGGGGCAGATGCCTTACGGATGACCCTGGTTACCGGGACAACGCCGGGTAACGACACCCGTTACCGCCAGGAAAAAATCGAAGCCTCCCGGAACTTTACCAATAAACTTTGGAATGCTGCCCGTTTTGTTCTGATGAACCAGCCGGAAGACCAGTCCGTCCTCAAGGGTGACTTCCAGCCCCGTCACCTGTATGACCGCTGGATTGCGACTCGTCTGGCCAAGGTCGCTGTCCATGTGTCTGAATCCCTGGACCACTATGAACTGGGTGAAGCCACCCGGGCGATTACAGACTTCATCTGGGATGAATTCTGTGACTGGTATATTGAGTTGGCCAAGCCCCGTCTATATGGGAAACACGGCCTCGAGGCCCAAGTGGAGGCCCAGCAGGCATCGGCGATTGTCTTAAGAGAAGCCCTCCTACTCCTGCACCCGATTATGCCCTTTATCACAGAAGAAATCTGGCAACAGTTGCCCCATGAGGGGGAAAGTATCATGATTGCCGACTGGCCTCAAATCGAGACCTGGCTTGATGATCAGGCAGAAGCTGACATGACCCTGGTGATGGATGCCGTTAAGGCGGTCCGTGGCCTCCGCCATGATATGAATGTACCGACCGGTAAACGGGCTCCCATCCACCTGGTCATTACTGACCCAGGCCTTCGGGAGTTATTCGAAGACCAGCAGGAAGCCTTCCAGCTTTTAGCCTTTGCCTCTGATGTGAAGGTCGGGGCAGACAATGACTTGACCGAACAGGCTGTCAGTGCAGTGACCGGGTCTGTCCAGATTTTACTGCCCATTAAAGAGCTGCTGAACCTGGAAACGGAAATTGCCCGGATGGAAAAAGAAGAGAAACGCCTCCAGGGAGAAATCAAGCGCCTGGAAGGAAAACTAAACAACCAGGGCTTTGTGACCAAGGCCCCGGCTGAAGTGGTCGACCAGGAACGGGAAAAACTGACCACCTACAAGGGTGAATTGACAACTGTTGAAGACCGGCTGGATATGCTGAGAAATTTATAATCTTGTTGCAGTAGCGGTCTCGTGATATGATAAAATAACTTGGCAGCGGCACACCTGAGCAGGTGTGCCCAGGCTGCTACTTTTAGGTGAGGTGAAAAAATGATAACCGGTATGATTAGTAGTATGGAACTGCTCCTGGTCATTGTTGTCGCCTTAGTGGTCTTTGGCGGGTCGCGCCTGTCGGGTGTAGGCAAGTCTTTAGGGCAATCCGTCCGGGAGTTTAAAGAAGAAGTTTCCCAAGATGGTAAGCATGACGGTACAGAGGAAGACAAGGATCAAGACCATAAGGACGAAAGCAAATGATCTCTGGGGCAATCGGTTTCGGTGAATTAATCCTTATTTTGCTGGCAGCTGTCCTGGTCCTAGGGCCGGATAAGGCGCCACAAACGGCCCGCCAATTTGGCCGGGTTGTCAGGGAGTTCCGCCAAACCATCAATGGCGTCACCGATGATTTGAAAAATGATTTAACGGATGGCCTGGACCCGGATGAAATCAAGGGCGATATGGACGCTGTCCGTCGCGGCCAAGAGGCCAGCCATGACTTTATTCGGGACCTTATCAAGGAGCCGGATACACAGAAAAAGGATAAGGACCAGTAAAGGAAGTGAGGGAGCCAATGGCCGATAAGGAATTACCGCTATCCGCGCACTTTAAAGCCTTGCGCCGTGTTATTCTGGTGAGCGTCATAGCTGTTGGCTTAACCAGCTTACTCTGCTTTGGCTTGTGGCGGGAGCTCTTAATGGGCTGGCTGACAGCACCCATTCAGGCCGAGGGACAGAAGCTGATTTTTATCGGTGTCTCTGAAGGCTTTATCGCCTACTTTAAAGTCAGTCTCATGGCAGGGCTTGTCCTGGCCAGTCCGGTTGTTGTTTGGCAGGTTTTTTCTTTTATCCTGCCGGCCCTTTATAAAAATGAACGGGTTTTGGTGTTGACAGCCAGCCTGGTGGGCACCCTCTTATTTTTAGCCGGCCTTGCTTTCGGGTATATATTGGTATTGAAGCCGGCACTTGGTATTTTGCTTTACCAGTTTGGGGGCAATTTTGAACCCCAAATCACAGCAAACTACTACCTGGACTTTGTCGGCCGCTTTTTACTGCCCTTTGGCCTGATTTTTGAGATGCCCTTGCTGGCCTGGCTTTTAGCTAAAGCCGGCCTGGTCAAGGCTCAGTCTCTCAAGAAATGGCGGCGGTATGTAGTGATTATTATCCTCTTTTTGGCAGCTGTCCTCACACCACCGGATGTGGTCAGTCAACTGCTCTTGGCCTTGCCCATGCTGGTCCTCTATGAGGTATCCATTCGGATTTGCCAAGTGGTTGAAGCTAGGACGGCCCGGAAAAAAGCATCCTAGGAGGGGTCTAATATGCCTTCAAAAAAATATAGTATTCTATCCCTAATGGCTAAAGATATCATTGATATTCGGTCCGGTCGTCTGTTAAATGGACGGTCCCGCTGGTTATTCCATGAAGCCAAGCCTTCATTAACTGGCCTGGCCTTATCCAACCAGGGCTTTATTCCCCAGGCGGGGATAAAGGCCTATGCCGGTGACGTGGTTGTTATTGATGACATCGCAGAGGAAGGGGCCTTGGCGGGCCATGACCTCATTGGCCTGCCCATTATTAATGAAAAGGGGATTTTACTGGCAAAGATTATCGATGCCGCTATTGATGGAGAAGGCAAGCTCGTAGAACTCCTTGTTACCGGTGGCCGGCTGGAACAAGCACCCGGGCAACCGGTGGCCCTTGCCATGCGGGAAGACTGCCGGCTGGGTACGGATGCCCTAATCGTTGCCGGCGATACTGAGCAAATGGACCTCCTCCCTGCAGATACGGCCCTATACCAGGAAGCCCTTAAGCTGGGCCAAGGTAGCAAGGAAGGGGCTGGCGGGCAAAAGTCAGAAGAAATTCTTAACCGCTTAGGTGAACAGTTAAATGACCTCGGTGGGAAAATAAGCGACCGGGTCAAAAATGCCAATACCGATGAAATGATCAATGACTTCAACCGGGTGACCAGTAAGATTAACAGCCAGTTGGGCGATCTCTTTGACAAGGTCATGGAAAAAACCTCTCGGGACCGGCATGAACGGGACGTTGAGGTGGTTATGCAGGATCTGGGCGGCCAAACCGTTTCCCAGTCGATTAATAATAAGGAAGGCCAGGCCATTATAGGCCCAGGTGAGCCCATTACCGTTCGGGTAATCAAGGAAATCATCCAAGCGGATAAAATAACTGAGCTCTACCGGATGGCTACATCAGTATATGAAGAGGAGCGTAATCGAGATGACCTTAAAGACCAATAAGACCTGTACCCTATCCGAACTGCAGGAAGGGACCCTAGGGGAAATTGTTGCCATTGATAACGAAGGAATTTTCGAGCAGATTGGCGCCCATGTTGGGATGACTGTTGTGGTCTTGAAGCGGGCCGTCGCCTCTCTTATCCAAATCGGCACCGGCCAGCTGGAAGTCCCCCAGGAAATTTGTGACCATATCCGGGTGGTCCCCCTGGTCAGTGCCAGTCAATAAAAAAAATAGATTGATCCAATAAATAAACCGACTAGTAAGGTCGGGTAATGGCTAGCTTTCAGAAAATTATCTGCTATAATAGTAGTGTTAATATAATCCATATATTTTTTATATCTTTTAAATTTTTAAATTTGGAGGAAGGCTTAATGGCAAGAAAACCCTTAGAAGAAAAAAATTATGACTTAATCATCTTAGGTGGCGGTCCTGCTGGTTTAGCAGCCGGTATTTATGGTGGCCGGGCAAAAATGAATACCTTGATTATTGAAAAAGGTAGCGTTGGCGGCCGGGCCTTTACCACCCGCGAAATCGTTAACTATCCCGGTTTCCCGGATACCACTGGTCCTGAACTCACTGGTATCATGCGTGACCATGCTGAAAAATTCGGCTGCACCATTACGAAAGAAACCATTAAAACCGTTGACTTTAGTGATGACATGAAGGTCCTCACAACCCGTAAAAATAAGTACACAGCACCAGCCGTGATTATTGCAACCGGGACTGAAGCCCGCGTTTTAGGTATTCCCGGTGAAAAAGAATTCACCGGTGACGGCGTTGCTTATTGCGCCACCTGTGACGCTGAATTCTTCCAAGACCAACACGTTGTTGTTGTCGGCAGCGGCGACCAAGCCATTGAAGAAGGTATGTTCATCGCTAAGTTTGCTGAAAAGATCACCGTTATCGTTTTACACGAAGAAGGTATCTTAGACTGCAACAAGCAAGCTGCTGAACGGGCCTTTAAGCACCCCAAAATGAACTTCGTATGGAACTCTGTTTTAGATGCCATTTATGGTGAAGACAGTGTTGAAGGCGTTAAGGTAAAAAATGTTAAAACTGGTGAAATCAATGACCTGGCTTGCCAAGGGGTATTTTTCTTTGTTGGCCTGGTGCCGCAAACGGCCTTCCTGGAAGGGACCGGCCTTGAAACCAGCTCCCGGGGCTACATTCCGACCACCGACCTGATGGAAACTAACCTAGAAGGGATTTACGCTGTCGGTGACGTCCGTGACAAATATTTACGGCAAATTGCAACCGCTGTCGGTGATGGGGCTACTGCTGCTACCGCTGCTGAACGGTTCATTGAAGAGCAAAAAGATATTCAAGAAAACATCATGAACTCTGACAAGCCGCTCTTACTCTCCTTCTGGACCCCGGACTATGATGACAGCTTGGAAAAAGTCAATGCTGTTGACAAAGTCGTAGCTGAATCCGGTTTAGACTATAAGACCATGGAAGCAGACTACACCCGGAAGAAAACCCTGGCTTCTAAGTTCGGTGTTGAGTTAAATGATAATAAACACGCTGCAGTTATCATCATTAAAGATGGTAAAAAGGCTGGCGAATTAGACCTGGCCGGCGACATTGCAAGCCAATTAAAATAATCATTTTATATCCAAACAAACACTCGCTTTCGGGCGAGTGTTCGTTTTATTTACTTCAAATTAGGTGTATAAAAGGCTAAGACTGGACAAATGAGACGACATGCGGTATTATAAGTAAAAATTATGCTTTACTTGAATAAAGGGGAGAAAACCAATGTCAGAACCGATTCGTAATATTATGGAAACGGATGTTTATACGGTTAACGAAAAAGATACTATTGCTGATGTTCTGCGGGTGCTTGTCGATAAAAAGACCAGTGGGCTACCTATTATTGATGACAACCAATCCATCGTAGGCTTTATCAGTGATGGTGATATTATGAAATATATCGCCAAACAAGACCCTCGTATTATTGATATGACCAGTTTTATCACCGTTTGGTATGATATTGAAAGCTTCGACCAAAAACTGGAAGACCTCCTTAAAATCAATGTCATGGAATTGGCCACAACCAAGGCTATTACCGTCAATGAAGACGAGGCCATTGACGATGTGGCAAGAATCCTCGGCAAGAAGAAAATCAAAAAAGTACCGGTAGAAGCTGATGGCAAACTCGTTGGCGTTATCAGTCGGTCGAATATTATCCGCTATATTGTTCAGAAACACTTGTCCTAATTTAGGGAGGATTCATGGAGACGCAAACCATTAAAGCGGTTATTACCGTTGTGGGCAAAGACCACCAGGGGATTATCAGCCGGGTGTCCACGGAGCTCGCTAAAAACAGTGTCAATATCCTGGACATTAGTCAGACCATCATTGACGGCTTTTTTTCTATGATTATGGTCGTCGATATTTCTTCAGCAACCATCCAATTGTCTGATTTAAACGAGGCCTTGCAAGGTATCGCTGAAGAAACTAAAACACAAATTACCTGTCAGCACGAAGATATTTTTAACTTCATGCACCGGGTATAGATGGGAGCTACCAATGAAACTGAGCCTAACCCCAACAGAAATTTTTGAAACCATCCATATGGTCTCTGAGGAGAACCTGGATATTCGCACCATTACCATGGGTATTTCTTTGCGGGACTGTATCTCGAGAAATGTGGATGATGTTTCCCGCCGGATTTATGACAAGATCACCCGGTATGCAGAACACTTAGTGGAAACTGGTGAAGCGATTTCTGCTGAGTATGGGATTCCCATTATCAATAAAAGGGTGTCTGTAACGCCAATCTCCATTATTGGCGAAGCCTGTGATAAACGGGACTATGTGGCCCTGGCCAAGGCCCTGGACCGTGCCGCCAAGACCGTCGGTGTGGACTTTTTGGGGGGCTTTTCCGCCCTGGTCCAAAAGGGGATGACGGATGCTGAGCGGGAGCTCATTGCCAGCATTCCGGAAGCCTTGGCTGAGACAGACCTGGTTTGCTCTTCAGTCAATGTAGGGTCCAGCAAAGCCGGCATTAATATGGATGCAGTGGCCTTCCTGGGCGATATTATCAAGGAAACGGCTGAGCGGACCAAGGATAGGGAAGCCTTGGGCTGTGCCAAGTTTGTTGCCTTTTGTAACGCTGTTGAAGATAACCCCTTTATGGCCGGGGCCTTTCACGGGATTGGTGAAGGGGCAGCGGTCTTAAGCGTTGGGGTTAGCGGTCCGGGCGTTGTCCTGGCAGCCCTCCAGAATCGAGAAGAAGAGAGCTTTGATGCTATTGCTGAGCGCATTAAGCGGATGGCCTATAAGATTACCCGCAGCGGCGAAATGGTCGGGCGGGTCGCAGCTGACCGCCTGGGGGTCCCCTTTGGGATTGTTGACTTGTCCTTGGCGCCGACGCCGGCGGTCGGTGATTCGGTGGCGGATATCCTGGAAGCCATTGGCCTGGAACGGGTAGGGGCCCATGGGACGACAGCGGCCCTAGCCATGCTCAATGACGCGGTTAAAAAAGGCGGTGCCATGGCCAGCTCCCATGTAGGGGGCCTGTCAGGTGCCTTTATTCCGGTCAGTGAAGATGCCGGGATGATCCGTGCAGCAGAAGAGGGGGCCTTATCTTTTGATAAGCTCGAGGCCATGACCTCAGTTTGCTCGGTCGGCATTGATATGGTCGCCATTCCTGGCGATACCCCGGCGTCGACCATTGCAGCCATGATTGCTGACGAAGCAGCCATCGGTATGATTAACCGTAAAACGACTGCGGTCAGGGTTATTCCTGTGCCGGGTAAGACCGTTGGCGACAAGGTCGAATTTGGCGGTCTCTTAGGCTACGCGCCTATTATGGATGTGAGCAGCTATAGCTCGGATGTTTTTGTCGCACGTGGCGGTCGGATTCCGGCGCCCATTCATGCGCTGAATAATTAATCGGGAGGACCTGCTGTGGTTTTTTTTGGCAAGAAAAAGGACGAAGAATCGCCGGATATTCGGTATCAAGAGGCAAGGGATGAGCTGCAAAATATGGTCGATGACAGTGGATCGAACCAGGAAAAGTTTGACAAGCTCATCGCTGCTATGGACAAGGCCCGGTTGGCGGAATACGCCAGTTATATTGCCCATCCTTTCCGCTTATTATTCATGAATTTCCTTATTGGTCTGGCCAGAGGTTTGGGGGGCACTATCGGGTTGGCCCTGGTCCTGACCATTGCCGGTATGATTTTGAAAAATATCATAACCATGAACCTGCCAGGTATTAGCGAATGGCTTGCCCAACTCCTGTCCATGGTCAATAGTTTTGAATAGGCCTATGAATATGAAATTTTGGGCAGCAGTGCTGTCTCTTATCGGCCTGGACCAGGTGACCAAGTGGGTCGTTCGCCAAGAGCTGGCCTTGGGTGAATCCATTCCGGTGATTCCTTCGGTCATGTCATTCACTTATATCGAAAATCCAGGGGCGGCCTTTGGCATCTTAGCCGGTAATCGGGGTCTTTTTATTGTGATTACCCTTGTCTTGCTGGCTGTCCTGGTTTGGTACCGGTCCCAGGCCCGTCAGCGGTCTATTTGGCTGGATAGCGCCACAGCCTTGATTATTGCCGGGGCCCTTGGCAACTTGATTGACCGCCTGGTTAAGGGACGGGTGACGGATTTTTTTGATTTCCATGTTTTCCCGATTTTTAATGTAGCGGATATTGCAGTGACTTGTGGTGTTGGATTAATGGTGGTGTATATTCTAAAGTATGAATCCGATGCAAAACCATCATGACTTAAAAGTGAGAGCGGGCCGGGATATTCGGCTGGACCTTTGGCTGGCAGCTGAATTGGACACGAGCCGGTCTTCCGTCCGGAAGGCTGTCAAAGAGGGCCGGGTCTTTGTCAATGGCCAGCCGGTCAGCAAGGCCGGGCATCTCCTGCAAGAGGGGGATAACCTTCAAGTAGAGGCCCCATCTTTAATCCACCTGACACCTGTAGACATGCACTTAGACATATTGTATGAAGATGACCAGCTTCTTGTCGTCAATAAACCAGCGGGCCTCTTGGTCCACCCAAGTGGCAATGACGGTGAGCCAACGCTTGTTCATGGCCTCCTCGCTCATACCCGGCTATCGGCAGGTAGTGAGTATTACCGGCCGGGGATTGTTCATCGGCTGGATCGGGATACCTCTGGGGCCTTATTGGTTGCCAAGACGGACCGAGCCCATGTAAAACTGGCCGCGGGATTTCAGTCCCACCGGTTTTTACGGCGCTACTTAACCATCGTAGAGGGTTGCCTGCCCTTTGCTTTTCACCGGGTTCAGGCGCCGATAGGTCGGATTACAGGCCACCCCTTTAAACGTGAAATCAAGCCCGAAGGCCGCTTGGCCATCAGCGACATCGATTGCTTGGCTTACAGTGAGGGTTACTCTTTAGCCGCGGTTCGTCTGTGGACGGGTCGCACCCACCAGGTGCGCCTCCACATGGCCCATCTTGGCCATCCCTGTCTGGGCGACTGGCTCTATGGGGAGAAGAGAACGGACCTGGGCTTTAAGGGGCAGGCTTTACATAGTTGGGAGCTGCAGTTCACTCATCCGGAAACGAACCGGCTCATAACAATCTTTGCACCGCCGATTGGGGTGATGGAAAAAGCCCTTTTGGATCATTTTTCCTATTATCATTTTTAAAGGGGGAGACTTTTTGTTAAGTGACAGCTTGAAGGTATTTATTACTGTTGCCGAAAAGAAAAACTTTTCTAAAGCCGCTAAAGCACTCAACCTGACCCAGCCAGCCATTAGCTTTCAAATACAAACCCTGGAGCAGTACTACCAAACCATGCTTTTTGACCGGGTCAACCGGCATGTTAAGCTAACGGAAGCCGGCGAACTTTTATTAGAGTACGCCCTTTCCATGAATGACCTGCAAAGCCAATTGGAGCGGAAGATGCAACAACTGACTGGTCATGTGAAAGGGACCCTGATGATTGGGGCCAGCCGGACGGTTGGCGAATATGTTATGCCTCATGTTATCTGCGCCTTCAAAAAAGAATATAGCGATGTGGATATCACTCTGGAAATTCATAATACAAGAGAGGTGGAAGACCTCGTTTTATCCAAGTACCTTGATGTGGGGCTGGTTGAAAGCCAGGTCAAACATGAGGAATTAATGTTCCAAAGTATTTTAGACGATGAGCTTGTGGTTGTTGTGCCAGGAAACCACCCCTGGGCTGAAAAAGAAGAGGTCCACCTGGAAGAGTTAACCGGGGAGCCCTTTATTATCCGTGAACCGGGTTCCGGCAGCCGGCTTATCTTTGAACAGGCCTTGATTGATGCGGAGTTTGACATTGAATCCCTGAATATCATTATGGAAATCGGCAATATTACTGCCATTAAATCAGCCATTATTGGTGGCCTGGGGATTTCTGTTATGAGTAAGTGGGCTGTTCAAGACCTGGTTCAAGCGGACCTGGCCTCTATTGTCCGGATTAAGGAAGTGCCCATGCCCCGCCGCTTCAATATCCTGCTGAATGAAAGCCACTTTGAATCAGAGGCTTGCAGCCACTTTATCCAGTACCTGGCCCAAGCCAATGTAGAGCAAATTTTAGGGAGCACGGAGGAGGTGGAGCATGTTAAATGACAGCATTCGGGTCTTTTTAATGGTTGTTGAAAAGAAAAGTTTTTCTAAGGCAGCCAAGGCCCTCTTTTTGACTCAGCCGGCGGTTAGCTTTCAGATTCAAATGCTGGAAGAACACTACAGCACCCGGTTATTTGACCGGGTCAGCCGTAACATTATCCTAACAGAAAGCGGGGAGCTGCTGTATAAATTTGCGACAGAGATGAGCAATATGCAGCAGAACCTGGAAAGGGATATGCAGGAATTAAACAGCAGCATCATCGGCCGCTTGCGGATTGGGGCCAGCAATACCATCGGTGAGTATATTGCGCCTTATATCCTGGGGACCTTTAAAAAGAGACACCCCAAGGTGACCCTTTCCCTAGATGTATCCAATTCAGATGAAATAGAAATGGCCATCCATGGGACCACCCTCGATGTGGGCCTTGTTGAAGGGCCTCCTGTCGGTAAAGACTTGGAATCCATCCCCTTTTTAGATGATGAATTGGTCGTCATCACCAGCCCGGACCACCCTTGGGCCAAGTTGGACAGTATTTCCGTCTTTGAACTCGACAAGTACCCCTTTATTTCCAGAGAAAAGGGGTCCGGTACCCGGGCGGAAATTGAGCACCACTTGAAGCTGGCCGGTTTTTCCGCCAATAATTTAAACGTGATCATGCGTTTGGGCAGCACGACAGCCCTTAAGACAGCGGTTAAAATAGGCCATGGCTTCACCATCCTCTCCCGCTGGGCTATCAAGAACGAGTTAAAGGCAGGGACTCTGTCTATGACTACGTTAAAAGAAGACGAATTCAAGCGGCGGTTCCGGATTGTCTACCATAAAAAGAAATTTAAAACCCAGGCCAATGAAGAATTCTTACGCTTTTTGAAAACAGAGCATTTCTTTTAAGCCTGTTTTCTTACCTGACATACTTCACTTGTAAGGGGGTTGTCACCATGTTAGCAAAAGATATTATGACCAAAGATGTGATTACAGTGTCACCGGCTATGGATTTGAAGGAAGTGGCGGAAATCTTTATCCGGCATAATATTAGCGGGGCCCCGGTTGTTGATAGCCAAAAGCGCTTAGTTGGGGTTATCACAGAAGGGGACTTAGTGAAGCAGCAAAGACCGCTGCAAAAACCCTTATATTTAATGTTTTTAGACAGTGCCTTTCCCATTAATCAACGGGAAATCAAGGAAGAGATCAAGGTCATCACAGCCGGTAAGGTGGAAGAGCTGATGTCTTCCGAGCCAATCACCTTGCCTGAGTATGCGGATGTCTCCGAACTGGCTCAGGTGATGCTGAGCAAAAAAATTAACCGTCTACCGATTGTTAATGAAGAGGATGAACTCTTGGGCATTGTTACCCGCCAAGATATTATTCGGGCTACCTACCTAGGGGAAGATAATGACTGAACTGCTGCAAGCAAAAGAGCAGGTTAAAGTCCACCCTGAAATCGCCTACCACCAGCTTTTGAGTCTTACCATTAAACTGGGTGTCCTGCTCTTGACCAATGGGGCGGAAATATACCGGGTGGAAGAATCCATGCAGAGGATCTTAAATGCCTATGGCATCGCAACGACGGATGTTTTTGCTATTCCAAACCTCATTATTATTTCCATGGAAACGCCTGAGCAGGCGACGGTGACGAAAACCAAGAGGGTCTACGCTCGGGCAACCAATTATGATATCGTTTGTGAGGTCAATGACTATGTCCGCCACATCTGCGCAGAAAAACCATCCCTAGCAGATATCGACAAACGAATTAAGGAAATCCGCAATCGCCCCGTATATGGCTTCCCCATGCAGCTTTTTGCAGCGGCAATGGTGGGCTTTGCCTTTACTCTCTTTTTTGGGGGGAGCTTTCTGGATGCCGTCATTGGGATGACTGCCGTACTTCTGGCCAAGGCCCTTTGCATCCAGATGGAACGTTTCCATGCCAATAGCTTTTTTGTCACCGTTGTGGCCAGTTTTATTCACACCACAGTTGTTACCGGCTGTTCCTTATTTATCCCCGGCCTACAATTGGGGAAAATCATTACCGGAACCCTGATGATTCTCGTTCCCGGGGTAGCCTTTACGACAGCCATTCGTGACGTCATTGCCCGAGACCTCCTCGCCGGTATGGTGGCAGGTATTGAATGCCTCTTGGTCGGTTGTGCGATTGCCATCGGGAGTACGGTAGGCTACTGGGTCGTATCGGAAGGGTGGAAGTGGTTAACATGATTTATGTATTCGCTTTTTTTTCCAGCTTAGGCTTTGCCCTTTTATATAATTTGCGGGGGCGGCTGTTATTTTGGACCGCCTTAGGTGGTGCCCTTGGTAAATTGGCTTTTGACCTGAATGTCATTGCCGGTGAAGCCTTTGACTTCTTTACGGCTTCCATCGCCTTAGCCATTTATGCCGAGGTTATGGCCAGACTGACCAAGGTGCCGGTGATGGTCTACCTCATTGTCGGGGTCTTGCCCATTGTGCCGGGGGCCGGGGTCTACCGGGCCATAGAAAACTTTATCGCCGGGAATATTTCTGTATCGATGGGCTATGCAACCGATTCCTTGGTTGCTTGTGGCTGTATTGCCCTAGCCTTTATCCTGGTATCCTCAACCGTACGTATATTTAAACTGCGCCGGCTGCCGCTTTTAAAGCAGCACATCAAATCAGATATCCGGCCTAAAATGAGATAGTAGCGGAGGATTTATGAGTAACGAGCTTGTTCAAGTCCTGTGTCGTGGCCTGCTGGATGAACTGGAATCAGCAGATGCCTTCGTATGTATGGCACAGGAAATCAGTCGGCTTGATTTGAAACTACAGTTTATCCAGTATGCCCAGGAAGAATTGAGTCATGCCAGCTATCTGTCGGCCCTGCTAGGGCGGCTGGCTCCTGACCTGGTCTGTGCATCCCCATCTGAGCCGCCCGATTTTTCTGAAGGCCTCATGGCCTTTATGGTCACCTACCTGGCCAAGGAAGAAGCGGCGGTTTTTTATTACGAAACTTTATTGAATATGGTCGAAAAAGACGATGACAGAGCTATATTAAAGCGCATTTACGAGGAAGAGAAGGGCCATTATGAAGATTTGACCGAAATCATCAAGGCCCATGCAGTGGATATTATGGAGGCCGGATATGCATAAGTCCAAGGCGGATGAATGGGTTTATTATGTGGCGGAAATCGGCCACGAGTTACGGACTCCCTTAAATATTATTAAAGGCTTTGCGGAATTATTGGACCGGGAAGTTGCCGGTGACCTGAATCCTAAGCAGCGCATTTATACGAAAAAAATCATGCGCGAATCAGATGCCTTACTAGAGACCATCAACCAACTCTTGGACTGGGCCCGGATTTCCAGCGACCAGTTGGATCTGGCACTAGCCCCTACAGACCTTTACCTGATGGGGCTGGAAATCCAGGGGCAGTTTGAGCTGCGGATGCAGGATACCGGGGTTCAGCTGGTGAACGACATCCCTAAGGGGACCCAGGTCGACCTGGACCCGAATAAGTTTCGCCAGGTCCTGGTCAATATTGTTGATAATGCCTTTAAGTTTACCCCGCCTGGTGGGTCTATTACCTTATCCATCCGGGACCTGGCTGAAGGGATCTGCTTGGATATTCAGGATACTGGGTCCGGGATGACCCCTGACCAGCTTGGCCATATTTTTAAGGCCTTTGATACAGCCAGCAAAAACGTTGAGAAAGAAGGCCATGGCGCTGGTCTAGGCCTTTGGATCGCTAAGTCTATTGTAGAAGCCCATGGCGGCCAATTAACGGCTACCAGCACCCTTGGGGAAGGTTCCACCTTTACCATTTACCTACCAAAGGAAGCGGATGAATTATGAAGCTCATCGACTGGGGCTTGAATAAACTCGTCGGCGAAATCAAGGTTAGCCCTTCTCTCTGTGTCCGCGCCAGTTCGCCCCAGGCCAGCTGCTCCCTATGTGCCGACATCTGTCCGGAGCGGGGGATCCGGCTCACAGAAGAAGGTCCCCTGGTGCAAAGTTGTCGAGCTTGTGGCCGCTGTGTCCGGGATTGCCCTGAGCGGGTCTTTACCCTGGATGCCTTTCTCGTGGCCGATTATGTGAACAAAAAGGACCGGATTGTTATTGGTTGCACCCATGATCCAGGCGAAGCCCGGGTTGACGGACGAATTTCCTGCTTTACCCAGCTAGAGCCGGAGTGGCTGGCGCCTCTTCTTGGGAAAATGGACCAGCTGGTCCTCTATGTCGACCAAGAAGCCTGCGCAACTTGTGTCAATGATTGGTCTCCGGAAAGCCTGACTGTCCGCCTGGACCGCCTGGCCATTCCTCATCGGGACCGGCTGGTGATTATTCGGGACCCGGCCGCTTTGAACCAGTTCTTTGACCGCAAGAGGAGCCGGCGGGCCTTTATAGCAGATGGCTTCCAGTACTTCCAGGAGACAGGGAAAAAGGAGTGGCAGCTCCAACTGGCCCGGTATGTGGCCCAGGATGGTGAAAGGCGGTTGCCTAGGCGGAGCCTGCTCATTAAACCCTTTCAAGAGGCAGAAGACCTGCCCTTAGACCAGGAATTGCCCTATCGGTCCCTGGGGGCTACAGCCTGTCAGTTTTGCGGCGCCTGCAGTCAGGTCTGTCCCCATGGGGCCCTCCGCCTTGATGAGGCGGAAGGGGAGGCTCATTTGCTCCATGCCCCTGTCTTATGTAGCCAATGCCATCTCTGCCAGGATCTTTGTCCTGTTGACGGGTTGCACTGGCAAGCCCCCTTAAAGATTGAGGATATCGCGGCGCCGGCCTGGCGTTCCTTAGCTGCAGTGCGGGGCCAGGTCTGCAAGCATTGTGGCGAGATCTTTCATGAGTTACCGCTCCAGGACCCACCTATTTGTCGCTTTTGTCGGGCCCGTCAAAGGCCCGGTCAAGTATAAGATAAATAAAGGCCCAGCTAAAAGCTGGGCCTTTATTTATAGTAGATGGTTGACTTGAGCGCCGTTGGCGCTTTAGGAGCATTTATTCAGCGTTGGTATAGACATTTTGGACATCGTCATCGGCTTCCAGATCATTGACCAGTTTGGCGACCTTGGCAGCGATGTCTTCTTCGGTTTTAACGACGGTCATCGGGAGCATGCTGATATCACTGGTGATAACTGAGGCGCCGGCTTCCCGGCAGGCTTCTAAGACAGCCGAAAAATCTTCCGGACCGGTGATGACTTCATAGTGGTCGGCTTCGACAATGAAGTCTTCTGCGCCGGCTTCTAAGACCAAGTCCATCAGTTCTTCTTCGCCAAGGGCTGTTTCAGCCCGGTCGATGCCGATGGCCCCCTTGCGTTCAAATAAAAAGGCAACACAGCCATTGGTCCCAAGGTTACCGCCATTCTTATCCAGCAGGTGGCGGACATTACCGGCGGTTCGGTTTTTATTATCGGTCAGACAGTCAATCATCACCGCAACACCGCCGGGGCCGTAACCTTCATAGGTGATGTGCTCATAGTTATCGGAATCGGTATCGCCGGTTCCTTTTTTTATGGCCCGCTGTATGTTATCATTAGGCATATTATCAGCTTTGGCCTTATCAATGGCTAACTTCAGGGTTGCGTTATAAGCCGGGTCACCACCACCCATGCGGGCAGCAACGCTGATGTTGCGCGCATGTTTGGTAAAACTGGCAGACCTTTGGCTGTCCATTTTATTCTTCTTTCCTTCGATGTTATGTATACGACCCATTAAAATCCCCTTTTCTTATTAAACTAGCAGTAAAATTATAGCAGGTTGATATGCATCTTTCAAGAAAAGCGAGGTCTGGAGTGAAAATATGATTGTATTTGAAAAAGTGAGTCAAAAGCAGTTTGTAGCCGACTGGGTAGATCAACAAGAAGACAGGGAGGCCCTAGAGCAGGTGTATGACCAGATTCACTTGCCCAAGCGGGCAACGGCAGGCAGCGCCGGCTATGACTTTTACCTACCTGCTGACCTGATCCTGGCGCCAGGGGAGAGTATCTGTATCCCGACCGGTATCCGGGTCCGGATGCCGGCCGGGGTCGTTCTTTTACTGATGCCCCGGAGCGGCTTGGGGACCCGCTACCGGCTGCAACTGGCCAATACCATCGGGGTCATAGACAGTGACTACTATGGCGCCTTAAATGAAGGCCACATCCAGGCTACGCTGACCAATGACAGCAAGGAGGGGAAAGTCTTGACCCTGGCAGCCGGGGACCGCTTTATGCAGGGCATCTTTATGCCCTACCTCCTTTGTGATGATGACCAGGCCGAGACCGGCCAGCGGCTGGGCGGTTTGGGCAGTACCGACCAGGCACCAAGTGGCCAGGACGGTAGCCAGGGCGCGGGCTTGTAGTGGTTTAGCTGCTACCTCAATTTCTATCAAAATAAAGGGAGCTGACAAGGAAAAAAGCTTGACAGCTGCCGGGATCCTTGTTATCATACCAAAGGTGTCAAGGAGAATGGATTGACAGGTGATAGTATGCGTGAAAGTCTAGGCCATTTGACTTATATCACACAGTTATTTGATTTATATTCCAATTTATTAACCAAGCATCAACGACATGTTTTTGCTTTATACAATGAAGAAGACCTTTCATTAGCCGAAATTGCCGAAACCACCCAAACCTCTCGTCAGGCGGTCCACAATACCCTCCAACGGGTAGAAGGGCTACTTGATGAATATGAAGATAAGCTGGGACTGGCCAAAAAAGAGGGCTTGCAACAAGCTTATTTCAACCGGCTCCAAGAGCTGGTTGAAGGGTTGGCAGCAGGTGATCGCAAGCACCTGGATGAGGCAATGGAGATACTTTCAATTTTGAAAGGGGGCCAAAACGATGGCATTTGACGGATTAGCAGACCGCCTGCAGGATGTTTTTGCAAAAATTACCGGCAAGGGTAAAATCAGCGAAGCCGACTTAAAAGAAGTCCTAAAAGAAGTGCGCTTGGCCTTGCTGGAAGCAGACGTCAACTATAAAGTGGTCAAATCTTTTGTGGCCCACATTAAAGACCGGGCCTTAGGGAGCGAGGTCATGGAAAGCCTGACCCCGGGCCAACAGGTGGTCAAAATTGTCCATGACGAGCTGACCCAATTGATGGGCGGGGAGCAGGAAAAGCTGAAGATTGCCTCTAAACCGCCAACGGTCATTATGATGGTCGGTTTACAGGGGTCCGGTAAAACCACTACCTCCGGGAAATTAGCCCGCTACCTGCGGGATAAGCTGAAGAAACGGCCCCTCCTCGTGGCCTGTGACGTTTACCGTCCGGCAGCGGTTAAACAATTAGAAGTCCTGGGCGAACAATTGGAGATTCCTGTTTACTCTGAGGGAACTGATGAAAACCCGGTAGAAATTGCACAAAGAGCCCTTGTCCATGCCGGTAACCATAATAATGACATTGTCATTCTGGATACCGCCGGGCGCCTCCATATTGATGAAGCCCTGATGGGCGAACTCTCTGCCATCCAAGAGGAGGTAGAGCCGACGGAAATTCTCCTGGTCATCGATGCCATGACCGGGCAAGACGCCGTCAGCGTCGCAGAGGGATTTAACGCAACCCTGGGCATTAGCGGCCTGGTTCTGACCAAACTGGACGGCGACACCCGCGGGGGCGCAGCCCTTTCTGTTAAAGAAGTCACCGGCTGTCCGATTAAGTTCATCGGGATGGGGGAAAAGCTGGATGCTCTTGAGCCCTTCCATCCGGACCGAATGGCTAATCGGATCCTGGGCATGGGGGATGTCTTGACCCTCATCGATAAGGCCCAGGAGGCCTTTGACGAAGACCAGGCCAAGAAAATCCAAGAGCGGATCATCAACCAATCCTTTACCTTGGATGACTACCTGGACCAGATGGCCCAAATGCAACAGATGGGCGATATGGACTCTATTTTAGAAATGGTCCCCGGCCTCAATAAAAAGGCCTTGAAAAATGTTAAAATTGACGCCAGAGAAATGGATCGGAGCAAGGCTGTCATCCTTTCCATGACCAAGGCTGAGCGGCAGAACCCCAAGATTATCAATGGGAGTCGCCGCAAACGTATTGCAGCCGGCGCCGGTGTCCGCGTCCAAGACGTTAACCGGCTCTTAAAGCAATTTGACCAATCGCAAACCATGATGAAACAATTAACCCAAATGGCCGGCGGCAAAGGCGGCAAAAAGAAACGCCTGCCCTTTTTCGGCCTGTAATCTCGCATAGGAGGTGAGTAGGAATGGCAACAAAAATCAGATTAAAACGGATGGGCGCTAAAAAGAAACCTTTTTATCGTATTGTTGTAGCTGATAGCCGGGCACCGCGTGACGGTCGCTTCATCGAAGAAATCGGTTATTATGACCCCAACAAGAACCCCGCTGACATTAAAGTTGACGCTGAGAAAGCACAAAAATGGCTTTCCACCGGTGCACAACCGTCTGACACCGTACGTAGCTTATTTAAAAAAGTTGGCGTTAAGAAAAACGCTTAAGGAGTGGGAGCCATGGAAGCACTGGTCAAACACCTGGTGCAAGCACTGGTTGATCAACCAGATAAGGTGGACGTCTCTATAGAAGAAAACGATACCACTGTTCAGGTGACTGTACAGGTCGCTAGCGAAGATATGGGCAAGATTATCGGTAAACAAGGCCGGATTGCCAATGCTTTGCGCACAGTGCTCAAAGCAGTCGGCGCCCGTATGCATAAAAAAGTTTACGTAGAAATTGTAGAATAACTTGAATCCGGAAGCCCGTTGGGATTCCGGATTTTTTAGAAAGGAGATTCCTATGGACGCAAATAAATTAACCGTTATGGGCAAAGTGACTTACAAGCAAGTCGTTACCCAGGCTTATAAGGATAAGGCCCTGGCTGAAGTGGATGAGCAAATCAAGCAAATTGATGACGAGCTCGCCAACTTTGACAAGCAAATGGACAAGACCATGACGGAGCTCACCCTCAAAGCCCACCCCCAAGTAGAACAACTGCGTCAGCAATTTAATATGGAACGTCAAAAAATTGCCGTTTACCGCGAGCAAATGGAAGCCAGCAAGGCAGCGGTAGATGCCCTCCAAGAAGGGGAAGAAGTGACCGCCGGGGAAGGTAACTTTGTCACTGAACTGGTCGAAGGGGAGGCCTTCAACCTCAACTTAAACCGTGAAATCGTCGTTAAAGATGATATCGTTGTCAAAATCCGTCAAATCAATGGCTAAGACAATCTTGATTGGACGGATCCAGGGGGCCCATGGGGTCCAGGGGGAGCTGAAAATTCAGCCCCTCTGTGATGACCCTCACCGGTTTTCGGACCTGGAGGAAATCATCCTGACCAAGGGTAACCGCAGCATGACCCATGCCATTGACCAGGTCCGCTACCATAAGGGTAGCGTCCTCCTTGTCTTGGCTGATGTAGAAGACCGGACGGCGGCTGAACTACTGAAGGGCTACGAGTGCCATATTCCTTTGGCCTTAAGGCGTCCTCTGCCGCCGGACCGCTTTTATATCGAGGACTTAATTGGCCTGGATGTCTACCAGGATGATGAGCACCTGGGCCAGGTCAAAGAAGTTCTCCAGCCCGGCGCCAATGATGTTTATGTGGTCCAGGGGGCAGAGGAGGTCATCTATGTGCCGGCTTTAAAAGAAGTGGTTCGCCAGGTGGACTTGGCCGCCGGCCGGATGGACGTTGACCTGCCCAAGGGCTTGAGGGACTAGGCCGATGAAGATACGCATTTTTTCCTTATTCCCTGAAATGTTTGAAGGTCCCCTAACCGCCAGTCTTTTAGGTAAGGCCTGTGATAAGGGGATCCTTTCTATAGAAGTTGTGAACTTCAGGGACTATGCCCTGGATAAACACCGGCATGTGGATGATACCCCCTATGGCGGCGGCCAGGGGATGGTTTTAATGCCCCAGCCCCTGGTCGATGCCCTGGAAGACCATGCGCCGGATTCCGCCAATAGTGAGGTCATCCTCTTATCACCCCAGGGTAAGCCCTTTAGCCAGGCAGATGCCGTCCGTTTATCCAAGCGGGAGGACCTGGCCTTTGTTTGTGGCCACTACGAGGGCTTTGATGAGCGGATTCGCCATTTTGTGGACAGTGAGTATTCCATTGGTGACTATGTTCTGACCGGTGGCGAGTTGCCGGCCATGGTTATGATTGACACCATTGCCCGGCTGATCCCCGGGGTCATCAAGGAGCAGGCCTCCTATGAAGAGGACTCTTTTTTCCAGGGGCTCCTGGAATATCCCCAGTATACCAAGCCAAGAGACTACCGGGGGATGGAGGTGCCTGAAGTTCTCCTGTCCGGCCACCATGCCAATATCCGGCGTTGGCAAAAAAAAGAAGCCCTTCGCCGGACCTGGCAGCGGCGGCCGGACTTGCTGGAGGGCTACCCTTTTTCAGCTGAAGAAGAGGCCCTCCTGCAGGCGGTTCAAGATGAAGAAGGCTCGAATGAGTAGAGATAAGTATACCCCGGCAGTTTGTCCTCAGGGACAGGTGCCGGGGTATTTGTTTATTTATTAATTGGTGCTGGCTCAATATCTAGTTTAGATTTGCTTGTATAAATCCATCATTTCCAGGGCGCCGACCGCTGCATCGTAACCCTTGTTGCCGGCCTTGCTCCCGGCCCGTTCAATGGCCTGGGCGATGGAGTCGGTTGTCAGGACCCCAAACATGACCGGGCACTTGGCTGTCATGGATAGGGCGGCAATCCCCTTGGAAACTTCTGCACAGACATAGTCAAAGTGGGGGGTGGCCCCGCGAATGACAGCACCGAGGCAAATAACAGCATCATACTTGTCGCTTAAGGCAACTCGCTGGGCGACAGAGGGGATTTCAAAGGCCCCGGGCACCCAGAATAAGTCAATCTGGTCGCTGGCAATGCCGTGACGGGTTAGGGCGTCTTCAGCCCCGCCAATTAATTTATTGACGATGAGCTCATTAAAACGGGAAGCGACAATGGCGATTTTTTCGTCTTGACCGACTAAGTGACCGTTGATAATACGCATAATATCCTCCTAGTTTGTGGTATCGTAGTTGAGCCAGTGGTTCATTTTTTCTTGCTTGGTTCTTAAGTAGCAGGCATCCGCATCATGTATGGGCATTTGGATGGGGACCCTTTCGACAATTTCCATGCCATAGGCCTTGAGGTCGTAAACCTTTTGGGGGTTATTGGTCATAATCCGCAGCTGCTTGGCGCCGAGGTCCCGCAGGATTTGGGCCCCTACGCTGTAATCCCGCATATCATCCGGAAAGCCCAGCATATTATTGGCTTCAATGGTGTCATAGCCTTGGTCCTGGAGGGCGTAGGCCTTTATTTTATTGATCAAGCCAATGCCGCGGCCTTCTTGGCGCAAGTAGAGGAGGATGCCCCGGCCTTCTTTGGCAATGGCCTTCATGGCGGCGTCGTATTGCTCGCCGCAATCACACCGGCGGCTGCCTAGGGCATCACCGGTCAGGCATTCGGAATGGACCCGGCAGAGAACCGGTTGGCCATCGGTGACGTCGCCTTTGACCAGGGCCACATGGTGCTCGCCGTTAATGAGGTTAATATAGCCGTAAATGGTGAAGTCACCATACCGGGTGGGCATTTTCGCCTTGGCCACTTGCTCAATGATGACCTCGTTGACCTTCCGGTAGTGGAGGAGGTCCTTGATAGTGATGAAGGGCATGTCGTACTTTTGGGCCACCTGGTGGAGGTCGCTGGTCCGCATCATGGTGCCATCGTCATTCATAATTTCACAGCAGAGGCCGCAGGCATCCAGACCGGCCAGACGTAGGAGGTCAACGGTGGCCTCGGTGTGCCCCTGCCGTTCAAAGACACCCCGGTCCTTGGCAATGAGGGGAAACATATGGCCCGGCCGGCGGAAGTCCTCGGGCTTGGCCTTGGGATCAATACACTGGCGGGCGGTATAGCCCCTTTCCACGGCAGAAATGCCGGTGCTTGTATCGACATGGTCAATGGATACGGTAAAAGCCGTTTCATGGTTATCGGTATTTTTGGTGACCATCTGGGACAGGCCCAGCTTTTCGCCAAATTCACTGCTCATGGGCATACAGATGAGCCCCTTGGCGATGGAGGCCATCATATTGACATTTTCAGTGCTGGCAAATTCGGCGGCACAAATCATATCGCCTTCATTTTCCCGGTCCGGGTCATCTGTTACGATGATGATGCCGCCATCGCGCAGGCGCTGTAAGGCTTCTTCTACGGTATTGAATGCGTGCATAGTCATGCTCCTTTACTTTATAGGTAGCCGTGTTGGGCGAGAAAGTCGAGGTCAATTTGGTCAGCGGGGGCATCGGGCTGGGCATCGCTGGTGTTTCCGGCCAGCATTTTTTCGACATACTTGGCCAGGATGTCACACTCAATGTTCACTGTTTGCCCGATTGTAGCCTTTTCCAGGGTGGTGGCTTGGAGGCTGTGGGGGATGACAGCGATGGTGATAATGGTCCCTTCGACCTTGGCTAGGGTAAGGCTGATGCCGTCAATGGCAATAGACCCTTTTTCAACGACCCAGCGGGTCATGTCGGAACCGATATCCAGGCTAAAAAGTTTAACTTGGCCATCTGGGACAATCGCTACGATTTGGCCGGTTCCGTCCAGGTGGCCGCTCACAATATGGCCGCCAAAGCGACCGCCCATGGCCATGGCCCGTTCCAGGTTGACGGCATCGCCACGGCTGAGTTGGGCGATATTCGACCGGTGGATGCTTTCCCGGCTCACATCTGCGGAAAAGGCATGGCCTTTTATTTTTGTGACGGTCAGGCACATGCCATTGACAGCAATGCTTTCGCCTAAGACCAACTGGTCGTAGGGTGGGCTGGCTAAGATGGTCAGCTCCAAGCCGGATGCCGTCGGCTCCAGGGCCTGGAGGATTCCGGTGCGGTCGATTAATCCGGTGAACATGGGTCTACCTCCTTATAGCTGAGGGTAGCGGTATAGAGTACATCGTCACCTAAGAGGGCAAGCTCCGGTTGGATAAGTTGGTAGGCGGTAGAGGGACCGGTACAGCCTGTTTCTTGTAAGATAGCCTGGTTGAGGGCCGTCTGGCCTAAGAGCTTCGGGGCTAAAATCAGCTGGAAGGTATGGATTAAGCGGGCCTTCAGCATGGCGGCAGCCAGGTGGGCCCCACCTTCCAGGAGGATTTCATCAATGCCTCTTTCAGACAAGCGGCGACAGAGGTCTACTAAGGGAACATCAGCCTGGTCCGGCCAATGCCAGACCTCTATCCCGGCCTGGTCCAGCTTGTCTAAATAGCTGGACGGCCCGGCACAGGCAAAGATAGTCGGTAGGTCGCGGGCAGTCTTCAAAATCTGACTACCTGCCAGGGCCTGGCCATCATGGCCCACAATGACGCGAAGCAAGGGGGCTGCAGGACTGATGCCGGACCGGTCGGTTAGGCGGGGGTCATCTTTCCGGACAGTACCGGCACCGACCATAATGGCTCCTACTCGGTGACGGAGGTCTTGGACCCATTTGTCCGCTTCAGTCCCGGATATCTTCCGGTCCTGACTGTCCGGGGCCGGTGCCACACAGCCATCAGCTGTAGCGGCTACCTTCCAGCGGACCAGGGGAAGGCCGGTCTTTAGACAGTAGAAGAAGGCTTCATTTAATTTTTCTGCCTCTGTCCGCATGAGGCCGATATCTACCTTTAAGCCGGCCTCTAATAGGATTTCGGCCCCGCCCTTGGCGACCGGGTTGGGGTCTCTAGTGGCGATAACCACCCGGCTAATGCCGGCGGCGATAAGGGCTTCCGTACAGGGGGGTGTTTTCCCGGTATGGCTACAGGGCTCCAGGGTGACAAAGCAAGTGGCCCCGCGCAGGTCCTGGTCGCCGGCAGCGGCCAAGGCCTCGCGTTCGGCATGGGGACCGCCGTACTTTTTATGCCAACCCTCGGCAAGAATTTTGCCATCCTTAGCAATTACACAACCCACCATGGGGTTGGGTGCCACTTGCCCGGCGCCCCGGCTGGCTAGGTGTAAGGCGCGGGTCATCATCAAACGATCATTCATAGGCCCTCCAATAAAAAAAGTGTGCCCGGTCAGGGCACACTGAAATGGACTCAATAAGCATCGCTTTTGAGGAACTCTTCTTTCATCCAGACTTTACTGTCGGCTTCGTACTTACAACGAATCAGCACCAAAGTGCTCGCGGGCTTTACCGCCGGTCGGGAATTTCACCCTGCCCTGAAGAATTATTCAATTATTAATCATATCATAGTCCTTTCATATGCACCTGTCAAGTCTGCAAAAGAGACCTTCCGGGGGGCAAGCGTTGACGTGGTGAGACGGTCAAGGTAAAATAAAACGGAAAGACAGGTGATCGGATGGCTGAATACAGCAGCAAAGAAGATATGATGGCGCTTATCCAAAAACTCCGCCATTATGAATATTGTTACTATGTTTTGGATCAGCCGGAAGTTAGTGATAGCACGTATGACGGCCTTTACCAAACCCTACTTGCTATTGAAGCAGCGCACCCGGATTGGGTCCAGCCTGATTCGCCCAGCCAGCGGGTTGGGGGTGCAGTGGCAGAAGGCTTTGAGACTGTCGTTCACCAGGTGCCCCTGCTAAGCCTGGCCAATGCCTTTTCAGAGGAAGACTTATACACGTTTGACAGCCAGGTCCGCCGGAGTCTGGGTAAAGACCGGGTGGCCTACAGTGTTGAATACAAGATTGATGGTCTCTCCATGGCTCTGACCTACCGAGATGGCCTCCTGGTCATGGGAGCCACCCGGGGCAACGGTCAAATTGGCGAAGTGGTGACGGATAACATAAAAACCATCAAGAGCGTGCCCCTGCGGCTTAATGAGCCTGTTGGCCAGCTGGTGGTCCGGGGAGAGGTCTACCTGCCCAAAAAAGACTTCCTGGCCCTCAATGACAAGCGTCAGGCGGCAGACCTGCCCTTATTTGCCAATGCCCGGAATGCAGCAGCAGGGTCTGTCCGGCAGCTTGACCCCAAGGTGGCCGCTGCCCGTCCCTTAGCCCTGCGTTTTTATGATATCCTCGCCAGCAGTGCCTCTTTTTCCAGCCAGGCCGAAGTCCTGGCCGCCATCCGGTCCTGGGGCTTGCGGCCGGTGGAAGCCTACCATTGCGAGGGCATAGAGGCCGTTTGCCAAGCGGTTCAGAAGATAACCGCCGACCGGGACCAAATCCCCTATGATATTGACGGGATTGTCGTCAAGGTGGACAACTTGGCTGACCGATCGGCCTTAAGTGTCCGGGCCAAGACGCCCCGCTGGGCCATTGCCTATAAGTTTCCGGCTGAGCAGCAGGAAACGCGAATCACCGCCATCACAACCCAGGTGGGACGGACAGGTGCAGTCACGCCGGTTGCTGAGCTTGAACCGACCCTGGTGGCCGGTTCCGTCGTTAGCCGGGCCACCCTCCATAATGAGGACTTTATCCAGGCCAAGGATGTCCGGGTGGGGGATAGCGTTCTTATCCAAAAAGCCGGCGATGTCATCCCGGAAGTGGTCCAGGTCTTGCCGGAAAAACGTCCGGCAGCCAGTGCACCCTACCAATTTCCCCAGACCTGCCCATCCTGCCAGTCCCACCTCATCCGCATAGAAGGGGAGGCCGTCTGGCGTTGCCCTAACCGATTGGGTTGTCCGGCTCAAATCCAGGCCGGCATCCTGCACATGGCTGCCAGAGATGCCCTGGATATCGATGGCTTGGGGCCGTCCTTGATTCGGCAGCTTTATGAAGCAGACCTGATTCATACCGCTGCAGACTTATTCCAGCTCAGCAAAGAAGACCTGCTTCCCCTGGATCGGATGGGGGATAAACGGGCGGATAATTTACTCAAGGCCTTGGAAGAAGCGAAATCCAGGCCCTTTGACCGCTTTATTTACGCCCTGGGTATTCCCCTAGTGGGCTTAAATGTCAGCCAAATATTAGTGCGCCACTTACAGGACCTGGATGCCTTTCAAGAAGCCAGGGAAGAAGAACTCCTGGCCATTGACGGCATTGGTCCCGGGATTGCCGAAGCGGTTGTCGGCTACTTTGAAGATGAGGCCAACCAAAAGCTCTTGGCCGACCTAAAGGCAGCCGGCGTCAGCTACCAAGTTCAGGCGCAAGAGGAAGTGGAAGGGCGGCTGACGGGTAAAACCTTTGTTTTAACCGGGATCCTTCCGGACTATTCAAGAAATGAGATGAAGGCCCTCCTGGAAAAGGAAGGGGCTAAGGTTACTGGGTCTGTGAGCAAGAAGACCGACTATGTCGTTGCCGGTGAAGAAGCCGGCTCAAAATTGGATAAGGCCCAGGCCCTGGGTATACCTGTGCTCGACCAGGCAGGGGTCCTTGACCTCCTTCATCAATAAACCATAGATTAGTAAGAGGAATAGGAGATGCGAGATGCTAACTAAAGAAACCGTTGAACACATTGCGCACTTGGCGCGGCTGTCCTTCAGCGAAGCGGAAATCGAGGACCAATTAAAACAATTGGATATGATCATTGATATGATGGATATCTTAACCACCATTGATACCGAAGGCGTCCCTCCCTTAAATCACGTTTTAGAACTGTCCAATGTTTACAGGGAAGATGAAGTTCAAGACAGCTTGCCCCGGGAAGAAGCCCTGGCCAATGGGCCTGAAGTGGCAGCAGGCATGTTTCAAGTGCCCAAGATTGTATAGGAGGAAATATGCATAAACATACAGTCGCCTCTGTGCGCGAGGCCTTTGTTTCCGGACAGGAAAGTGCTGTGGATATTGCGACAGCCTACTTAAACCGCATCAAGGAAGTGGACAAGACCATCAATGCCTTTATTACTGTGGATGAGACACAAGTCCTTGAGCAAGCAAAAAAATTAGATGAAAAACGGGCGCAGGGCAAAGACCTTGGCCGCTTGGCCGGGGTGCCCATTGCCTTAAAGGACAACCTGAGCACCCGGGGCTTACGTACGACCTGTGCCTCTAAAATGCTCGAAAACTATGAACCTATTTTTAACGCCCATGTCGTTGACCGTCTCCTTGCTGAGGACGCCATCATCATTGGTAAAACCAATATGGATGAATTTGCCATGGGGGCAACCACCGAGACCTCTTATTTTGGCCCAACCCTGAACCCCATCAATCAAGGCCGGGTACCGGGCGGGTCCAGCGGCGGCTCCGCTGCCGCCATTGCTGCGGACATGGTACCGGTAGCCCTGGGCAGTGACACCGGGGGGTCTATCCGTCAGCCGGCTTCCTACTGTGGTATTTACGGGATTAAGCCGACCTACGGGGTGGTTTCCCGCTATGGCTGCGTGGCCTTCGGGTCTTCCCTGGACCAAATAGGGCCAATGGGCCATTCTGTCGCTGACCTGGCTATCCTCCTGTCTGTCATTGCCGGCTATGATGACCGGGACAGCAACTGCCTGCCGGAAGACCGGCCGGACTATCTGGCTGCCCTCCAGGCGGATATCAAGGGCAAAAAGATTGGTATTCCCCAGGAAATGCTGGATGCGGTCACCAACCCGGCCATTCGTGAGGCCGTTCAGGAAGCCGCTAAGATATATGAAAGCCTGGGGGCAGAAGTGGAAACCTGCCACCTGGACTACCTGGAAGCCTCTATTCCGACCTACTACCTCATCGCAACCGCTGAGGCCTCCTCTAACCTAGCCCGGTTCGACGGTGTCCGCTACGGCTTGCGGGTTGAAGGCAAGGACGTGGTTTCCATGTTCAAAGAAACCAGACATGACGGCTTTGGCGATGAAGTCAAGCGGCGGATTATGCTCGGGACCTATGCCTTGAGTGCCGGCTATTATGATGCCTTTTACCTCAAGGCCCTCCGGGTTCGCCGGCTCATCCAAAATGCCTTTAAGGACCTCTTTAAGACCTATGATGTCTTATTGACGCCGACCGCCATCCAGGTGGCCCCGGCCCTTGGGGAACACCTGGATGCTGTAGATGCCTACCGGCAGGACCTCCTGACCTGTCCGGTGAATTTAGCCGGCTTACCGGGGTTATCGATGCCCTTTGGCGAATTAGACGGCCTGCCCATAGGCTTGCAGCTCATTGGCGATGTGCGTGGCGACAGCACCCTCATTAGCTTTGCTGCTGCATTGGAAGGTCAAACGACGGAGGTGGCTCAATGAGATACGAACCGGTAATCGGCTTAGAAGTCCACGTAGAGCTGAAGACAAAAACAAAAATTTTCTGTGGGTGTACCACCGCTTTCGGTGGGGAACCCAATACCCATACCTGCCCGGTTTGCTTAGGCCTGCCCGGGACCCTGCCGGTTTTAAATAAGCAGGTTCTCCATTATGCCATTTTAGCCGGCCTGGCAACCAACTGTACCATTAATAAGTTTAGCAAGTTCGACCGGAAAAACTACTTTTATCCGGACCTGACCAAGGCCTACCAGATTTCCCAGTTTGATGAGCCCATTGCTGAACATGGCTATGTTGATATTACTGTAGATGGCCAGGAAAAACGCATCGGCATGACCCGGATCCATATGGAAGAAGATGCCGGGAAACTTATCCACCAGGGGGCCAGCATTACCGCCTCCAACAGTTCCCTGGCCGACTATAACCGGGCCGGTGTCCCCTTAATTGAAATCGTTTCCGAGCCGGATATGCGGTCCGCTGCAGAGGCCAGGGCCTACTTGGAAGAATTAAAGGCCATTATTACCTATATCGGTGTCAGTGACGCTAAAATGGAGGAGGGGTCCTTACGGTGTGACGTTAATATCTCCTTGCGACCGGTCGGCCAGGAAGCCTTCGGGACCCGGGCTGAAATCAAGAACCTCAACTCTTTCCGGGCCGTTGAACGGGCTATTGCCCATGAAATTGACCGTCAAAGTGACCTCCTGGATGACGGCGAAGAGGTGAAACTCGAAACCCGGACCTGGGACGATGCCAAGGGGGTAACCCACTCCCTCCGGAGCAAGGAAAATGCTGATGACTACCGCTATTTCCCAGATGCGGACCTTCCCCCGGTTATCGTTACAGATGAGGATATCGATCGCTTACGGGCGGAAATCCCTGAGCTGCCCCGGAGCCGCCGCCAACGTTTTGTGACCGAAGCCGGCCTTTCTGAAGCAGATGCTGGCCTCTTAGCCGAAGACCGCTACCTGGCAGACTTCTTTGAAGCGGCCTGGAAGGCCTATGGAGAAGCCCAACCGGTTGCCAACTGGCTTTTGGGGGATATTGCCGCCAAGCTTAATACCGATGGAATCCAGCTGGCCGATAGCCAGTTCCAACCGGCCCAGCTGGTCGACCTCTTAAACCTCATTAAGGACGGATCCATTAGTGGTAAAATCGCTAAGGATGTCTTTGTTAAGGCCTTTGAAACCGGTGACAGCCCGGCTGATATCGTAGAAAGAGAAGGGTTGAAGCAAATTTCCGATACGGGCTCTTTAGAACCCCTTATCCGGGACATTGTAGCGGCCAATCCCAAGTCTGTCGAAGACTATAAGGCCGGAAAAAAGAAGGCCTTAGGCTTTTTGGTCGGCCAGGTCATGAAGGAAACCAAGGGCCAGGCCAACCCTGGCTTGGTAAACCAGCTCCTAACAGAGGTTTTGGACAATGCTTAAGCTAGACAAGGCCGCTATCCTGTCTGCCCTAGACCATACCCTCTTGAAGCCCCAGGCCGGTGCGGCAGACTACCAGGCCTTCTTTCAGGCGGTCAGAGACATTCCTGTTGCCTCGGTTTGCATCCCGCCCAACCGGGTTCGAGCAGCCCAGGCGGCCCTGGAAGGAAAGAACAAAATCTGTACCGTCATCGGCTTTCCCAATGGCTACCAGACCCCTGCAGTCAAGGCCTTTGAGGCCAAGACAGCTGTCGCTGAGGGCGCCGATGAGATTGATATGGTGGTTTGCATCGGCGATATTTTAGCCCGGGACAAGGACCGCCTGACAGATGAGGTCCGGCAGGTGCGGGAAGCGGTGCCGGAGGCCTTGCTCAAGGTCATCATTGAGACAGGGGCCTTGTCCCCGGACCAGATCCGCTGGCTGTGTGAGATTCTACCGCCTTGTGGGGTGGACTTTCTAAAAACCAGCACCGGCTTTAACTTCCCCGGGGCCTCTCTGGAGGCGGTTCAAATCATGCGCCAGGCCTTACCGGAGACCATTGGCATCAAGGCTTCCGGGGGCATCCAATCTCTGGAAGAGGCCATGGCCTACTTAGATGCCGGTGCCAGCCGGATTGGAGCCAGTCGCCTACTGGCGGCTTGCCAGTCATTGTAACCAGCAAAAAATCCTATTCCACAGGTCTGTGGAATAGGATTTTTCATATCTTTTGTACTTGCTTGAGGAGGTGCATATGGCCATCCACTATAAAGGCTACCTGGCAAGGCTGGAAGACTTGCCCAGCTCTGACCTGCCTGCCCATGCGGTGCCCTATGATGAACCAGCTGACCTGGACAGTTTGGTCAAGGCCATCATGCCTTGGCACTGGCCCCTGCTAGCCCTGGTTGCCTTGGCCTATGGGGCCAGGTGTCTGGTCACCGGGCACTGGCTTCATTTACCCACTATTTTGGGCTGCCTGGCCATTATACCGGGCTTTTTTCTCCATGAGTGGATCCATGCCTGGGCTTTTCCAAGGGGGGCGGAGGTCCATGTTTACCAAAAAATAGATGCCGGCCTGCTCATGGCTTATTCACCCCAACCGGTTAGCCGGCTGCGTTTTATTGTCATTTCTGCAGCACCGGGGCTGCTTTTGGGCCTTCTGCCCTTAGGGATTTGGGCCTTGACGGGCAGCGACCATTACCTGGTCCGGTCCCTTTTTCCCTTTGCTTGTGCCCTTTTATTAGGGGCGGTTGGAGACCTTTACAATATCTACAATACCCTTGTACAGGTGCCCAAGGAGGCCTATGTCCAATTATCCGGCTGGCACAGCTATTGGTTCCGCTAAGTCCTGGCTGGCGTGCATTCGGGCATAGACGCCGCCTTTTTCCAGGAGGGTCTGGTGGTTGCCCTGTTCAACAATCCGCCCGTCATCGATAACGATGATGTGGTCTGCATTGCGGATGGTAGAGAGGCGGTGGGCAATGATCATGGTCGTCCGGCCCCTAGTCAGTTGGGCAAAGGAGGCCTGGACCAGCTTCTCTGTTTTGGTATCAATAGAAGAGGTGGCCTCATCTAGAATGAGGAGGGGCTTGTCGGCTAAAATGGCCCGGCTGACGGCCAGCAATTGCCTTTGGCCGCCGGATAGGTTGCTGCCGTTATCCTTTAGGATGGTTTCATAACCGTGGGGCAGCTGGCGGATAAAGTCATCCGCCCCGGCTGCCTTAGCTGCTGCAATGACTTCAGCCTTCGTGGCCTCCGGTCGACTGTAGCGGATGTTATCGGCGACACTTTCCGTAAAGAGGAAGGTGTTTTGGAGGACAAGGCCAATCTGGTCCCGGATAGACTGACGGGACAACTGGCTGGTGTCCTGTCCGTCCAGGAAAATAGTCCCCTTATCCGGGTCATAGTAGCGGTTGAGCAAGGAGGCAATGGTCGTCTTGCCCGATCCGGTTGCCCCGACCAGGGCCACTGTTTCCCCGCTGGGGACTTCAAAGGAAATATCATGGAGGACCTCTTCATCATCATAGCTGAAAGAGACCTGGCGGTAAGAAATAGCACCGCCCTTGAAGTCATAGGCCTTGAGGCCGGTATCATCTTCCGGCGGGCTATCCAGGAGGTTGAAGATCCGTTCAGCGCCGGCAATGGCCGCCTGGATGGTGTTAAAGAGACTGGCCAGGTCGTTGAGGGGGCGGGTAAACCGCCGCATGTACATCAAGAAGGAGAAGAGGATCCCCACCGTTAATTGGCCCCCTGTAATAATCAGGTAGCTACCGATGAGGGTAACGGTTAGAAAGACGAGGTTATTCAGAAAGTCGGTAATCGGTTTCAGGACCGAAGCAGCCTGGGCTTTTTTGTAGGCATCTGCCAGGTCGTCATTGAGACGGATAAAGTCCTTCTGGACACTTTCCCGGGTATCATAGAGGAGGAGCATTTTTTGAGCGGAGATATGCTCTTCCGCATAGCCATTGACCGCCCCCAAGTTTTGCTGCAGGGCCCGGTAATAGCGGGATGAAAAATGGATGACCACCCGGGTGCTGATAAAGACGAAGGGGAGGACCAGCATGCTCCAGCCGGTAAGGGTAGGCGATAGGAGCATCATAGCGATGAAAATCCCCACCAGGTTAATGAGGGCCTCTAGGACAGAACTCACACTGGTGGCTAGGGTCTGGTTGATGCTATCAACATCATTGGTCAACCGGCTCATCAGGTCACCGGAGCTCTGGCGGTCAAAATAAGACAGGGGGAGGCGGAGGAGCTGGGCAAAAATCGAGGCCCGTAAGGACTTGGAAATATTTTGGGCGACGAGGGCCATGATCCTGGTATCCAGGTAACTGAGGGCAGAGGTGGTTATAAAAAGGGCAATCATACCCAGGGCCAGACGGCCGAGCCCTTCCAGGTCCATTTGTAAGATATACTTATCAATGGCCAGGCCCATCAGGTACATGCTGAAGATGGTCAGGGCGGTGACCAAGGTGTTGGCAATAGAGGCCAGGATGATCATGCCCAAGGAGGGACGGAGGGTGCCGATGAGGCGTTTAAGGGTTGGCCAGGTGTTTTGGGCGGGCTTGGGCCCTGCCATGGCCTTTTTCTGCCGATGTCTACTCATAGCGTCACCTCTCGGTCAGACTGGTTCAGGGCAATGGCTTGATAGGTGGGGCTCTCTTCCAGTAAAGCCTCATGGGACCCAATGGCTTCGATGCGGCCACGGTTCATAACGATGATTCGGTCACACCGCTTCAAGGTGCTGATCCGTTGGGCGATGATAATCTGGCTTTGCTCGGTCTTATGCTGGTCCAGCTCATCTAAAAAGCGCTTTTCCGTCAGGACGTCTAGGGCGCTGGTGCTGTCATCCAAAATCAGGACCCGGGGCTTTTGTAAGAGGACCCGGGCAATGGAGAGCCGCTGTTGCTGGCCGCCGGACAAGTCGTTCCCCCGCTGCTGGATGGCCGTGGATAGGCCACCCTCCCGGTGGATATAGAGCTCCTGGGCCATCGCCTGGTCCAGGGCTTTTTGCATATCTGTCGCACCGGCCTGGGGGTTGGCGATTTTCAGATTTTCTTCAATACTGCCGGAAAGGACGGTATTGTCCTGCTGGACCAGGCCAATGGCTTGCCGCAACTGGACCAGGTCCAGCTGGGGCAGGGGGACTCCGCCAAAGGAAACAGTCCCCTCTTGGGGGTCATAAAAGCGGAGCATTAAGCCGACCAGGCTGGACTTACCGGACCCTGTCGGCCCAACAATGCCAATCCGTTCATTTTCCCGGATGGTCAAGTGGATATCCCTTAAGGTATCCTCAGCAGCCTCTTCATCATAGCGGAAGGAGACATGGTCAAAGTCAATCTGGTAGCCCTGGGCTTCTTTGCCGCTTGCAGGCGATTGGATGCTGGTTTCTGTATCAACCACTTCCTGGATCCGTTTTAAAGAGGCCTGGGCCTGGGAAAACATATAAATAACAAAAGAGCTAATCATGACCGCCATTAAAATTTGAGACAGATAAGTGGAGAAAGCCATGATTTTCCCGACCTCAAGCTGGCCGGCATAGACTTCATAGCCCCCCACCCAGAGGATGGCGACGCTAGAGAAGTTGAAGGTCATCATAATAAAGGGGGACATGAGGATCATCAGGAGGGCAGACTTGAGCTGCCAGTTGTATAGGTCATCATTGGCCTTGCTAAAGCGGATTTTCTCCAGGGGCTCCGCCAAGTAGCCCTTGATAATCGGCATGCCGAGGATGCTTTCCCGGGCAATCCGGTTTAAGGCATCCAGCTTTTCCTGGACCACCGGGAAGACCTTGACGGCCCGGACCAGGACAATGGCGATAATAGCAATGAGGACAGGAATAGCGATACAAAAGATCAGAGACAGCTGGCGACTCAGCCGGATCGCCATAAATAGGCCCCCAGTCAATAAGAAGGGGACCTGTAAAAAGGTATTCTGGATGGATAAAATCACCGATTGGACATGGCTGACGTCATTGGTCATCCGGGTAATGAGGGTGGGGACGGAAAAGCGGTCTAATTCTTTGTGGGAAAAGGTCGTTATTTTTGAAAAGAGGGACAGCCGGATCCGTTGGCCGGCCCGCGCCGTTGTCCGGGCAGCCATATAATAAGAGATGATTCCGGCCAAGAGACCGCCGATGGTTGTTAAGAGCATGAGCAGGGCTCTTTCTTTGATGTAGGCCAGGTCCCCGTTGGCCACCCCGTTATCGACAATCTGCGCCATCAGCGTGGGTTGGAGTAAGTCTGCAGCGACAGATAGGAGCATAAAGGCCGGGGCAATCAGCAAAAAAAGTGCATCTTCTTTGATATACTTCCAAATAAAAGCCATAGGACACCTCCATATCCTGGGATAAATTACCAAATAACCAAGGAAGGTAACCGATAAACATCTATAAAAAAGAAAAAAGTGGTCTGACAATCAGACCACTTGGACCACGCCCGATAGGAGTCGAACCTACGCTTTTGCCTCCGGAGGGCAACGCTCTATCCACTGAGCTACGGGCGCTTAACGATTGATATTATAGCCTGAATGAAGTGATTTGTAAAGGGGTCGTTTTCATAAGATAAAAAGAAATTAAGCTTGACCTGGCGGTGGCCGGTGGGGCCTTTAAGAAAATTAGATAAAAGACCATCAATTTTTTGTAAAAAAAGGCTTGCATTTTTTCTGGAGTGTGATATTATGTAATAGCGCCAGAGATGAGCGCTATGCGGAAATGGCTCAGTGGTAGAGCATCGCCTTGCCAAGGCGAGGGTCGCGAGTTCGAATCTCGTTTTCCGCTTCCAGCACCCCAAAGGGTGCTTTTTTTGTATCTAAAATCAGGAGGGTCTATGATTAAACTGGTACTTGCCACCCATAATGAAAAGAAAAGAAAAGAAATGGAAGCCCTACTCGCCCATCTGCCCTTTGAAGTAGAGAGCCTAGCCGCTTATCCGGCTGTAGGCGAAATCGTTGAGGACGGAGAGACCTTTCAGGAAAACGCAGCCATTAAGGCGCAAACCGTCGCCCGTCTGACTGGCCAGCTGGCCCTGGCCGATGACTCAGGCCTGGTGGTAGAGGCCCTAGACGGAGCCCCTGGGATTTATTCGGCCCGGTATGCCGGGTTCGCCCATGATGACGCAGCCAATAATAAAAAATTATTGGCCGATTTGGCTGATACCCCCAATGATAAGCGCCAGGCCCACTTTGTCTGTGTCTTGGCTCTGGCCTTGCCCGACCAATCGCCTATTTTTGTCGAAGGGCGGCTGGACGGGGTCATTCTCCGGTCGCCGGCCGGGGCCAATGGCTTTGGCTATGACCCCCTCTTTTTAGTCCCGGAAGCCATGAAGACCTTGGCTGAGATGGGGCCAGCGGAGAAGAATACTATTAGCCACCGGGCCCGGGCCTGCGCCAAGGCTGTCCCTATTCTCCAGACCTTTGCTCAAACCGGCCACTTGGCCCAGGAAGGGTAAGGGCAGGGCCATGAAGCAGACAGCTAGCCGCTTATTCTTGTCCCTGGCAGGCTACTGGCTATCCGACCAGGCCCAGCAAGCGGTTGCCTTTCCCTCGCCCAGCGGACCTGCCTTTTCAGCCTTAGGAGAAGAACAAAGCTACCGCTACCGCTTCATCTTACCGGCGGCCTTTTTAGGCCAACGCTGCGCTTTTTTTTGCGAAAGCATGGCTGCGCCGGCCTATATTTATATGAATGGCGTCCTGGCTCACATCCACTATAGTCCGGGTGAAGCGGTTGAATTTGCCTGCAATGACTTACTCCAGGTCGGCGACAACCAGTTGGTCATTCGCTTTGTCAACCTGCCGGATAAGGATACCTGCCCCTTGTTGCCGCCGCTCAATATAGCTGCAGAAGATTGGCTGGCCTTAGCTGCTCCCCTTGGTATGCCGGCAGCAGGTGTCTTTGGCTCCATTGGCATTAAGACGACGCCCTGGTCCTATATTTCTAACGGTTACCTGACCAAAGAAGAGGGGCACCTGGCCTTCCAACTGGAGGTCCTCGGCCGTCTGGATCAGGTCTATGTCTTTCTGCTGAATGAAGATGGGGAGGACCTTTACACAGGTGAGGGTAAGCGCCATACCATACCGGACGGTCTACTCCAGGCCTGGTCCCCGGACCAACCGACCCTCTACCAGCTGGAGGTGCAGGCCATCGACAATGACCAGCTCATGGACCACTGGCTTCTACCCTTTGGCTTACTGGCTCCTGGACCCGACATAGACGGGAACCTCCCCATCCTATCCTTAGAGACCTTTTGTCAAGAGCAGACCGGTCCGCTGGTTCAAGCCCGGGCCGGCTACCTCCGCTTAGATGGTCTAACCCAGGCTGACCCCTACCTAGCCCTCTGTGACCAGATTGGCCAGCAGGTCATCCTGGACCTGCCACCCGTTACGATCTACGCCCAGGGCATCGAGGGGGCCAGGCGGCGCAATTTACTGGAAAAGTGGTTAAGGCGGTATGGCTGTCATCCCTGCATCCAAGCTTGGGGCCTTGGGGAAAATAGCAGTGGATTTTCTGCAGCAAACCTTGCCGCCTATAGGGCCCTGGTTGACCAGCTGGATCCCTTCCGGCGTCCCTTATTGACCAGCTTTTCAGCAGAGTGAAGGGAGCGCCTTTTGTGACTAATGACAAGTATTGATAACTTTCAATTGACGCCCATGCAAATGTATGTTAGCCTTAAGGCAATATCATATTGTAATGCAGAGGTTGCGAGGACAAAGAGTCGGCTGCGGAGGCGAAAAAGCGCCATTGAAACAGACCTAAAGGTGTCTTCGCCGAAAGAGAGGGTGCTTTCTTCACTTCTTTCTTGGAACTAAACTCAATAGGTTTAGGGCTGTCAATGAATCCATTGTTGTGCTGCAAAACTGATGCATTACACCACAAGCAATTGTGGTGTTTTTATATGGTAAAAAAAGAGGAGGTTTCAGGATTATGAAACTAAAAAAATTAATGGCAACTGTACTCACCCTGGCTTTAGCTGTATCTGTCACCGCCTGTGGCGGTAATGGTGCGAGCGAAAGCGCTGCTACATCTGAACCGGCGGCGTCAACTGCAGCGACCGATGGCGGCCTTCAAACCGTTGAAAAAGGGAAGTTAACCATTGCCATGGAAGCCCAATACCCGCCCTTCAACTGGACCCAGGTCGATGACAGCAACAATGCTGCGCCGATTAAGGGGACCAATACCTTTGCCAATGGCTATGACATCCAAATGGCTCAATTGGTTGCTAAAGAACTCGGCTTAGAATTACAAGTGGTTAAACTGCCCTGGGATTCCCTGTCTCCGGCTGTCCAATCCGGTACAGCTGACTTGGTTATGGCCGGAATGAGCCCGACAGCTGAACGCCGGAAAACGGTGAACTTCTCTGACCCCTACTACCTCAGCCAACTGGTTGTTGTCGTCAAAGAAGACAGCCCCTATGCTCAAGCCAAGACCAAGGAAGACTTCAAGGATGCTAAGGTAACGGCTCAAGTCAATACCTTCCATGCTACCGCCCTCAAACAATTAACTGCAGCAAAAATCCAAGACCCGATGAAGGACTTCAGCACCATGCGCGAAGCCTTAAAATCCGGCATCATCGATGGCTATGTTTCTGAAAAAGTAGAAGGCTTATCTGCTCAAAACGCCATCAAAGGCTTTACCTTTGTTGAATTTGACGAAGCCAATGCTTTTGAAACAGACCCTAACGACATTGCTATTGCTGCAGCTGTCAAAAAAGGCAATGACGCCCTGATGGAAGCAGTTAATAATGCCCTGAAGAAAATCAGCGATGAAGACCGTGAAGCTTTGATGGAAAAGGCCATCAAGGAACAACCTGCTGCATAAGCGACTTGACTCCATGGACTGCCCTTATATAAGGGCAGTCTCTTTTCTGAAAGGAAGGCTATAATGGCATTATTAGAACCCATTTCCAATATATTGGCCAATTATGGGAACTGGTACTTGCGTGGCATCGGGGTAACCCTGCTTTTGGCTGTCGTTGGGACGCTGGTGGGCCTGGCCATCGGCATGCTGGTAGGGATGTACCGGGTCATTCCCATCGAGCGCCAGTCTAACAAGGTCCTGGTGACCCTGTATAAAATCGGTCGCTTTCTGACCACCTGCTATATTGAATTTTTCCGGAGTACCCCCATGATGGTCCAGGCCATGTTCATCTACTTTGGGATTGCAGCCGGCCTCTTTGGTGTCCAACTCAATGTTCTGACGGCCGGGCTGCTGATTATTACCATTAATACCGGGGCCTATATGGCAGAAATTGTTCGGTCCGGGATTATTTCTGTGGATAAGGGCCAGTATGAGGCGGCCCATTCGGTAGGCCTGAGCCACTGGCAAACGATGAAGGGCATTATCATGCCCCAGGCCCTGCGTAATATTTTACCGACCATCGGTAATGAATTTATCATTAACATGAAGGACAGCTGCGTCTTATCCATCATTGGGGTAACGGAGATTTTCTACACCTCCCAAACCATCGGTGGGGCCATGTTTAATGTAGGCCCGCCCTTTCTCATTGCCTGTGTCATCTACCTAGTCTTAACCCTCGTGACCACCCGGATTCTGGGTTTAATTGAACGTAAGATGGATGGCAGCGACCACTATGAACTCATGGTTGACTTAGATGGCAGCGCCTATATGAGTAACCTGGGCCAAGGAGGGCAAACAAAATGACAAAAGCTGTTCTTCGGATTGAGAAATTGAAAAAATCCTTTGGTTCCAGGGAAGTACTGCGGCAAATTGACCTGGAGGTAGCTCCCGGTGAAGTGGTCTGCCTGATTGGGTCATCCGGGTCAGGGAAATCAACCCTGCTTCGCTGCATCAACCTTTTGGAGCAGCCGACCGGCGGCGCCATCTACTTTAAAGACCAGAATATTTTAGCAGACCAGGTCGACCAGAACCAATACTGCACAAAAGTGGGGATGGTTTTCCAGCAGTTTAACTTGTTCAATAACATGTCTGTTCTTAAAAACTGCACCTATGCCCAGGTCAAGGCCCTGGGCCGGTCAGAACAAGAGGCAGAGGAGACGGCTAAAAAATATCTCCGACAAGTGGGCATGATCGAATTTGCCAATGCCCTGCCCCGACAACTCTCCGGTGGGCAAAAGCAACGGGTGGCCATTGCCCGGGCGCTCTCTATGGATCCGGAAGTGGTCCTCTTTGACGAACCGACCTCGGCCTTAGACCCGGAAATGGTTGATGATGTTCTGGCCATCATGAAGGACCTGGCTGGTAGCGGCCTGACCATGATTGTCGTCACCCATGAAATGAACTTTGCCCGCGATGTCGCTGACCGAATTGTCTTTATGAATGAGGGCATTATCCTGGAAAGCGGGACGCCGGACCAATTATTCGAAAATCCCCAGCATGACCGGACGCGGGAGTTTTTGGCCCGGGCTGCCCGTTAACATTTGACAGTCCAGGTCCTGCATGATAGCATGACCGGTAACCTGATATATAAAAGGAGATGCTGCTATGAAAGAATTAAATATTGCCGTTGTTGGCGCCACTGGTGCTGTAGGGCAAGAAATTCTCAAGGTGATCGAAGAGCGTAAAGTGCCATTTAAATCCCTAAGGATGCTGGCCAGTTCCCGGAGCGCGGGCAAAGAAATAACCTTTATGGAAAAAACATATACCGTAGAAGAAACCACCCTGGATGCCTTCAAGGGCGTAGATGTGGCCCTATTTGCCGGTGGCCCAGCCAGCCGAGCCTTTGGGCGAGACGTCCAGGCAGCCGGGACGGTTGTCATTGACAATAGCAGCACCTTCCGTTTAGAGGAAGATGTCCCCCTCATTATTCCGGAAGTCAACGGGGAGGCAGCTAAAAACCATAAGGGGCTCATTGCCAGTCCGAACTGCTCGACGACCCTCTTGGTAGGGGCCATTAACCCCCTCCACCAGAAAGCGGGCGTCAAGCGGATTATTGTCAGTACCTACCAGGCCGTTTCCGGTGCAGGTGCTGCCGGTCTGACGGAATTAGAAGACCAGTCCCGTCAAATCCTTGACCACAAACCCATTCATCTGGATGTTTTCCAACACCAAATTGCCTTTAACTTAATCCCCCATATTGATGTTTGGCAGGAAGAGGACTACAGCAAGGAAGAGACCAAAGTCCTCCATGAAACACATAAAATTTTAGACGCGCCGGATATGGCCATTACGGTCACAGCCGTTCGGGTGCCGGTTATGCGGAGCCATGCGGAAAGTGTCTATGTGGAATTTGAAAATCCCCTTTCCCCGGATGAGGCTCGCGAAATTCTCGCTGCAGCCCCCCGGGTGGTCTTACAGGACAAGCCCCATGATAACATCTACCCCATGCCGATTACGGCAACGGGCAGCGATGATATTTATGTTGGCCGGATTCGCAAAGACCTCTACAATGACCATGCCTTAAACTTATGGGCCTGTTTCGACCAAATTCGTAAGGGGGCAGCTACCAATACGGTGCAAATTTTAGAACTTTTGCTGGAAAAGGATTGGATATAAGCAGATCATTCGCTTAAGGAGGCATCCCCTCCTTAAGCGTTTTTTGTGGGTTGATAAAAAAAAGTAATCCTAGCATAAAACAAAACTGTTCCATCAGGAGATATGGTATACTTGACCTGTGTATACAATATGTCGTCTTTATGGGATTACTTATACAATGAGGTGACGATATGACAGCGAAGGTCATAACGGCCTTGACCTATGCAGAAACCGATGTACCGAATGTATCCGGGGAAGAGTTCCCTGCAGATATCGGTGTTTTATACCACATTCCTTTTAATTATTCGGTTATTGGTCAACGCTTAGCCCTGTTACTATATGAAAAGGGCGTTAAATTATTTGAACAAGAAAAATTAACAGTCGTTTTTAGCACTTACCTACCGGCCACTGAAATTGAAGATGAAATGCGCTTATCCAATGATGGGTCTCGCTACATTACCATTGGGCTCAATGCAGAAGATTTTAACCGGCGGTCTGACCAAGAAAAAAAGGCTATTTTACTGGCGACAACGGAACGTATTCTTTTAACCTATGATACGGAAGACCAGTTTACCGATGATATCCTCGAGGCGGTTGCTATTATCCGGGAAGGGGATGAAGACCTGCCCCTTTTATATCGCAGTAAGTGCGACCAAAAAATAGAGGTCCACCTGTCCCTGCGGCTATTTAATAACGGTCAGTGTCAAATTTATTCCACCATTAAAGATAAGCACGGGGATGTGCTCCGTCATGATCACCTGGATGACGCCCACTGTCTATCTGTGGCCATGCAGCGGTGTGGCAGTATCTTAATCCGCAAAAATAAGGTCATCATTAAGCCTAAGAAAAACATCCTCAGCAAAAATTTAAAACCAATTGAAATTGAATACTCCTTATAAGTCTACGGCTGACGGTTTCGGCGTCAGCCGTACGCTTTTAACGGATTGGTTACCGATACTTTTTTTACCAGCTGATTTGTGGTATTGTAAGGTAAAACTATTTTAGGAGGTCCTATGCGCAGCATGACAGGATTTGGGGCTGGTACTGCAGAAAATGCTCAATGGCATGTATCGGTCGCCATCCATTCGGTGAACCACAAGCGATTGGATTGGCGTATTTCAATGCCACAAATTTTGCGCCCCTATGAAGTAGAATTAAGACAGGCCTTGAGCCAAGAAATATTCCGCGGGAATATTAATGTTGAGGTTCGCCTGGAAGACCTGGCTGCCGGCCAGGCCCGTTGGGCCATTAATGAAAGCTTATTGGCTACTGTTGCCAGCCACTTGAATAGCCAGGTCGGAGAAGGCGATTTCAGCCGGCAGGAATGGCTAGCCCTTTTACAAATTCCGCACATGATTGAAGACCAAAACCTTAGCTTTGACGAAGAGGATAAGCCCTTGATCTTCCAAGCCCTCCAAGCCGCCCTGGCCAATTACAGCCAGGCGGCCCTGGCAGAAGGCGACCGGCTGGCTGCAGACTTAGACCAGCGTTTAGAAAAATGTGTGACCAACCTCGGGGTCTTACAAGAAGTTGCCCCCCGGGTCAGCCAGCAGCTTGAGGAAAAACTGCGGGACAAACTGGAAGAGGTTCTAGGCCAAGCCGGCGTCAATGAGCAGCGGCTGATGGAAGAATTGGTTTACTTTATGAACCGGACCAGTATCGAAGAAGAACTGGTCCGTCTAGACAGCCATATAAAAAAACTCAAAGACCTCTTCAAAGAAGAAGGCCCTATTGGTCGAGAAGCGGATTTTTACCTCCAGGAAATGAACCGGGAAGTGAATACCTGTGGGTCAAAGATTAATGATACCCGCGGCAGCCACGCAGTTGTTGAATTGAAAACACTGATTGATGCCATGCGGGAACAAATTCAAAATATCGCCTAAAATTGTGACTGGAAGGAGGCGCTTATGTTAGCGCATAAACAAGAAGGCATTGTCATCGTATTATCAGGGCCTTCCGGTGCAGGAAAAGGGACCCTTTGCGAGCACTTAAGAGAACAAATAGATATCAACTATTCTATTTCTGCGACCACGCGAGACCCCAGACCCGGTGAAAAAGACCAGGTCGATTATTTCTTTATGACCCGAGAGGCCTTCAAAGAAAAAATAAAGGCTGACGGCTTCCTGGAATGGGCAGAGGTCTATAAAAATTATTACGGAACGCCTCTCGACTATGTGGAAGAGCAGGTCCAGGCGGGCAAAGATGTGATGATTGAAATTGATCCCCAAGGGGCAAAGCAGGTTAAATTGAAAAAAAGCGATGCGGTTCTGGTTTTTATTATGCCACCTTCCTTTGCTGAACTGGAGCGTCGTATCCGGGGACGGGGAACGGAAAGCGAAGAACAGATTCGCCATCGGTTAGGGAATGCTATGAATGAAATCAATACCCTAACGGCCTATGATTATGTCATCGTCAATGACGATATCCATGAAGCAACAGCAGACCTGCAGGCCATTATCAATGCAGAAAAGTGTCGCGTTGAGCATAATAGCCGCTTACCGCGCCAGTTTAGAGTGGAAAAGGAGCAAAAATATGATTCAACCGAGTATTGATAAATTACTTGAAGAAGCGGATAGTAAGTACTCTTTGGCCGTCGTTGCTGCCAAACGGGCGCGAGAACTGGTTGATGGAGCGGTGCGTTTAACAGATGCTCCGACCAATAAAAGCGTTTCCATTGCCCTGTGCGAAATTGGCGAAGGGCATGTTTCCTATGCTTTTAATGATGATGTGAAGACAGAGGATCCTGTAGAGGAGTAGGTCTTTATGAATGTTATCTTAGCTGTTAGTGGGGGGATTGCGGCCTACAAGACCCTGCCCTTGACCAGTGCCTTGACCAAGGTTGGTTGTGACGTCCAGGTAGTTTTGACCAAGCACGCCAGGGAAATGGTTATGCCGCTGCCCTATGAAACCCTAACATCTCGGAAGGTCATTCTGGATATGTTTGAGCCCCAGGCTGAAGATGTCCTAGCCCATATTAACCTGGCCCGGTGGGCCGACGTGGTCGTTGTCGCGCCGGCGACGGCGAATATTATCGCTAAAATGGCTCATGGCATAGCCGATGATTTCCTATCCACCTTGCTCCTGGCTTATGGCGGCCCGTTGCTCGTGGCTCCGGCTATGAATGATCAAATGTACCTGCATCCGGCGACCCAGGCCAATATTGAGACCATTGCCCAACGGGGGGCGGAGATTTTAGCCCCAGTTGAGGGTCAGCTGGCCTGCCACACAGTCGGGGTTGGAAAGATGATGGAGCCGGAGGATATCTTAAAGGCCATCCTCGCTACAGCCATGCCAAAAACAATGACAGGTAAACGGATCCTGGTGAGTGCCGGACCAACTCAGGAACAGGTAGACCCTGTCCGTTATTTAACCAACCATAGCTCCGGAAAGATGGGCTATGCCATTGCCCAGGCGGCTAAAAATGCCGGGGCAGACGTAATCCTGGTTAGTGGCCCGGTCCACCTGGACCCACCGCCGGGTATTAAGACCATCCCTATTATTAGTACCAGGGACCTGGAAAAGGCCATTACAGAAGCATTTGAGACTTGCGATGCCTTAATTATGGCGGCAGCGCCGTCAGATTATCGGCCGGCGGTTTACCTGGACAACAAGATGAAGAAGGGGGAGGAAGACCTGTCCCTGGCCCTGACCCGCAACCCGGATATCCTATCTGCTGTCAAGGAAATTAAAAAGCCCCATCAAGTGCTGGTGGGCTTTGCTGCTGAAAGTCAGAATGTAGAGGGCTACGCCCAGGATAAATTAAAGCGTAAAGGCTTAGATATGATTATCGCGAATGATATTACAGCAGCCAATGCGGGTTTTGGTCATGATGTCAACACAGTGACCGTCATTGACCGCGCCGGCCAAGTGGACCACTGGCCCACCATGTCGAAAGACCGTCTAGCTGCTCAAATCATTGAACGTGTCGATAAACTTTTAAATGAAAAGAAGTCCTTATAAGTATTATGGCAAAAGGGGAGAGCTTATTTGAAAAAGTTTTTTACTTCAGAATCAGTGACGGAGGGGCATCCGGATAAAATAGCGGATCAAATTTCCGATGCCATCCTGGATGCTATTTTAGAAAAAGACCCCAATGCCCGGGTGGCTTGTGAAACCTTTTTAACCACCGGCATGGTCTTTATTTCCGGTGAAATCAGCACCAGCTGCTATGTCGATATGCCGAAAATTGCCCGCGGGGTCATCCATGACATTGGCTACAATGATGCTCGCCAAGGCTTCGATTATAAGACCTCTGCAGTTATCACGGCCATTGGGGAACAGTCACCGGACATCGCCCAAGGGGTCGACTGTGCCCTGGAAGCCCGTGAAGGGGCAATGAGCGACGAAGAAATAGAGGCCATCGGTGCCGGGGACCAGGGGATGATGTTTGGCTATGCCTCTGATGAAACACCTACCCTGATGCCCCTGCCGATCTACCTGTCCCACCGGCTGACCCGTCGCTTAACAGAAGTGCGAAAAAATGGGACCCTGGACTATCTCCTGCCTGATGGTAAGAGCCAGGTCACTGTTGAATACGAAGATGGAACCCCGCGTCGGGTGGATACCATTGTTATATCAGCCCAACATACAGATGCCGCTAACTTAGACCAGTTGCGGGAAGATATTATTGACCAGGTGGTCAAGGTAGCCATTCCGGCGGACCTCCTGGATGACCAGACCCAATACTTTATTAACCCCACTGGACGCTTTGTCATCGGCGGCCCTCAAGGGGATGCCGGCTTGACCGGCCGGAAAATTATTGTTGATACCTACGGTGGCATGGCCCGGCATGGTGGCGGGGCCCTGTCCGGTAAAGATGGCACCAAGGTTGACCGGTCCGGCGCTTACGCGGCTCGGTATGTGGCTAAAAATATCGTGGCTGCCGGTTTCGCCAAAAGATGCGAAGTGCAACTGGCCTATGCCATTGGGGTAGCTCGGCCGATGAGCGTTCTTGTGGAGACCTTCGGGACAGCTACCGTTGATGAAGAAAAACTGGCCCAGGCGGTGATGACCGTCTTTGACCTGCGTCCGGCTGCTATCATTCGTGACTTAGAATTACGGCGCCCCATCTTCCGGGCTTGTGCTGCGTATGGGCACTTTGGCCGCGAAGACCTGGACCTGCCTTGGGAAAGAACCGACCGGGTAGATGCCTTAAAAGAAGCCGTCAAGGGTTAATATCAAAGATGCCGCATGCGGCATCTTTTTTTTGAAAGGAGGCGGGGTCTTGTTTGTCCAAGTGGTCTTAAATTTACCTTATCCGCCAGGTGGAAAAGCCTTTACCTATGCCGTTCCGCCCCACTTAGCTGAAGACCTGAGTGTGGGCATGCGGGTCCTTGTACCCTATGGCCGGGGCAATAAAGCCATGCCGGCCCTGGTCGTCGCTGTGTCCGATAGGCATAGTATGGAAGCCGGCGTTCAGATTAAGGCAATCATAGACCTTTTAGACCAGTCTCCTGTTTTAAGTCCGGAGCAGGTGGCCCTTGGCCTGTGGACGGCCAAACGATTTTTATCACCTATTTACCTGGTCTTTGAAGCCATGTTACCGGCCTATATCCGGCAAAAGCTTGAAAGGGTCCTGGTTGGTCAGGCTGGTACAGGTGACCTGGACGCCAGGACCAAGTCTTTTTTAGATTACCTCCAGACGCCAAGAACGGAAAAGAAAATAAAAGGCGCCTTTTCAGACTGGCAGGCCCTACTTGCCCCCTTAGAAGAGGAAAAGCTGGTGCAATGGCGCTGGCAATACACAGAACCGAAAGAAAAGCCCCTGGCCCTCTACCTGGCAGACTTATCTGAAGAGGCCTTCAAGCTGGCTGAACAGGACTTGGCTCGCGCCCCCCGCCAACAGGCTACCCTCCTGGCCCTTTTTACAGATGGCCCCCAGACGGCCAGTCAATTGCGGCACCGCTTTGGCGGTACCAATCCCCATGCCAGCCTTTCCGCGCTTATGAAAAAGGGCTACGTGCGCAAGGAAGAAAGTTACCAGGCCGCGACCATCCATTCGGCCCAGGTGACCCCGCCAGCCAGGGAAATTACCCTTTCTGAAGGCCAGGCCCAGGTCATGGCGGCCTTGGAAAGAAGTTTGGCGGCCGGGACCTTTGCCTCCTTCCTCTTGCAGGGGATTACCGGGAGTGGGAAGACGGAAATTTATATCCGGTCAGTGGCCCGGGTCTTGGCCAAGGGGCAGACAGCCCTGGTGTTAATTCCGGAGATTTCCTTAACCAAGCAGATGCTTTCCCGCTTTGCTGCACAATTTCCAGATGACATAGCTATTTTACATAGTGGGCTGACAGATAAAGAACGCTACCAGCAGTGGCGAGACATTAAAGCAGGTAAGAGACGGGTTGTCATCGGGACCCGGAGCGCTGTCTTTGCTCCGCTTGAAAACCTGGGCCTGGTTATTATCGATGAGGGCCATGACGGGGCCTATAAGCAAACGGAGCCGGACCCACGTTACCATGCCCATACCGTGGCGGAAAAACGGGCCCAAATGAACCAGGCTCTTTTTATTTCAGGGAGCGCCACCCCATCTGTAGACCTGGCCTACCGGGCAGATGCGGGCAGTATTACCCGGTTGTCCCTTCATGAACGGCCCGGGGGTGCTAACCCGCCCACCGTTCAAGTCTGTGACCTTCGCCGGGAGCTGGACCCTCGACAGGTCTTCAGTGACCAACTGATACAGGCCTTAAAGGAAAGGCTGGCCCTGGGCGACCAGGCCCTCTTATATATGAACCGCCGGGGCTATGCGACGGCCCTCGTCTGTGACGAGTGCGGTGAAGCCATCCTTTGCCCCCACTGTGACGTGGCCCTGACCTACCACAAGAATAAGGGGGTCCTTCGCTGTCATTATTGCGACTTTGTCAGTCGGCCACCGGCGACTTGCCCTAATTGCCAGTCAGACCAGCTCAACCACCGGGGCATGGGGACCGAGCAAGTTGAGCAGGCCTTCCATGCCCTTTTCCCTGAGGTTAAAAGCCTCCGATTGGATTCGGATACAAGCCGCGACCAAGGCGAAATTCTGCGGGCCTTCCAAAAAGGGGAGGCCCAGGTCTTGATTGGGACCCAGATGATCGCCAAGGGCTTGGACTTCCCCAATATTACCCTCACCGGAGTGCTGAATGCAGACTTAGGCCTTTACCTGCCAGACTACAGGGCAGCTGAGCGGACCTTCCAAGAGCTGACCCAGGTGGCTGGACGGGCCGGCCGGGGGGATAAGCCCGGCCTGGTCATCTTTCAAACCCGGCAGCCGGACCATCCGTCTCTTGTAGCCGCGAGTGCTCAAGATTATGATATGTTTTATAATCATGAAATTGAGGTACGTAGAATGATAGACTATCCACCTTTTACTCACCTGATGCAGGTGGTGGTGAGTGATGGGGACCGGCTGGTGGCTGAAGAAGCCATTCATGCCCTGGCCAGAGATCTCAAGGCCCTGACGAAAGTCAGCGCTAAGGATGGCGAACGTTACGTTCAACTGGCCAATGACCCGGATTCCCGGGACCGGCCTGACCGGCGCCTGATTATCCTTGGCCCGAGTCCTGCCCCCTTGGAAAGGGTTAGAAACCGTTGGCGGTACCAGATGATTTTAAAGGCAGCCCACCTGCCAACCCTACTGACCGTGGGCATTTGGTGTAGGAATTACCGATTTTCCTCAAGAAAGAGTAAAAGTTTGCGCTTAACGGTTGATGTTGATCCTGAAAATATTCTATAGTAGACACTGATAAGGAGGCGTCTATGGCTAGATATCAAATCGTAACCGCAGGTGATTCCGTCTTACGTAAAACGGCCAGACCGGTCGATGAAGTGACGGATCGCACGCGTCAAATATTAACCAATATGACTGAAACCATGTATCATGCACATGGTGTTGGCTTGGCGGCCCCCCAAGTGGGGATTTCCCGCCGGATGATTGTCGTCGATGTCGGCGATGGTCTCATGCAGCTCATCAACCCTGAAATTGTCAAGAAGGAGGGCCTCCAGGAAGGGCCTGAAGGGTGCTTGAGCGTACCAGGCTTTAACGGCATCGTCATTAGGGCCAACCAGGTTCAGGTCAAGGCCCTGAATGAAGAAGGGCAGGAAGTGACCATTGATGCGGAAGGCTTTAAGGCCCGGGCCCTGCAACATGAGATCGACCACCTGGATGGGATTTTATACATTGACAAAGCCAGCAATGTGGAGCGTGCAGAATAATGCGGGTGATTTTTATGGGCACCCCGGATTTTGCTGTTCGTATTGCTGAAGCGGTTATCGCCGCCGGGCATGACCTGGTGGCTGTTTATACCCAGCCAGACAAACGGGCAGGACGGGGCAAGAAGGTCTTACCGCCGCCGGTTAAGGTTTTTGCTGAAGAGCGGGGTATCCCCGTTTATCAACCGGCCAAACTCGATGATGAGGCTTTTACAGATTTCATCGCTCACCAGGCCGATGGGGCTGTGGTTGCCGCCTATGGCAAAATCCTACCTAAAAAATGGTTGGAGGCCCTGCCCCAAGGCTTCGTTAATGTGCATGCTTCCCTACTGCCAGCTTATCGCGGTGCAGCCCCCATCCAATGGGCCATCCGCAATGGCGATGCTGAAACCGGCATCAGTCTGATGCGGATGGAGGAGGGCCTAGATACCGGTGCGGTTTACACTCAAGACCGGACGGCCATTGGGCCGGAAGAGGATAGCGATGCCCTATTCGAGCGGCTGGCAGCCCTTGGGGGCGCAGCCATTGAGGCCCACTTAACGGCCATCCTGTCCGGTCAGCTGGCCCCGGTGGCCCAAGATGATAGCCAGGCTTCCTATGCCCCAAAATTCAGCAAGGCAGATGAGGCGATTGACTGGCGGCAGGATGGGCAGGGCCTTGTTCAACTCAACCTGGCCTTTGGCCATCAGACAGGGACCTACACCAAGCTGGCCGGCCAACGCTTGAAGGTCATCAAGATGACCTTCCTGTCTTCGGAAGACAGCGACCAGGCACCCGGCACGATTTTGAATGCCTCTAAAGCCGGGATTGATGTTCAAACAGGGGCCGGCGTGGTCCGCCTGCAGACGGTCCAACCGGCAGGGAAGAAGGCGATGCCTGTTCATGCTTACCTAAATGGCACTAGGCTGGCTGCCGGTGATCACTTTGACGCTGTTGAGGAATAAACGAGAGGTGAAATCATGTATTTTGACCCGACATTTCTACTACTCATTCCCTGCTTGATTCTGGGGATTTATGCCCAAAGTAAGGTATCCAGTACCTATCGCAAGTATAATGATATCGCCAATATGCAAGGGTACACCGGTTTAGATGTAGCCCGTAAGATGCTTGATGATAATGGCCTTTATGATGTAACCATCAGTCAAATCGGCGGCGAACTTAGTGACCATTATGACCCACGTGAAAAAGAAGTCCGCCTGTCTTATGACGTTTATTACGGTAATTCCATATCTGCGGTGGGGATTGCCGCCCATGAAGTCGGCCATGCTATCCAACATGCCAAGGGCTATTTTCCTTTACGGATTCGTAATACCGTTATCCCCATTACCAATTTCGGTAGCTTTCTGTACCTGCCGTTGATTATCCTGGGGATTGTGCTGAGTGCAGCACCGCTTATCAAATGGGGTATTATTTTCTTCTCCCTTATCGTCTTTTTCCAGGTCATCACCCTGCCGGTGGAGTTTAACGCTTCCCGCCGAGCCATTGCGACCTTGGGTGGAGAAAATATTTTGAACCAGGGCGAACTTGCCGGCGCCAAGTCGGTTTTAGGTGCCGCTGCCCTAACCTATGTAGCGGCTGCTGTAACAGCTATTTTTCAACTCTTGCGCTTGATTCTTATTTTTGGAGGTGGCCGCAGTGACTGAGCATCATGCACGTGATCTCGCGGTGCAGATACTCTATGCGGTTGATGAAGAGGGGGCTTATACCAATCTTGAATTGGATAAAGCCCTTTTTTCTTGTGAGCTATCTGCTGAAGACAAGGGGTTGGTCACAGAGCTGGTCTATGGCACAGTGACCTACCGGGACCATTTGGACTATGTCCTGGCCAACTATAGCAATAAGCCGCTTAAAAAATTAGACAGCTATACCCACCAAATTTTGCGGATGGCCCTCTACCAGCTGATCTTTTTAGACCGGATTCCCGACCATGCTGTCGTCAGTGAGGCCGTCAATACAGCCAAACGGCTCCAAGGTAAACACCAACAGGCAGATAAATTCATCAATGCCATCTTGCGGAACTATCTCAAGGACGACCAACCGGTGAAATGGCCGGATAAGCGGAAAAATGCAGCTGGCTACCTGGCCAAGTACTACAGTTTTCCCCAGTGGATTGTAGATACCTGGCTGAAAGAATACGGCAAGGCCGGCGCAGAGGCCTTGTGCCAGTACATGAACGCCCGGCCGCCCCTCCTGGCCCGGGTCAATACCTTACAGATTCAGCCAGACGCCTTAATTCAGAAATTGGCCCGGGAAGGGGTCCGGGCCGACCGGCTGGACCGGGTGCCTGAAGGCCTGGCCCTTTATAACCCAGGCGGTCTCCGCCAGCTCCAGAGCTTTCAGGCCGGTGACTTTATCATCCAAGATGCCTCTTCCATGCTGGTTGCCCATGCCCTGGATCCGAGTCCCGGTGAGTATATCGCTGACCTGTGTGCCGCGCCCGGCGGGAAAACAACCCATATTGCAGCCCTGATGAAGGATCAAGGCCGGATTGATGCCTTTGACCTTCACCCCCACCGGGTTCAGCTCATCCGGGAAAACATGGACCGGCTCGGCATCTCCATCATCCAGCCCCAGGTTCAAGACGCTCAGGCTATGGAAGCCCAGGGCCTCTATGATCGGGTCCTCGTTGATGCCCCCTGTTCAGGCCTGGGCGTGCTCAACCGCCGCCCTGATGCCCGCTGGCAGAGACGTCGCCAACAGCTGCCTGACTTGGTTCACTTGCAGGCGGCTATCCTGGATAAGGCGGCAGCAGCCCTCAAGCTGGGTGGGACCCTTCTTTATAGCACCTGTACCACCTTACGGGCTGAAAATGAAGACCAGTGCCAGCACTTCCTCGACCGCCATCCAGATTTTAAACCAGATTCCCTGCCGGATCTTTTGACCCCTTATCAGGTAGAGGAGGGCAAGCATATCTGCCGGATTATCCCCCAGCGGGATCAAATGGACGGCTTTTTTATAGCGAAATTCCGAAAGGTAGGCCAGGATGATTGATTTAAGAAACTTATCCTTTGATGAGCTGGAAGCCTTGCTGACCAGCTATGGTCAGCCGGCCTTTCGGGTTAAGCAGCTCTTTGCCTGGCTCCATGACAAGCAAATCACCGCCTTAGACCAGGCCCACAATGTCAGCCAGGCCCTGATTGACCAGCTGCAGGCAGACGGTTACACCATCGAATTGGCGACCTGCCTCAAAAGACAGGTTTCCAAAGATGGGACGGAAAAATACCTCTTGGGCCTGGGCGATGGCCAGCTGATTGAATGTGTCCTTATGAAGTACCGCGGTGATTATAGCAAGCAGCGGAATACCCTTTGTGTGTCCAGCCAGGTCGGCTGTGCGATGGGTTGCTCTTTTTGTGCGACCGGGACCCTGGGCTTTCACAGGCAGTTAACCGTTGCGGAAATTCTGGGACAAGTCTACGGGACCAATGCCCTCTTAAAGGCAGAAGGGGAGCCGATGCAGGTTCGCAACCTGGTCTTTATGGGCATGGGGGAGCCTTTTGCCAACTTTGATACGGTCATCAAGGCTATAGATATCCTCTGCGATAAGCGGGGGGCGGATATGGCCAGACGCCGGATGACCATCTCTACCTGTGGCTTGGTGCCGGAAATCAAACGGTTTGCAGACCTGCAGACAGATATCGGGCTGGCCATATCTCTCCATGCTTCCAATGATGAAACCCGCCGCCGGCTTATGCCGGTCGCTAAAAGCTATCCTTTAGACCAATTAATAGAGGCCTGCCATTATTACTGTGACAAGACCGGCCGGCGGATTAGTTTTGAATATGCCCTGATTGCCGGGATCAATGACGGCAACAAAGAAGTTGATGAACTGGCCCGGTTGGTGAAGGGGCTGGATTGCCACTTTAACATTATCCCGGTCAACCCCGTCAGTGGCAAAGACTTTGTTCGGCCGGATATGCGGGCCTCTCGGGCCTTTCAAAATAAACTGGTCGCCAAGGGGCTGGCTGCCAGCATTCGCGAGGAGAAAGGCGCGGATATTGATGGGGCCTGCGGTCAGCTTAAAGCCAACCATTTGGCTGCCCCGGAGTGATTTAATCTATTTCAAGAGGTGAGACAATGATTGTCCTTCAAGCATCTGACTTACGCCATGCCTATATTGTAGAGCCAACCTTCGACCACTTGTCCTTCGTGATCCAAGAGGGCGAAAAAATCGGCTTAATTGGTCCAAATGGCGCCGGAAAAACAACCCTTTTTAAATGTCTCACCGGTGAATTGCCTATTGAGGCCGGTCAAATCAGTCTCCAGAAAGACTGTACCCTGGGGTACCTGGAGCAACGGATTGACTTCCAGTCCGGGACGGTTTTACTGGATGCCCTGATGGCCGTCTTTGCTGATATCCTGGATATGCGGCGACAACTCCGCCAGTTAGAAGAAGAAATGAGCCAGGCCGATGGCGGAGGCCTCGAGGATATCTACGACCGCTATGCTGACCTCACCCATGCCTATGAAAAGCAGGGGGGGTATAGCATAGAAAGCCGGGTCAAGGGGGTTATCCAGGGCCTGGGTTTTACAGAAGCGGACTATGACCGCCCCCTCCATACCTTTAGTGGTGGGGAAAGAACCCGGTTGGAGCTAGCTGCTTTACTGGTTCGAGAGCCGGATATCCTGCTCCTGGACGAACCGACCAACCACCTGGATATTAAGGCCCTCGACTGGCTAGAAGGCTACCTGAAAAACTACAAGGGAAGTCTTCTGCTCATTAGTCACGACCGCTACTTCCTAGACCAGGTCACCACTAAGATCCTGGAATTGGACCATGGCAGCTTAACCGCCTATTCGGGTAACTATTCCCGTTACCTGGTCTTGAAGCGGGAGGCCGACCTGGCCCATGACAAGGCTGTAGCCAACCAGCAGCGGATGCTTGCCAAGGAACAGGCTTATATTGAAAAAAACAGGGCCGGGCGGATGGCCAAGCAGGCCCGGGGCCGGGAAAAAAAACTGGCCCGCCTCCAAATCCTGGAGAAGACAGAAGGGGATAAGACGGCCCACTTTAAGGACTTTGATGTGGATATGTCTGCTAAGATTGTTTTGGACCTTCATGACCTTTCCCAAGGCTTTGACCAGGACCTACTTTTTTCCCACTTGAATTTAACGGTTTACCGGCAGGATAAAATTGGCATCATTGGACCCAACGGTTGCGGTAAGTCCAGTTTGTTGAAGACCATTATTGGCCAAATTCCCCCTGCTTCCGGAGAAGTTAGCTTTGGGTCCAGGGTGCATTGGGCCTACTTTGACCAGGAGCAATCACGGCTGGACTATGAGAGCACGGTCTTAGACCAAATCCTCTACCATACCGATTTAAACCTACCAGAGTCCCGGAGTGAACTGGCTAAGATGCTCTTCTTTGAAAGCGACTGGGACAAGCAGGTCAAAAGCCTATCCGGTGGGGAAAAGGCCCGGCTATCCCTGCTTATGCTTTTATTGGAACGCCCGAACTTCATCATCATGGACGAACCGACCAACCACCTGGATATCGCCTCTAAGCAGGTTATGGAAGCCTACTTAAAGGAATACCCGGGCACCCTGCTAATTGTCAGCCATGACCGGTACTTCCTGGATGAGGTGACAGATAAAACCTGGGCCTTCGATAACCGGGAAGTCCAGATTTATTACGGCAACTACAGCTATTATCGGGAAAAGCTAGCCGAGCAGGCAGAGTTGGCGGCCTTAAAAAGCGCTGAGGAAAGGGCTGACATAGGGCTGGCGGCTAAGAAGCCTTCGCCAAAGAAGGGCGGCAAAAATAAATTAAGCAAAAGTAAGCTGAGGGATGAAATAGCTCGGGCTGAACAAGAAATTGCCGAAAAAGAAGATGCCTTAGAGGCAGTGGAAAAGGCCCTCCTTGAGGCTGCGCAAAATTATAGTAAAGAGGCCCAGGAGACCTATGAAGCCCGACTGTCAGAAAAGGACCAGCTTGAAGCAGACCTGGAAAACTTGTATCATACTTGGAGCACATCGAGCGAGTTATTGGAGGCATTAGTCGATGAATAAGCCCGAATTATTAGCACCGGCCGGCGACCTGTCCTGCCTGAAAACGGCCGTCAATGTCGGTGCCGATGCCGTTTATTTTGGTGGTCAAGCCTTTAGTGCCCGTGCCTATGCCAAAAACTTTGGCCCGGAAGACATCCGGGCCGGCATTGATTATGCCCACCGGTATGGGGTCAAGGCCTACTGCACAGTCAATACTCTGCTTTTCAACCATGAGTTGGGCCAGGCCCTCGAGGCCGCTTATGACCTCTATGAGGCTGGAGTTGACGCCCTGATTATTCAAGACCTGGGCCTGGCTGCTCTTTTGCGACAGGAGCTCCCAGACCTGCCCCTGCATGGGTCCACCCAAATGGTGGTTCACAATGCGGCAGGTGCCGTTCAACTCCAGGATCTGGGTTTTGAGCGCGTCGTTTTAGCCCGGGAGTGCACTGCGGAAGACATTAAAAAAATCCATGAAGCCTCACCCATAGAGCTGGAGGTCTTTATCCATGGGGCCCTCTGTATGGGCTATTCGGGCAACTGTCTGATGAGCAGCTTCTGCGGCGGGCGAAGCGGTAACCGCGGGGCCTGTGCCCAGCCCTGCCGACAAAATTACCAGCTCCTCGATGACCAGGCCCAGGTCGTGGAAGAGGGGCACCTGCTCAGTATGAAAGACCTGTGCACCCTGAAAGAATTACCCACCCTGCTCCAACTGGGGATCAGTTCCTTAAAGATTGAAGGGCGGATGAAAAAAGAAGCCTACATCGCCTCAACGGTCGGTGCTTATCGCAAGCAGATTGATGCCTGCATGGCCCATCACCCCCTGACCAGTCAAGAGGTCAGCCGTGAAATCAGTAAAATGGCTCAGATTTATAACCGGGGTGGCTTTACCCAGGGTTACCTTGGTGGGGCGGGAAAAGAGGACCTGCTCAGCACCCGGCTGGCTAACCACAAGGGGATCCCCTTGGGCCAGGTTAAAAAAGTGGAAAAAAATCGCCTGCTTGTAAACCTTGACCAACCCCTGGCCCTCGGTGATGGGTATGTTTTATTGGATGGCGAAGGTGCTGTCCTCGATGGCGGCTATATTAATAAAATGTTGGTCAACAAAGAAGAGGTTCGGCGGGCTAAGAAAGGCCACCTGGTCGAGTTACCGAGTCAGGTTAAGAAAATACCCGGTGGTCCCTATCATATTTTTAAGAGTTATGACAACCAACTGGTTAAGGGGCTGGCCCGGGAAGAAAAACAGATTCCGAGTGGCAAGGACCAACTGGATATCTATCTTTATGCCAGTGTCGGCGCGCCCTTAACGGCTCAAGTCCTGGCTTCTGACCAAGAGCTGCCGGTAACCCTTGAAGATGAGTATATTGTCCAAGCGGCTAACCGCCAGGCCACTGATTTAGAGGTGGTACGGAAGCAACTGGACCGCTTGGGCGGGACGCGGTTTGTCCTCGGGGAAGTCGGCTTGGAAGCCGGAGAGGATGTCTTTATTCCGGCCAGTGTCTTAAACCGGGTCAGACGCCTGGCTGTTGAGGCCTTCACTGAAGAAGAGACCGACCGGGAAAAAAGAAGCAGGGAGGCCTTTTTGGAGGGGGTCTATACCTTGCTAGACAGGATTCCGCCTCAGATGAAGACCTGGCCGCTGCCGGACCTGGCTGTCACTGTAGCTAATCCTGACCAGGCCCAGCTGGCCTTGGCCCAGGGCGCTCACCACATCATTATCAAGGTATCGGCCCAGGCCGGGCCCTTCCCCTGGCAGGCGGCAGACATAGCCGCCCTGCGCGCTGCCGGTTGCAGCATCAGCGCTGAAGAAGGTCCCATTGTTATGCCGGACCATCAAAAAAGCTCTACAGACCGCCTGCGTCAATTGGCCGATTGGGGCGTAAGCACCTGTTATATCAGTAATATCTCTCAACTGCCGGCCAGGCAGTGGTATGAGAACTTAAGAGGGGACTACGCCCTTAATGTCACCAATGACGTAACCCTGAGCTTTTGGACCCAGGCAGGCTTATCCGGTCTGACCCTGTCCCCTGAACTAAGCCGGAACCAGATTGATGACCTGTCTTCTATTGGCAATGTGCCGCTGGAAATCATTATCGCCGGCCGCTATCCTCTCCTGCAAAGCGCTTATGGATCTTTAACGGAAGCCGGACAGACTGATTTGGACCATCCCGCAGTCCTCCACCAGGCCAAGGGCAGCCAGTTCCCCTGTTCCGAAAACAGCTACGGAGACCTCCTGGTCCTCAATGGGCGGCTCCTGTCTTTATATGAGCATATGGACGACCTCCTGGCCTTATCCCTCGATAGTTGGCGGATTGAAGGGGCCTATCTAAGCCAGGCGGAGCTGTCTACCCTGGTCGAGGTATTTGCTGATGCCCTGACCCGGTATGCTCAGGGCGAACCGGCCTTTAAGGCAACTGATGCAGACCGCCTCGCTGGGTTAATGAAGGATACCCCTCCGGCCGATGAACAGTTCATACAAGGAGTGTTTTAATGAATACAGCTGCTGGCCTAGCAGATTCTAAAACCCTGGAAAAATTAGATTACTTTAAGATCATAGACCGCCTGGAGAAGGAGTGTTCTTCCCAGCTGGGTAAACAGGCTGCCAGCCGCTTGAGACCGATGATCCATGCCCGGGAAGTTGCCCTGGGGCAAGCGGAAACAGCAGAGGCCCTATCCCTCTTAGAAGTGGATGGGGATATCCCCTTGGGGGGCATCCATGACATCCGAGACCTGTTAAAAACAGTGAAGGTAGGGGGCGTCTTGGAAGGACCCTCCTTTTTACGGATTTATACAGTCCTCTACGCGACCAAGCGGCTGAAAAGCTTCTTGCTGGAAAAACACAGTCCCAATGATATCCCGGCCTTAGCCGACTGGGCAGAAGGCCTCCATGTTTTTGACACCCTGACCAAGAGCATTAAAAGAAAAATAGGGGACGATGGCGAGGTCTTGGACCATGCCTCCGATAAATTGGCCAATATCCGCCGGAACCAGGCCAGCCTGCGCCAGCAGGTCCGCAGCCAAATGGAAAAAATGCTGCATAATAGAAATTATGAGGACTATTTCCAAGACCAGATTCTGACCATCCGGAATAACCGCTTCGTCTTTTCGGTCAAGGCCAGCTACCGGTCAAAAATGCCGGGCATCATCCATGACCAAAGTGCCAGCGGGGCTACCCTTTTCATCGAACCCCTGGCCTTGGTGGAGAAAAACAATAATGTAGCTGCTCTGGAATTGGCCGACCGGGAAGAGGTCTTGCGAATTTTAAGGGAAATGGCCGACCTGCTCCGGCCTTATGTGCCCAATTTACTTGATAACCTTGAAATTTTAGCTCACCTGGATCTCACCTTTGGCAAGGGCCGGCTGGCCCTGCAAATGAAGGCCGTTGCCCCGGATTTTGAAGAGGGGACCTTTTTTGAATTGATCAAGGCCCGTCACCCCCTTTTAGACCCGGAAACGGTGGTACCGATTGATATCGACCTGGGCGACCACCGCCAGGCCCTCATCATCACCGGGCCCAATACCGGGGGGAAGACCCTGAGCCTTAAGACAGCGGGTCTCTTAATCCTGATGCACCAGTCGGGCCTCCACATTCCAGTCCGAGAAGATAGTCGGATAGGCCTTTTTAGGCGGGTTTTTGCCGATATTGGCGATGAACAGAGTATTGAGCAGTCCTTGAGTACCTTTTCAGCCCATTTAACCAAAATATGCCAAATCCTACCGGAACTGGGCAAGGACACCCTGGTTTTATATGATGAGCTTGGGGCCGGCACAGACCCTTCTGAAGGGGCAGCCCTGGCCATTGCTATTTTAGAAGCGTCTCTGGCCAAGGGCAGTTATGTCCTGGCGACGACCCACTATAGCCGGCTGAAACGTTTTGCCTACCACTGGCCGGGCGTCACCAATGCCAGTGTCGAATTTGATGTGGAGTCCCTCCAGCCCACCTATCGGCTCTTAATTGGGGTCCCCGGTAATAGTAACGCCTTTGCCATCGCCAAGCGGATTGGCTTAGAGGAAAGCGTCATTGACCGGGCGGACCAACTGGCTAAAGAGGCTGAAAGTGAAACAGAAAGGCTCATCAAAAACCTGCAAGAGGAACAACTGCGTACGGCCGAATTAGACCGACAGTTAAAGGATTTGCAAGAGGAACTGGACCGTCGGGAAGCGGATCTTAGACATAAGGCCTCGACTTTGGCCAAACAGGAAGAGGCCATGCTGGCCCATAGTAAAGATAAGGCCGCTAAAATTTTAACAGAGGCCCGGGCCGAAGCAGACCTGATTGAGCAAGAGCTGAAGAAGTTGAGAAAGGACCCCTCCCAAAAAGGGGTCAGTCAGGTCAGGCAGCTGGGCCGCCGGGCCGCAAAAGGGGCTGCCCACTTACGTCATAAAAACGAAGTCAGCACCCATAAGCCCTTAGAAAAAGACAGCCTGGAAGTTGGCCAGGAAGTCTACCTGCCGAAATTTTCCCAGGGGGCAACGGTCCTGGAATTGCCGGATAAAAAGGGCGATTTATTGGTCCAGGCCGGCCCCATGAAATTAAATGTGAATATCAGTGATTTGGCTCATGGAGGTAGCGCCGGCCGGTCCTCAACAGCCGGCAATCCCAAGAAGTCAGCCGGTAAAAAAGTCAAATCCGTTTCAACAGAACTGGATATCCGCGGTCAGTACCCTGAAGATGGGGTCGCCATTATGGATAAGTACCTGGACGAAGCGGCCCTCAACAACTTAAATGAAGTTACCATCATTCATGGGAAGGGCACCGGCATCTTACGCCAGGCTGTTCATACCGCCCTGAAGAAAAACAGCCATGTCGCCGGTTATCGCTTGGGCGACTTTAGCGAAGGTGGTGACGGGGCCACTGTCGTGCAGATTAAATAGGAGGAAGCATGCAAGGAACAACGCCGATGTTTAAACAATACAATGCCATTAAAGCTGAGCACGAGGATACCATCCTCTTTTTTCGGATGGGCGACTTCTATGAAATGTTCGGTGAAGATGCAGAAACCGCCAGCCGGGTTCTGGGTCTGGCCTTAACGGCCCGAGATGGGGGCAACAATGTTAAAGTCCCCATGTGCGGGGTTCCTTTTCATTCTTCCGAATCCTATGTGGCCACTTTAGTGAGCCAGGGTTATAAAGTCGCTATTTGCGAACAAGTCGAAGACCCCAAGGAAGCCAAGGGGCTAGTCAAAAGAGAAGTCATCCGGATTATTACCCCGGGGATTGTTTTAGACGACCAGATGCTTGCCAAGGATAACAACTATATTGCCGCCGTGGCCTCCAGTGGCAAAAAGACCAGTTTTGCCATTGCGGATGCTTCTACCGGGGCCTTTTTTGCCCTCTATCCAACGGAGACCGGCAAGGCCCTGGAAGAGCTGGACCGCTACCACCCAGTTGAAATTGTCTACAGCGAGGCAGACACGGTCTTGTTGGCGCATTGCCAGGACATCCTCGGTGACCATGGCATCCAATACAACGGCCACTATGAACACGCCTTCCACCTGGAGGATGCTGAAGCCTATCTCAAGGGCCATTTCCAGGTTAATAGTCTGGAAGTCTTCGGCTATGCCAACCCTTCAAGAGAAGGGGCAGCCATTGCCGCAGCTGGTGGCCTCTTGAGCTATATCGAAACGATGCAGCGAAGTAAGGCGGCCAATATTACCCAATTCCACCTCACCCAAATTGATGACTACATGGTCCTGGACCGGGCCACCCGGTATAACTTGGAAATCGAGCGGTCCCTGGCCTTCAATGATGGCTCGCCGGCCCTCCTGGATATTCTGGATGAAACCAAAACCGCCTTTGGCCGCCGCTTATTGCGCCAGTGGCTAGAACACCCCCTGACCCAGCGGTCGGAAATAGAAAACCGGCTGGCTGCAACAGCAGAATTCTTTCATGCCCACCAGGAACGAGAGGCCCTGAGAGACCAGCTTGAGCATATTCTGGATATGGAGCGGATCACCTCTCGGATTTCTTACCAAACGGCCAACGCCAAAGACCTCCTTTCATTAAAACAGTCCCTAATGCGACTGCCGGCCATCAAGAGGGTGGTTGCCCAGCTCAAGACCCCCAGTTTCCAAGTCCTTGATCGGTCTTTCGATACCCTCCAGGACCTTTACGCCTTCCTGGACCGGGCCATAGCGGTGGATGCGCCTTTTTCCCTCCGCGATGGTGGCCTCATTCGGGATGGCTATAATGACGAGGTCGATGACCTCCGCAGCATGGTCGGGGATGGTAAAAATTGGCTGACCGATTTCCTGGACCGGGAACGGGAAAGGACCAATATTAAAAATCTGAAGGTGGGTTTCAACAAGGTCTTTGGCTACTACATTGAAATCACCAAAAGCCAGTTGGACAAGGCCCCGGCAGATTATGAAAGAAAGCAGACCCTGGCCAATTCGGAAAGGTACATCACCCCGGACCTCAAAGACATGGAAGCAAAAATGCTGGGGGCCAGCGACCGGCTGAAAAGCTTGGAGTATGACCTCTTTGTAGATATCCGTCGCCAGCTGGGGGACCATGTGGCAAGGATCTTGGCCACCAGCCGACTCTTGGCCCTCCTAGATGTCCATGCCGGCTTGGCCAGCTGCGCCATCCGCAACCAGTACACCCGGCCGGTACCCATCGACCAAGGCATCTCCATTCGTGGCCTCCGCCACCCTATGGTTGAGCAGGCCGTAGGGGCGACGAACTATGTGGCCAACGATGTTTCCTTCGATCCGGTGTCCTCACGCTTTGTCCTCTTAACCGGGCCTAATATGAGTGGTAAGAGTACCTACTGCCGGAGCATTGCCATTGCCTCAATTATGATGCAGATTGGGTCCTTTGTACCGGCAGAGGCTGCAGAAATAGCCGTTGTTGACCGGGTCTTTGCCCGGATTGGGGCCAGCGACCAGCTCTCCAAGGGGCAGAGTACCTTCATGGTTGAAATGAACGAGGTTTCCAATATCTTGAATTACGCCACCAGCCGGTCCCTGGTGGTCCTAGACGAAGTCGGCCGGGGGACCAGCACCTATGATGGTCTTTCCATTGCCTATGCGATTGTCCGCTACATGAATACGCGGATCCAGGCTATGACCATCTTTGCCACCCACTACCATGAATTAACCAGCCTGGCCCAAGACAACGGAATTGTTAACCGGTCGGTGGCGGTAGACGATGTCGGCTCTGATATTGTCTTTCGGCATACCATTAAAGAAGGACCGGCCAGTAAGAGTTATGGGATTCATGTGGCCAAAATGGCCGGACTGCCGGCAGAAATCATTGCCATGGCAGAGAATGCTCTTCAGACCTTAGAAAAAGAAGAAAAAGCTAACTTAACGGCTGTGAAGGATGAGGACATTAGCCTCAGAGAGCAGAACTTGCAATTAGAACAATTCATCAGCTTGCTGGCCGATTGGGATATCGAAGGGATGTCTGTCGGGGATTTGCTGAATCGGGCCCTGGCCCTTAAAGAGGAGGCAGGTCGTTTCCTCCAGTCTTCAGATCAATAGAAAGGTTGTTCGTATGGGTCAAATTAATATACTTAGCCCACAAATCGCCAATAAAATAGCCGCTGGAGAAGTGATTGAGCGGCCGGTATCTGTCGTTAAGGAGCTTCTGGAAAATGCCATTGATGCCGGGGCGGATACCATTGATATCCAGCTCCAGGCCGGCGGCATGCGGTTAATCCAGGTGACAGACAATGGCAGTGGCATGACCAAGGATGACCTGCCCCTGGCCTTTGAACGTCATGCCACCAGCAAAATATCGGACTTTAACGACCTTTTTGCCCTACATAGTTTTGGTTTCCGGGGGGAGGCTTTGGCCAGCATTGCTACTGTCAGTCAGGCCTCTGCCACCAGTGGCACTGCGAAAGAGGAAAAGACCTGGAAGTACACCCCCGGCGCCAACCCCGGCGAGGCCTTTGAGGCCGTAGCCCCTCGCCAGGGGACCCAAATAGAGGTCCGCAACCTCTTTTACAATGTGCCTGCCCGGCGTAAATTCGTAAAATCGGAAAGCTATGAGTTCGGCCAGTGTGCAGAGCTCTTTAGTGTCTACGCCACCGCCTATCCCCAGGTGACCTTCACCTTATCCCACAATAACCAACTGGTTTACACGACCGTGGGGCGGGATTCTGTCGAAGACCGCTTTGTTTACTTCCGGAGCGCAGACCTCCAGGGGCACTTACTCCATCTGGAAGAAGTGGAACTGGCACCGGGGATTTTTGCAGAAGCCTGGATGAGCGATGCAAGCGTCACCCGGAATAACCGGAAAGAAATGACGGTCTTTGTCAATGGCCGCTGGGTCAAGAGTAAGGAAATTAATACCATTATTGAAAATGCCTACCACACCTATATCCCCAAGGGACGGTTTCCTTCCAGCCTGCTGTTATTGACGGTGCCTCCGGATACCCTGGATGTGAACATCCATCCGGCTAAAACCACGGTAAAAATTGCCCATCCGGGCTTGTGGCAAAGTCAATTGGAAGACTTGGTCAGAGATGTCATCTGGAAGGACCGGGTAGCCCTGACTTACACCCCGGCGGCCTTACAGGAAGACGATTTGGATGACAAGGGCTTGTTTTCAGATGAACAAGGGCCAGAGGCCACAGATACTCCCTTCAGCTTAGATCGGCAGGAAGGGAGGGGGGCGACCAAGGGCCCCTTTCCCAGGTCCCAGCAACTCCCCTTTACCGCGGATACCTATGCCAGTAGCCAGACCCCTACATTCAGCTCTAGGCCTGAAGTGAGTGACCAACGCTCAAGCTATCGGTATGAGAAAAATAAGAATGCTGCAAGTGACCATCCAGCTTTAGCGCATGAGCGTCCGACTTTGGATATCGACCCTGAAGCTAACAGGGGCTTTTTAGCCAGCTCCCTTGATGTAGCTGCTGAGGAGCCCTTGGATATCGGAGACCTTCACGACCTCCAGGTCATTGGTCAATTAAATAATACCTTTATTCTTGCCCAAAGTAAGAAGGCCCTTTATATCATTGATCAGCACACCTGCCATGAGCGGATCCTGTACGATGCCTTTATGGCCCAAGAAAAGGAAGAAAAAGTCCTGATCCAGCACCTGCTCCATCCCTTTCCCCTGGCCTTGACCCCTAGGGAGAAGGATGCAACCAACCGGGCTATCCTGGCCTTACGGGATATGGGGATTATCATTGAGGTCATCGACGAGGACTATAGCGTTGTGGCCCTGCCGGCGGTTTTGGTGCATGTGCCCAATATCAAGGACTTTATCTTGGAAATCCTGGACATTTTTGAAGAAAATCCCCGGCTGACCATGGCTGAAATCCGGGAGGAACTATTGACCACCCGGGCCTGTAAATCAGCAGTGAAGGCCAACTGGCCCCTCAGTCATGCTGAACAACATGCCCTGATTCAAAGTCTGGCTAAGCTGTCGTCTCCCCGGACCTGCCCCCATGGCCGGCCTATCTTTATTGAAATCAGTATGAATGACTTGTATCTCTTTTTCAAAAGAGGGAGCTTTCCCGGGTAAGGGGTAAAGGAGTAGGTATGCAAAAATTATTGGTTCTTGTCGGGCCAACAGCCAGTGGTAAAACCGACTTAAGTATTGAGGTGGCGAAGGCCCTGGATGCAGAAATCATATCCGGTGACTCTATGCAGATTTATCAAGGCATGGCCATCAGTACCGCCCAGCCCTCTCCAGAGGAAATGGCCGGTGTCGTTCACTATGGGATTGCCGACCGTCCACCGGCCGAGGCCTATTCTGCAGCCCAATTTCAAGCAGCTGCCCGCCAGCGGATTGCGGATATCGGCCAAAGGGGGAAGGTTCCTTTTGTCGTCGGTGGTACCGGGCTTTATATCAATGGCCTGATTTATGACTACCAGTATGCCGACACCGACCGGCAGGGGCGCCTTTTAGCGGAACAAAAGGTTCAAGAATTGGGTCTGGCCGAGGTGGTCAACTTCCTCCTTGAAAGGGCCCCGGACCTCTTGGCCCATGTTGAAAAAAGGGACCCCCGACGGGTGACTCGGGCCCTAGAGCTCTACTATCTGAAACAGCAGGATTTCTTGGAAAAAGATATGCAGGCCAAGTACCAGCAACATGCCTATGATCTAACCTTTTTTGGTCTGACCATGGACAGGAGGCGCCTGTACGAAAGGATCAACCAACGGGTCGACCTCATGGTTGACCAGGGCCTTTTAGCTGAAGTGGAGGCGCTGCTCAAGCAAGACTTGCCGGGCGATACCCCGGCTCTGCGGGCGATTGGTGTTAAGGAATTTATCCCTTACTTCCAAGGGGATACGCCCCTGGAAAAGGCTATCAATGAAGTGAAAAAGAATACCCGGCGATTTGCCAAGCGACAGCTGACCTGGTTCCGACGGGACCCTAACTTAACCTGGTTAAACCTGGATCTTCTCTCTAAGGCAGAGGCGGCGGAAAAAATAATCACGACTTTTCAGGGGAAGGGAGAATAACTTAAAGGTATCACTCTTTCCTTTTTGCCCTATTCATGATATGATGACTTGATATGAATTACCTATTACGGAGGTGATGTTTTTGGCTAGAAAAAAACAACTTGATCGGTCAAATATCCTATTGCGCGTGCTAAGTGGATTAATACTTATTATTTTAGCCGGCTACTTAGTCTGGGTTTTAGCACGAGGCGCTGGTATCCATCCCTCGAATCTCAATGATGAGATGGGGGTATTGGGTGGATTCTTTTATCGGGTTATTCATTCCTTGGCTGGCTCAGGGGGATTCCTTGTACCGGTCCTCATTGCGGCCCTGGGCGTCCATCTCAGTGTGCCACGTTTTTCCCCCAACCGGCGGCAAGTGATTGGCTTTATTGGCATAGCCGTCCTATTTTTAGGGATTAAGCATCTCAATATTGAACTGGAGAAAAGCTTTGAATATGGCAGAGATGGGATTGGCGGCGGCCTAATCGGCGCCCTGGTTTCCTACCTGTTTGTTAAACTTTTTGGGGCCACCGGGACTCGGTTGATTATGATTGCCGGCATGGTGATTTTCTTATACTACGGTAGTGAAGGCAAGCTGGTCATCTGGCTAAAAAGCCTGGCCAATAACTTACGCCCGGCGATTGGAAAGTTTACTGACCAGTTTAGGCATTTCGTCTTTGTTGATGACCACCAGGCTGGAGACCGCCCTGAGAAAAAGGGGAGAAAGAGACTGGTTGACCGGGTAAAAAACCGGTTACCTGAAAGAGCTGACCAGAAACAACTGGCCGCTGCTGATGAGCCGCCTGTCGAAAGGGCACGGACTGAAAGACCTAGAAAGAAAAGTAAGGTCCAAGCAGAAAAGAAGGAGCCGGCCCTGGCCGACCAGACCATCTTTATCAGCAACTTAAAAGAGTTTGAAGAAGAATTGCGGGAAGAGGATGCCCGGCAGCAGGTCCAGTCCTATGTAGAAAGTGGCCTGGCCGATGCCGTCGCAGCCAAGGCCCATTCACCCCAACAGATTTACCACCTGCCTTCTGTTGACCTTTTAGAGGATGTATCTAAAAAAGGACTGAAAATTGACCAGGCAGAAATTGACGAGAATGCCCGGACCCTGGTCGAGACCCTGGATAACTTTGGGGTTAAAGGGGCCATCCACTCCGTGAGCGTGGGCCCGACCATTACCGAGTATGAGTTCCAACCGGCCGCTGGGGTAAAAGTCAGTAAAATTCTTAACCTGGCCGATGACCTGGCCCTTAACCTGGCCACGACGGGGATTCGTATTCAAGCACCGATTCCGGGTAAGCCGGCGGTAGGGATCGAAGTCCCCAATAAACGGGCCCGGGTCGTGCGAATTAAGGAATTAATCGCCGGGAAGGCCTTTCAAGAGGCCGATAGCCCTTTAAGTGTCGTCCTCGGCAAGGATATCAGTGGCCAGTCGATTGTCACTGATTTATCTAAAATGCCCCACCTCCTGATTGCCGGGTCAACCGGGTCCGGGAAGAGTGTTTGCTTAAATGCCCTTATCATTAGCCTGCTTTACAAGGCCAAGCCCTATGAAGTCAAGCTGCTCATGATTGACCCGAAAATGGTTGAGCTTGGAAACTATAACGGGATTCCCCACCTCCTGGCGCCGGTGGTTACCGATCCTAAAAAGGCTGCCGGCACCCTGCGCTGGGCCGTTAAGGAAATGGAAAAGCGGTATGAAAAATTTGCCGCCACTGGCGCCAAGGATATCCGTCGCTATAATGAGAAGTGCCTCGAGCGGCAAGCCAAGGGCGAATTTTCACCGGAAACAGAAACCCTGCCGAATATTGTCATCATTATCGATGAATTGGCGGACCTCATGATGGTGGCGCCGGCTGATGTAGAGGATGCCATCTGCCGTCTGGCCCAGATGGCCCGGGCCGCCGGAATGCACTTGGTTATCGCTACCCAACGCCCCTCTGTTGATGTCATTACAGGGATTATTAAAGCCAATATCCCGTCCCGGATTGCCTTTGCCGTTTCCTCCCAGGTGGATTCCAGAACCATCCTGGATATGGGCGGGGCTGAGAAACTGCTCGGTCGCGGTGATATGCTCTTTTACCCAACAGGCATGGCTAAACCCAAGCGGGTTCAGGGCGTTTTTGTAACCGATGATGAAATTGATGCAGTGGTAGAGTCGGTTAAAGCTGAAGCCCAACCAAACTATGATGAAGAAGTAATGGCCGCTGAAGTGGCCATGGCTGAAAGTGGCCAAAAAGGCGATGCCGATGAGGCCGCTTATGATGACCTGCTTCCAGATGCCTGTCGTCTCTTTATCGAAAGTGGCCAGGCCAGCATATCCATGTTGCAACGTCACTTTAGAATTGGTTATACTCGGGCTGCCCGGATTATCGACCAGCTTGAAGAGTTGGGTTATGTAGGCCCCTATGAGGGTAGTAAGCCGCGACAAATCAAGATGACCCTGGAGGAATATGAGGAAGTATTCAACAACAGCGAAAGCTAATGGAGGCTATAAAGCGTGAAGCATATATACATCGAAACCCTCGGCTGTGCTAAAAACACCGTCTATAGTGAAGTGATGGCAGGTTTACTGTCATCCGGGGATTTCAGTTTAACAACCGATCCCCAGATGGCTGAGGTCATTATCGTCAATACCTGTGGCTTTATTACCGCCGCCAAGGAAGAATCGATTAATACATTACTGGGCTATGCTGACTATAAAGAATCCGGTCACTTAGAGCTTTTGATTGCTTTAGGCTGCCTGGTCCAAAAGTATGCCGACGAATTAGAAGAAGCGATGCCGGAAGTTGACCTTTTCCTAGGGACGACCGGCTATGACCACATCGTGGAAATTATCCGGGACTACTACCAGGCCGGTCAGCCACCGATCCAAGTGGATACCTACTGGCGCCTTCCTGATGCTAAGGATTATGAAAGCCGGTTGGTCAGTACGCCAGGACATTATGCTTACCTCTCCATCGCTGAAGGTTGTAATAACCGCTGTTCCTACTGTGCTATTCCGGATATGCAGGGCCCTTATAGGTCTCGGCCCATGGAAGACATCCTTGCGGAAGCAGAGGCCATTGTGGCCCAGGGTACCCGGGAACTGATCCTGATTGCCCAAGATACCAGCTACTATGGCCTTGACTTATACGGTAAGCCTCAATTGGCTGCCTTATTGCGCAAGCTTTGCCGGGTTGAGGGCTTGGAATGGATTCGTCTTTTATACGCCTATCCGGACCACATTAGCGATGAACTCATTACCTGCTTTAAAGAAGAGCCTAAGATTTGCAACTATATTGATATGCCGCTTCAACATATTAATGACGACATCCTGCAGTCTATGCGACGCCATATCACCAAGGCTGAAATCGAAGATATCATTCACCGGTTTCGGACGGCGATTCCGGATATGGTTTTTCGCACGACCTTTATCACCGGCTATCCCGGGGAAACAGAGGACCAGTTTGCTGAACTCCTGGCCTTTTTGAAGGAAGCCAAGCTGGACCGGGTTGGTGTCTTTCCCTACTCCCAGGAGGACCGGACCCCTGCAGGGCAAATGACCAATCAAATCCCGGAAGAAATCCGTGAAGAGAGAGCCCAGGTCCTGATGGATGACCAGTTCCAAATTATGCAGGACAAGCACCGGGGGGCAGAAGGGGAAGAGCGGCTGGTGGTCGTGGAAGAAATCAGCCCGGATATAGAGGGCCTTTACCTGACCCGGAGTTTCGGCGAGGCCCCGGATATCGATCCCTTTATTTTGCTGCAGGCAGAAGCCGGAGCCTATCAAGTTGGTGATACCCTAAAAGTTCGTCTGACGGGCGTTGATGAATATGACATGGTAGGGGAGTTGATCTAGGATGATGAATCTACCGAATATGCTGACCACCTTGCGGATTATTATGATCCCGCTGTACCTAATTTTTCAAATGGTTGGGTCCGGCAGGGCTGAAGTGATTGCAGCTATTATTTTTGTGGCGGCTTCTTTTACAGACTTCCTGGATGGATACCTGGCAAGAAAGAATAACCTGGTGACCAATTATGGGAAAATCATGGATCCCCTGGCCGATAAACTACTGGTGCTAACGGCCCTCATTGCCCTGGCAGTCCAAAATAAGCTGGCCATTTGGGTGGTTATTATTATCTTAGCCCGGGAGCTGGGCATTACCAGTTTACGGGCAGTGGCCTCCTCAGAAGGGACTGTCATTGCAGCCGGCCCCTGGGGCAAGTTTAAAACCGTTACCCAGATGGTAGCTATTGTTTTGCTGATTCTGGGCTGGCCCTTCGGTACGGCTCTCATTTATCTCGCGGTTATCTTAACAATCCTTTCAGCTGCTGACTATGTGGTCAAATTCAGTCGCCAAGTTTCTTGGCATTGAGCATAATTAAGGTGGTCATATGGCAAAAAAAGCAAGAAAACAAGGCTCAAGACTTGGCTGTTTATTGGGTCTTTGCCTAATTTTGATCGTCGTCATCGGCAGTGGCCTTATTCTTCTCACCCAGCTGGGTACCGTATCCGGTGATGAAATCGCCAACTTAGAAGAGACCAAGCGGATTAACTTTACCATTGATCCAAATGATAACTTAGAGACCGTTGCCATGCGGCTAGAAAATGAAGGCTTCATCAAAGATAACGGTCACTTCCTGGAATACGTCAAAAATAACGAAGACAACCAGGTGCCCCGGGCTGGCACCTATAAGCTTAGTGCAGCCATGCCCTTAAAACGCATCAGCTCTATCCTCATGCGGCCAAAGGGGGCTACCCGGGTCATAACCATTCCCCAGGGGATTACCCTAAGTGATGTCGCAGACCTTTTTGAAAAGAAAGAGATTTGTTCTAAACAAAAGTTCTGGGAAACGGTCAGGAATGGTCAGTTTATCGGCTATTCCTTCATCACCTCGCCCGGTGGCGATGACACCCGCTTAGAAGGCTATCTTTTTCCCGGTACCTATGAATATGAAGATAATATGGACCCGGAAAGCGTCATCGAACTGATGCTGGATAATTTTGATGCCCACACGAAAAAGATTCCCAAGCGCACCAATAAGCTAGACGACCGGCAAACGGTTATCCTGGCCTCCATGCTTGAGCGTGAAGCCAGGAGTGATGGGGAAAAACCGGCCATTGCCTCGGTTTATATTAACCGCTTAAACAAGGATATGCCCCTACAGTGCGATGCCACCATCGCCTATGCGATGAATGAAAAGGGGCGGGCCTTAAACTTTGCCGATTACCAAATTAAGTCGCCCTACAATACCTACTTGCACAAGGGCTTTCCTCCATCGCCGATCTGTAATCCCAGTATGACGTCCTTGGTGGCGGCATCTAATCCGGCTAAAACGAACTATTACTTCTATCTTTTTAACACCCAAACCCGGAATGCCCACGTTTTTGCCAGGACTTACGAAGAACACTTGAAAAATAGAAAGATTTACGGTTATGACTGACTACCAAGCCTATCCGAATGAAAGCGCCTATTTAGAAGCGCTTTTTCCGGAATCAAATGAAATAAAAAGCATGCGAGCCTATGCGGCAGAAAACCATATTCCCGTTGTCGTACCGGAAGTGGCTCGGGCCTTGAAGATGATTGCTGCCCTAAAAAAACCGGTGCATATCTTAGAGTTAGGGACAGCCATCGGTCTATCCACCTTGATCCTTGCCCAAGCAGCCCCGGCAGCTAAAATTACCAGTATTGAGATCAATGAAAAGCGCTATGCAGATGCAAGGCGCTTTCTTGCTTCATATCTTATTAGTGGCCAGGTTCAACTGCTCCAGGGCGATATCCGTTCAGAGGGTTTTTGGGCATCAGCTGGACTCAACGACCAGGTCTATGACCTTATCTTTATCGATGCCGCCAAAGGCCAATATGCGGCTCTGGCCGACCGCTTGTGGCAGCATGTCAGCCCGGGTGGGCTGATGATTTTTGATGACATCTTGCAACACGGTTGGGTCGCTACCCTGGCCTATCCCAACCATAGGCAGAAAACGGCCGTATTGAGACTTCGGCAATTCCTGGAAGATGTCGCAGCCAGTGGGCGGGGTCATGTCTTAAATATCGATGATGGGGTCTTGCTTTTAATCAAGGAGTAGAGGAGCGTGTCCATGAATCAGGTGGAATTATTGGCGCCGGCAGGCGATTTTGAAAAATTAAAGTTCGCCTTTCACTATGGCGCAGATGCAGTTTATCTGGCCGGAAAACGGTTTGGCCTCCGGGCCTTCGCCGGTAACTTTAATGATGAAGAGCTAGAAGAAGCCGTTCGCTATGCCCATGACCGTCATAAAAAAGTGTACGTAACCATGAATGCCTACCCGCATAATGACGGTCTAGAAGGCATTGGTGCCTATGCCCAGTTTTTAGAAAGCATCCAGGTTGACGCCATTCTCATTGCCGATCCGGGTGTCTACTGGCTCATTAAAGAGGCCGGGGTTAAGGTCCCCATCCATATCAGCACCCAGGCCACCATCGTGAATTGGGCCGGCATCCGCTTTTGGGAAAATATGGAAGGGGTCGACCGGGTGGTATTGGCCCGGGAGCTCTCCCTGGAAGAAATCAGAGAAATCAAAGACAAGACTTCCGCTGAACTGGAAGTCTTTGTGCATGGAGCCATGTGTATGTCCTATTCGGGTAGGTGCCTGCTCAGCAACTACATGACCGGCCGGGATGCCAACCAGGGGGCCTGCGCTCAACCCTGCCGCTGGCGCTATGCCCTGGTTGAAGAAAAGCGCCCCGGTGAATACTATCCGGTAGAGGAAGATGCTCAGGGGAGCTATATTTTCAACTCCCATGACCTGTCGACCCTGGGATACTTAAAGGACCTCGTAGAAGCTGGCGTTTCTTCCTTGAAAATTGAAGGCCGGATGAAGAGTATTTTCTACCTATCAACAGTTGTCCGGGCCTACCGGCGGGTTTTAGATGGCGTCTTGGCCGGTCAGGTTGATGAAGATGCTTTTGTATATAGTGAAAAGGAATTAAATAAAATCAGCCACCGGCCTTACACCAGCGGCTTCTTATTTGGCCGTCCGGAAGACCATGCTATCAATTCAGCCTTTTCAGGGCCGGTAACCCCTTACGAATTCTGCGGCGTCGTTTTAGACTACGATTCAGCAATTAAGATGGCCAAGGTAGAACAACGCAATAAGATGGTCTTAGGGGAAGCCATCCAGTTTTTCGGGCCAGACTATACCGAGCTGGACCATCAAATTGACCAAATGTATGACGAAAACATGGAGGAGATTACAGAAGCGCCTCATGCTAGACAGGTCATCTATATGCCCGTTGACCAGCCTGTTAAGCCAATGGATATTTTACGGCGAAAAGCAAAGGCTTGAATCTAAAAGACCGGACTTGTAAGAAAGCTTTGTATAATATAATAAAGGCCCTTAGAAAAATGAGTTGTAGGGATCTCATTTTCTAAGGGCCTTTTTGGATAAGAGGGGTGTAGATACCTAATCAGTGCTCTAAGCTTACCAAGCCGCAGCTTCCCATAATATATATTATGTAAACACTTTAGACTGGACAAGAAACTGCCTAGCCTAAAGTGTTTAGCCAATCCTTAATTAAAAGGATTCACCTCAACCTGGGTATCGATTGTAACGGCCTTCTTCAAGGCGTCAATGGTTGGATATAGATACTGGCTCCGTTCAAGGTTGTAATGCAGCAAGGCAATCCGTTCGCCGGTGAATACGGTATCGCCGACGTGCTTGTCCAGGGTTATGCCTGCTGCTGGATGGATACCATCATGGTCCAGCCGACCGGCGCCCAGGTCATGGGCGGCGATGCCAAAGACCTTGGCATCTATGGCTGTAATTCGACCGGATTCGCCGCTATAGAAGTCATAACTGAATTCAGTTTCTTCATCAAGTGCTTCGTCTAAATCGCCACCTTGGGCCTGGACCATCTCATTGAATTTCTGGAGGGCGCTGCCGTTTTTTAAGGCCATGGCGCATTGTTTCTTCCAATGATTGATATCTGGCTTTTCCGGGTCGATTAAGGCCAGCATATTGGCCGCCAGGTCAATGGATAGGTCAATTAAAGGCCCCTGGCTGACCTTTCCGGATAAAACACGAATCACTTCCTGAATTTCCAAGCCGTTTCCAATGGCATCCCCAAGGGGCTCATTCATATCAGATAGGATGATTTTGCAAGGTTTGTGAAAATATTCGCAAGCCTTTTCTATTTTTTTGGCGAGGATGCGGGCCTTATCTTTGCTGTCCATAAAGGCTCCCTGGCCGTATTTGATGTCAAAGACAAAGGCATCGGCACCAGAGGCGATTTTTTTGCTGACAATGCTTGAACAAATGAGTCCCGGCTCCTCAATAAGGCCGATATGATCGCGTAAGGCGTACATTTTTTTATCGGCTGGGGCTAATTGATCGGTGGCGCTGCCGATATAGAGGCCAATCCGGCCGACCTGGGCCTCTATTTCTTCTTCGCTCAAGTCGGTTCGTAAGCCGGGAATGCTCTCTAGCTTATCGATAGTGCCGCCGGTATGGCCGAGGGATCTGCCTGAGAGTTTGACCACCGGATAGCCAAAGGCGGCCACTAAGGGGGCAATAATAAGGGTTGTCTTGTCCCCTACCCCTCCGCTACTGTGTTTATCCACTAAGCGGTAGCGGCCATCATGTCGTAGATGGTCTGGCCAGGTTAATTGATCGCCGGATTGGACCATGGCCTCTGTTAAGAGGATGGTCTCTTCATCATCCAGGCCATGAATATAGCAGGCAGTGAGCCAGGCGGCCATCTGTGGGTCGCTGACTTCATTTTTTACATAGCCATCGACCATAAAGCTAACGGCTTCTTTATTTAAGGGAAGGCTCTGGGCCTTATTCGAAATGTAGTATTGGGCGTTTTTTGACATAAGTCCTCCTAGGTATCCAAGTATTCTTTGAAAGAGCTGCCGGCACCACTATAAGGGATTTCGAAGAGATCGGCGATGGTGCTGGCAATATCCGCATAGCTGCTGCGTTCGCCGATATAGTCGCCCGCTTTTAGCTGCGGGGAATAGAAAAGCACCGGTATTTTTTCCCGGGTATGGTCTGTCCCAGGCGCCAAGGGGTCACATCCATGGTCGGCGGTTAAAATCAACCAGTCCTCTTCCTGTAAACCGGCTAGAAGGTCCGGCAGGGCCTGGTCAAAGGCCAAGAGGGCCTGGGCATACCCTTCCGGGTTCCGCCGGTGGCCATAGAGCATATCGAAATCAACAAGGTTGGTAAAAATAAGGCCATGGGGGACTTCCTGAGCAAGCGCTAAGGTTGAAGCGAGGGCTTCGGCATTATTATGGCCCGGCCAATTACCTGTAAAGGTAACATTGGGGAAGATGGTCTTTATTTTTCCGACTGCGTAGCTTGGAACCTTGGTTTGGGCCAGGTCATCTAAGAGGTGTCCCGCCGGAATAGGGACGGTAAAGTCCCTCCTATTTTCGGTCCGGGTAAAGGGGCCAGCTGAGGGGCCGATGAAGGGCCGGGCAATAATCCGGTTGACCTCCTCCTCCGGCGCTGAAAAGTCCTGGCGAAGTTGGGCACAGATGCGGTAGAGTTCGTCCAGGGGGACGATGTCTTCATGAGCGGCTATTTGCAAAACGCTGTCTGAAGAGGTATAGACGATGAGGGCACCCGTTCTCAGGTGTTCATCGCCGAAGGTTTGGATGATGGCGGTGCCTGAAGCGGGCTTATTCCACAAGACATCCCTTTGGGCAACTGATTTGATGTGGTCGACCATTTTCTCAGGAAAGCCCTGGGGAAAGGTGGGAAAAGCTCGATCGCTGATTTTACCGGCCAATTCCCAGTGACCGACAACGGTATCCTTCCCTTTGGATGCTTCAAGAGCCCGGGCGGTTATGGCCCGACCGGGCTCAGGTTTTTCTTGGCAGAGCTGGATGAAGCCTAGGTCCTCTAGGTTTTTTAGGCTGGTGCCCTGGGGCAAGTGCTTAAGGGCTGAGGCCAGGGTATTTACACTGGATGGATCTCCGAAAGCGCCTGCATCCGGTGAAGCGCCTACGCCAACGCTATCTAGAACAATCATTATGACTTTCATCTGAAACCTCCCTATCCACGTGGGTGTGCAGCACGATATTGGGATAAGAGCGCATCATCTGCGATATGGGTATAGATTTGAGTGGTGGATATATCAGCATGGCCCAGCAATTCCTGGATTAATCTCAGGTCAGCGCCACCAGCCAATAAATGACTGGCAAAAGAATGGCGAAGGGTATGGGGTGTCAGGCTTTCATACCGGTCGATACCCGCTTCTTTAGCGTAACGCTTGATGATTTTCCAAATGCTTTGCCGGGATAACTGGCCACCCCGGTTATTGAGAAAGACCAACTGGGTCAAGCGGTAATTTTTTTGCCGGGGCCGCCCCTGGGCCAAGTAGCGGTCCAGGGCCTTGCTGGCAGAGTCGCCATAAAAAACCAGGCGTTCCTTTTTCCCCTTGCCGATGACCCGGATGAACTGGTCTTCGGTAAAAATCTGCTGGAGCTCAAGGGCCGAGAGTTCACTGACCCGCATGCCGGTGGCATACAGGAGTTCTAGGATGGCTGCATCCCGGACGCCCGGCATTTTAAACCGGTCCGGGGCAGCTAAGAGCTGACTAACTTCTTCAACTGAAAGCACCTCAGGCAGGTGTTGGCTGTTGCGAGGCGCCTGCCAACGGGGTGTACATGTTAATATACCCGGATAGACTTGCTGGTAATAGCTGAAGAAGGTCCGCAAGGCAGCCATCCGCCTTGCCACGGTGCTGGGCGCAAAACGCCGACCGGCGTCTTGCAGGTAGTGGTCAATATCACGCTCTGCCCAGTCGGTCGGCGCTTTATCGTCTATAAAGTGGAAAAAATCCTTGAGGTCGCGGATATAGGCTTCTTGCGTTTGACTGGCCAGGCCACGCTCTAGGTGTAAATATACCTTGAAATCCTTTAGGAGATCAGACTGCTCAAGAGGCGTTAGCATGCTGCCACTTCCTTTAATCCTCTATTTTTTGAATGGGAGCGTAGGCTGAAATGAGCTTCTTTAAGCCCATATCCGGGAACATCACGCTAATTTGCGTAAAGGGTCCCTTGTCATCAACAGCGACAACAGCTCCCTTGCCCCAGAGTTGGTGGTTGATTTTATCGCCTACCAAGTAGGTGACGTCTTCTGCCTTAGACCGTTTGACGTGTTTGGTTTCCTTGGCCGGTGTATTCTTATTATGCCGGCTATTTAAGTCATCTAAAACCAAGGATGGAATTTCATCTAGGAAACGAGAAGGCAGGTTTGCCTGCATCTTGCCATAGAGCATCCGTTTTTCGGCCCGTAAGAGGAAAAGGTGGTCTTCTGCCCGGGTAATGCCAACATAGCAGAGGCGTCGTTCCTCTTCTAAGTCACTTTCATCTACCAAACGGTAGGCATGTGGGAAAATCCCTTCTTCCATACCGGGAATGAAGACAACTGGAAACTCCAACCCCTTGGCGGAGTGGAGGGTCATGATGGAAACCGTATCCTGGTTGTTTTGGTAGTCATCTGTGTCAGTATAAAGGGCCAGGTCTGATAAAAAGACCGTCAAGGAGGCATCCTCAAGGTCTTCATGGCTGGCATCAAATTCAGCTGTCGTTGCTAAAAACTGGTTGATGTAGTCTAGCCGGGTTTCGGCTTCTACAGAGTCCTCCTCTGTCAGCATGGTCCGGTAGCCACTTTCGTCTAAGAGGAAGTTGGTTAGTTCGGCAATACTGTAATTGCCTTCATAGATTTGCTTGGCATCTGCTAAAAGCTTGAGGAAGACGTCAATAGCAGCTAGTATTTTTTTTGTGCTAATAACTTCCCGAGCCCGGGCTAAAGCGTCGATGCCGGTGATATTTTCAGACCGCATCAATTGGCGGATCTTTTCAATGCTGCCGTCTCCAATACCCCGCCGAGGAGTCTGTAAGGCCCTTTCCAGGGAGATAAAGTCATAGGGGTTAGACAAGAGGCTTAAGTAGGCCATAATGTCTTTGATTTCCTTTCGACTGTAGAACTTAATGCCCCCAAAAATTTTATAGGGGATCTTCCGCTGGATAAAGTCTTCTTCAATTTTCCGGAATTGGGCGGTCATCCGGCAGAGGACAGCAAAGTCCTTGTAGCTATAGCCGCTGTCATCTCCCAGTAGTTGGTTGATATGACGGGAAATAAAAAAGGCCTCATCTGTATCATCCAGGGCCGTATAGAGCTTGACCCTTTCGCCATCAGGTCGTTCAGTCCATAGGCTCTTGTCCTTCCGTTCCTGGTTATTGGCAATGACGCCATTAGCTGCCTTTAAAATAAACTGGCTGGACCGGTAATTTTCCTCGAGCTTGATGACCTTGGCCTGCGGGTATTGGTGTTCAAAATCCAGGATATTACGGATATCAGCCCCCCGCCATTCATAAATGGACTGGTCATCATCGCCAACAACGCAGATGTTTTTGTGCTGGTCAGCCAGAAGCTTGATTAGGGTGTACTGGGCGTAATTGGTATCCTGGTATTCATCGACCATAATATATTTAAACCGGTCCTGGTATTTTTTTAAAACGTCAGGCTGGCTTTCAAATAAGCGGATCAATTCAAAAATAATGTCATCAAAGTCCATGGCATTCTGCTGCTTCAAGGCCCGTTGATAGGCCTCATAAAGGGTTGCCAGGTTTTCAGAGCTGCCATCTCCCTGGGCCAAGCGGCGGGTATCTTCCGGGCGATGTAAGGCATTTTTCTCCCGGGAAATATCGGCAAGTAAGGCCCGTGGCGTCAGGGACTTTTCGTCAATTTTTGCCTCTTTTAGAACCCTTTTAATGACCGTTTGCTGGTCAGCTGCATCAAAAATAACGAAGTTATCCTCATAGGGAATCAAATCGTTTTCAAAGCGTAAAATATTCAGGGCTGTCGCGTGAAAGGTTTTGGCCCAGACCCGACGTCCTTCAGGGCCGATGAGGCGGCTAATCCGCTCTTGGAGTTCTTGGGCCGCTTTATTGGTGAAGGTTATGGCTAGGATATGATAAGGGGATACCTGCATTTTTTCAATTAGATAGGCAATCCGGTAGGTGATCGCCTTTGTTTTCCCACTACCGGCGCCGGCCAGTATTAGCAAGGGCCCCTCTGTTGTTTCTACAGCTAGCCGTTGGCTTTCATTTAATTCCTCTATTTGCAAACCATATCCCTTCCTTTCTTATCTTATAATATATTATCTCATAAAGAATAACTTCAAGCAAATAAAAAGCCGCTTTAAAGCGGCTTTTTATTTGCTTGGGACCTTGCTGAGGATAACATTAACTTGAGTCGGTTTTCCTGGTTGACCTGGGTGGCGCTGGCATCATAGTCAATGGGGACAATATTTGCTTCCGGATAAATTTCCTTAATTTTGCGCATCATCCCCCGGCCAACAATATGGTTGGGCAGGCAGCCGAAGGGCTGGGTACAGACGATGTTGTTGACCCCACTATTAATGAGCTCTACCATTTCACCGGTTAGGAGCCAGCCTTCCCCCATTTTCGTGCCCACATGGACAATTTCAGCAGCCTGCCCCTTGGTTTCTTCAAAATGAGCCGGGGCCTTAAATCGGGGGTAGTCGGCATACTGGTCAATGATGTTATTTTGCAGGCGGATCACCCGTCGGTAGAGGTATTCGGAGACAAGGCGCTTAATGAAGCCGGTTCCGTAGAGTTTATTATCTTCAATGCCGGCATCAATGGTGTAAAGGACGAAGTCCATTAAGCCCGGGACCACGACCTCTGCCCCCTCTGACCGGAGGAAGGCTTCCAGGTTATTATTGCCCAGGGGGGCGAATTTAACATAAATTTCCCCGACAATCCCAACCCGAATTCGCTCTTCCTCGCGAACTTCGATTTCAGAAAAGCGTTGTAGGATATCTCTGCTTTCCCGGACAATATCCTTGTCCTTAAAGGCTTCATGCCGCTTGAACTTATCACAAAGCTCTTCGACCAGGGTCTCTACCAGGGCGTCACAGTCCCCCGAATGGACTTCGTAAGGCAGGGTTTGGTTATAGAGGTCCATCAGGACATCCCCATAGAGGACGCCTACAGCCATCCGGTGGATGAGGTCTTTTGACAGGGTAAAGCCTGGGTTCTTTTCCAGGCCTAAAAGATTAAAGGACAGGACTGGGATATGCTCCATATGGGCTTGTTTTAAAGCCTTTCGGAGGAGGCTGACATAGTTGGATGCCCGACAGCCACCGCCGGTTTGCATGAGCAGTAAGGCAATCCGGTCGGTATCATACTTCCCACTTAAGGCGGCCTGCATGAGCTGGCCGATGGTCAGCTGGGCCGGATAGCAGGTGTCATTGTGGGTGTATTTCAAACCGGTATCAATGAGCTCCTGCCCCTGACCGGTTAAAACGTCTATTTTATACCCTTCCATCTCTAAAATGCGCTGTAAAAACTTAAAATGAATGGGTAGCATCATCGGGACTAAAATGGTATGCGTTTCTTTCATTTCTTCAGTAAACACAACGCGGTTTGTGGTAGACATGGCCGGTTCGTCACCTCCTAAGAAGTTTTGAGTAGCATTTACTGTTTGTTTTGCTGCTGGGCAATGGTCGCAAATAGGCTACGGAGCCGGATACGGACAGCGCCCAGGTTGTTGATTTCATCGATTTTGATCTGGGTATAGATGTCTTCTTTTTCTTCTAGGATATCCCTTACCTCATCGGTGGTGATGGCATCTAGTCCACAGCCAAAGCTGACCAGTTGGACCAGGTACATGTCATCTGTATCCCGCACCAGTTTAGCTGCATTGTAGAGGCGGGCATGGTAGGTCCACTGGTTCAGGATATCTGTCTCGATATGGTCAGGGTCCATGGGGAGGCCATCCTCTGTTACAACCACCGCATTAAAGGTTTCAATTAATTGGTCAATTCCATGGTTGATTTCTGGATCAATGTGGTAGGGCCGACCGGCGAGCACGATAATGGGCGCTCTAACCGCCCGGGCCTTTTCAATGGCCTGAGTCCCGAAGTCCAGGATTTTATGATGGTAGTCGTCCATGGCCTTATAGGCGGCATCGACCGCCTGCTTGGTTTCTTTGGACGGAATACCAAAGGTTGCCTGAATATCTTGGCTGATGGCCTTGGTGAACTTCTTCCGGTTGTGGACCCCATAAAAGGGATATAAAAATTTGACGTCCTTGAGGGCCTTCATATTGGCTTCTAAGACCTGGGGATAGTAGGCGACCACCGGGCAGTTGTAGTGGTTATCGCTAATATTTTCGTCAAAGTTATAGGTGAGGCAGGGGTAAAAGATGGCATCGACACCCTGATCGATAAGGTTAAGGACCTGGCCGTGCATGAGTTTTGCCGGATAGCAAACGGTATCTGATGGAATGGTTGCCTGGCCGGCCAGGTAGGTATCCTTGGTGCCAAAGGGCGATAAGATTACCCTAAAGCGGAGGGCCTTCCAAAAGGCCATCCAGAAGGGGTACATCTCATAGATATTTAAGCCCAAGGGGAGGCCGATGGTCCCCCGGCAATTGTCCATGGTCCGTTTTCCTCTGGCCCGGGCCTGGCTGATCAATTGACGCTTAAAGTTCATTTCATTTGGTAGGTGGTCGCGTTTTTGCCCATCTTTATAGAGGGGCCGTTCACACCGATTACCGGCAATGAGTTCCCGGCCACCGCTGAACTGGTTAATAGTCAGCTGGCAATGGTTGCCACAGAGCTGACAAATCCGGGTGGTGGTTTTTTGCTCGAAGTCTTCCAGGTCTTCTTTCTTCAGGATGGTTGACTGGTCCTTTTCGGGTTGGCTTTTGGCAAATAAGGCGCAGCCATAGGCCCCCATGAGGCCGGCGATTTCCGGCCGGATGACCTGGCCACCAATTTCACGTTCAAAGGCCCGTAAAATGGCATCGTTGTAGAAGGTTCCGCCTTGAACGACAATGTGCTGACCCAGGTCTTCTGCGGAATTCACCCGGATAACCTTATAGAGGGCATTTTTAACCACAGACATGGACAGGCCGGCAGAAATATCTTCAACACTGGCCCCCTCCTTCTGGGCTTGTTTAACGGAAGAGTTCATAAAGACCGTACACCTGGAGCCCAATTCAACAGGGTGCTTGGCAAATAAGCCCAACTTGGCAAAGTCGGCGACATTATAGCCCAGGGCGCTGGCAAAGGTTGAAATAAAGGATCCACAGCCGGATGAACAGGCTTCGTTTAAGAAGATGGTGTCGATGAACCCATCCTTGATGCGGAAGCATTTCATATCCTGGCCGCCAATGTCTATGATAAAGTCTACATTGGGCTGGAAGGCCTGGGCGGCTGTTAAGTGGGCCATGGTTTCAACCAGGCCATAGTCAATTTGCAGGGCTGTTTTCACCAGTTCTTCCCCGTAACCGGTCACTGCGCCGGAAACCAGGTTGATGGTCGGATTGCTTTCATAGATTTTAAGTAGGGCCTGGCGAACAAATTCAACCGGCTTCCCATTTGAGGCCTCATAGCTTTCAAACAGGAGCTCTTCATCTTCACCGATGACCACCAGCTTAACCGTTGTAGACCCGGCATCGATACCCAAATAGGCCTTGCCGGTATAAGTGGTCAGGTCAGCCCGGGGCACAGCGGTCTCACTATGTCGCTGGATAAAAGCCTCATATTCGGCCAGACTTTCAAAAAGAGGGGCAACATGACTTTCAAACTGGTGGCCCTCCTGTTGCTTTTCAATGGCCTCAAGGAGGTCGCCAGCCAACATGCTCTCTTCTGATTTGCTATACAAGGAAGCCCCATAGGCTACGAAGTATTGGGCATTGTCAGGGAAAAGATAGTCATCTTCATCCCGGGCTAAGACCTCTTTAAAGGCCTGTTGAAGCCCTTTTAAAAAGGTTAGCGGTCCACCGAGGAACATGACCTTCCCCTTGATTTCCCGCCCCTGGGCCAGGCCACCAATGGTCTGGTTCACAACGGCATGAAAAATACTCATGGCCACATCGGCCTTATCGGCCCCTTGGTTTAACAAGGGCTGCACGTCCGTTTTCGCGAAAACACCACAGCGAGAAGCAATCGGATAGATGTGCTTGGCCTTTAGGGCCCATTCATCTAATTGGGCCAGGTCGGTATCTAAAAGGACGGCCATTTGGTCAATAAAGGCCCCTGTCCCCCCGGCACAACTGCCGTTCATCCGGACTTCTGTGCCGCCGGTCAAGAAGAGGATTTTAGCGTCCTCTCCCCCAAGCTCAATGACAACATCTATATCATCGTAAGCATCTTCAACAGCTAATTGTGTAGCGACAACCTCCTGAATAAAGGGTAGGTTGACTTGTTCAGCAAAGCCCATACCTGCTGACCCGGTGACAGCTATCGTTACTTGTTGATCTGTACCTATGATATCAATGACTTCACCCATTGATTCAACCGCAATGTCACGTATGAAAGAGCGGTGGCGCTTGTAAGATTGGTAGACCAAGTGACCGGCGTCATCCTTGACAGCCATTTTAAGGGTGGTCGACCCGATATCTAATCCAATATGGTACAAGAAACTCCCCCTCCAACTTTTTGTAAAATATATAACTAAAAAAGGTATGAATTCACCGTACTTGAATTCATACCCAATTTTAGGGAAAAGAATGCTTAATCGAGTAGGGCTTTCCGTGATAGATTAATCCGTCCCATCCGGTCGATTTCGATCACTTTAACCGTTACTTCATCGCCGACTTTGACGACATCTTCCACTTTATTGACCCGTTTTTTATCCAGTTGAGAGATATGAACCAGGCCATCTTTGCCGGGTAGAATATTTACAAAAGCACCGAAGTCCATGATACGAACGACTTTGCCGGTGTAAATTTCCCCAACCTCCGGATCCTTGACAATGTCTTGGATCATTTTGACTGCCTGGTCTGCTGCTTGTGCATCATTTGATAAGACGCTCACTGTGCCATCCTCTTCTACATCGATTTGAACACCCGTTAACTCGATAATCTTTTTAATGGTTTTGCCGCCACTGCCGATGACATCCTTAATTTTATCCACATCAATTTTAAAGGATTCAATTCGAGGGGCAAAGGGTGATAATTCTGTCCGGGGTGCATCAATGCATTTGAGCATGGTATCCAAGATGAACAAGCGCCCTTCCTTGGCCTGCTTCAAGGCCTGCTCTAAAATAGCCTTGTTAATGCCATTAATCTTGATGTCCATTTGGATGGCGGTTACCCCATCTGAGGTACCGGCGACCTTAAAGTCCATATCCCCAAGAGCATCTTCCAGTCCTTGTAAGTCGGTCAGGACGCTGAATTGGTCTTCTTCACGGATGAGGCCCATGGCCACGCCGGATACCGGTTTTTTAATGGGAACCCCTGCAGCCATGAGGCTCAGGGTACTGCCACATACAGAGGCCATTGAAGTGGACCCATTGGATTCGATGGCTTCTGACACCACCCGAATCATATAGGGGAAGTCTTCAATATCAGGAATCACCGGCTCTAGAGCCCGCCGGGCCAGGACCCCATGACCAATTTCCCGTCTGCCTGGGCCCCGAATCGGCCGGGTTTCCCCAACGCTGTAGGGTGGGAAATTGTAATGGTGGAGGTAGCGACGGCTGCTTTCATCATCCAGGCCGTCCAGGGGTTGGTTATCTCTTGTGGACCCAAGGGTCACAACAGAAAGAATTTGCGTCTGCCCCCGGGTAAAGACAGCACTCCCGTGGGTCCGCGGCAAGAGGTCCACTTCACAGGTCAGGGGGCGGACTTCATCTAAGGCCCGGCCATCCGGGCGGATTTTATCGTGGGTAATTAACCGGCGGACGATGGCTTTGGTTAAGTCATCCAGGGCCTGCTTGATCTCCCCTTCGCCCTCTTCAAAGCGGTCGATGAGGAGGGTTAGGGCCTTGTCTTTAGCCGCTGCAATGGCTTGGTCACGGTCTTTTTTGTTGACAATTTTTAGGGCAGCCGTTAAATCATCCCAGGCTGCCTCTTTAACAGCTGCTTGAATATCTGGGTCAATCGCCGGGGGATCGAAGGCGATTTTTTCTTTGGCAATCCCCTTTTCCAGGGCTTCCTGGCGCATGTCCTCAATTAAGTCGGTTAATGCTTGAATGGCCTTGTGGCCTTCGAGAATCCCCTCCAGAATGACCTCTTCTGAGACTTCCTGGGCACCGGCTTCTACCATCATAATGGCGTCGTGGGTCCCTGCTACAGCTAGGTCCAGCAGGCTGGCTTCCCTTTCGGCATGGTTGGGATTAATCATCATTTCCCCATCCACATAGCCGACATGGACCCCTGCAATCGGGCCTAAAAAGGGAATATGGGATAAATGCAGGGCACAAGATGCCCCGATCATGGCTGCCATATCCGGGGGATTATCCGGATCAACGCATAGGACCGTGGCAACAATCTGCACATCATTCCGGTAGCCCTTCGGAAATAGGGGTCGAATCGGTCGATCGATTAAGCGGGCAGATAGGGTTGCCTGTTCTGATGCCCGGCCTTCACGGCGCAAGAAGCTGCCGGGGACTTTCCCGGCGGCGTACATTTTTTCTTCAAAGTCAACGGTTAAAGGGAAAAAGTCAATACCTTCCCGGGGTTCTTGGCTACCTGTAGCGGTGACCAAGACAACGGTATCCCCGTACCGAACCAGGACCGAACCGCTGGCCTGCTTGGCTAAATGGCCAGTCTCCAGGCTTAGTGTTCTTCCGGCTAACTGCATTGACCGGCGAATCACTGTATCCATATAAAGCCTCCTCACGAATTTATAAAAATTGCCAAGGACACAAAAGCGCCTTGGCAATGTATACGCTTACCAGTTGGCTTCACTTACCGACGTAAGCCAAGCTTCGAGATGAGATTACGATAGCGATCCATATCGATTTTCATCAGGTAATTTAATAACCCTCTCCGTTGGCCGACCATTTTTAATAGGCCACGACGAGAGTGGTGGTCTTTTTTATTGCTTTTTAAGTGCTCGGTCAAGTAATTAATCCGATAGCTTAATAAGGCGACTTGTACTTCCGGGGACCCGGTGTCACCTTCATGGGTTTGATATTCCTTGATGATTTCTTGTTTTTTAGCTTGATCTAATGCCATAATTATTTTCCTCCTTAAAATGAGTGTCACCGGAAACAAAGTCCTCGCCGGAGAAACGGTAGACTGTGCTTCGGTCCAATTCAACTACTTAATTATACAAAATAGTGCAGGGGGCGTCAAGACATAGGCTTATATTTCTCAGCTAAATATGCCCTGCCCATTTCGATATCCTTCATAATGGCTGCCTTCAATTCTGGAAAAGAGGCAAACTTGGTGATACCCCGCAAAAAGTGCAAATCACGGACGCAAAGCCTTTCGCCGTAAATATCCCGGTCAAAATCCATAAGGTAGGCTTCAACCGTTTCAAAGGGGTCATCATTGACCGTTGGCTTGGTGCCAATATTAATGACGGAATGAAAAATCTGGTGCGGCTTGTCGGCTAAAAAACACCGGCCGGCATAGACCCCGGGCCTGGGTAGGAGCAGGTCTTTTGGCAAGGAAATATTGGCCGTTGGAACCAGAAACTTCCGGCCATTGGCCAGCCCATGGATGACCTCTCCACAGAGCTGGTAGGGGTAGCCCAGATAGGTCTCCACCTGGGCGACGTCCCCTTGTCGAAGCAGCTGACGGATGACGGTACTGCTCAAGACCTGCCCATCGCACTTGTAAGCCGGAATCACTTCCACCGGAATAGGGGCCACAAGGTCGACCAGGTCCTGGGCCTTCCCCCTGGCCTGGTGACCAAAGGTGTAGTCAAAGCCCACTACCAGGCCCTTGGCTGTCAGCGTTTTTTGAAGGAGGTCCCGGGCAAAAGCTTCCGGGGGCAGTTCGGCAATCCTTTTATCAAAGGGCACCGAAAAAACTTCGTCAACAGCCAAGTCCTCAAGCCGCTTCATTTTTGTTTCTTGACTCATAATATATTTAAAACCAGGGTCAGCCAAGGACTGAAACTGGGGGTAAAAAGTGGCAACCATCAGGGGTATGCCAAGCTTTTGAGCCATTTCATAGCCCTTTTGGATCAGGGCCTGGTGACCTAGGTGGAGTCCATCAAAGTGGCCTAGGACAAGGACTCTTGCCTGATTGGGAACTTCTTTAAATGAATGGTATATTTTCATATTTCGCCTACCTCTAGTCATTAAAAACCTTTTTAGGTTGAAATTCCGCGTCTTTTATAAAGCCGATTGCGACCATCTTATCCAGATGACTTGCAACAACCGGGCCCCCTTCTATCCCAGCGTTGGCCTGTAGGGGGATGGCATTCCCATTCTGGACCCGTTTCTGCTCATCCCCAGTTAAGGCAAGTTGGGGATAACCTTTCATGGCTTCGTACATGGGAATAATATAGGCAGCTGGATCCGTAGCTTCTTCTAACTGGGCTAAGGGAATGGCCTGGGAAAGGTCAAATTGTCCGCTGGATAAGCGGCGCAAGCTGGCCATATGGGCAGAAGATCCAGCGGCCTGGCCGATATCTGCACAAAGGGACCGGATATAGGTGCCCTTGCTGACAGTTACTGAAAAACAGGCCTGGTGTCGGTCATATGTATGGAGCTGGATTTCTTTGATGGTAATCTGCCGGGCCTTCACTTCCGGTAGGGGCCTGCCTGCTCGGGCCAGTTTGTAGAGGGGGACACCGTCTATCTTAATGGCCGAATACTTAGGCGGGATTTGCATTTGCTCACCTAAAAAACCCTCCAGGAGGGCTGCAAAGGCCTCTGTACTTAAGTCCGGCAGGTCCGTTTCCTCAACCACCTCGCCGGAGGCATCTAGGCTGTCTGTGGCCTGGCCAAAAACAAGCTGGGCCTGGTAGGATTTATCATCTGCTGTTAAATATTCAGCCAACCGGGTCGCCTGCCCCAGGCAGATGGGTAAGACTCCTGTTGCATCCGGATCCAAGGTTCCCGTATGGCCGATCCGCCTTTGCTTGAAGACCTTCCGTAACCGGCTGACTACATCGTGGGAGGTTAAACCGGCCGGTTTATCAATGACGAGGATGCCGTTAATCATAAGGCCTCCCTTTTCAAGTAGCTACGGGCCCTTTCGGTAAGGACTTGGCGGGCCTCTGCCATCGGCAGCTTCAACTTACAGCCGGCAGCACGTACGTGTCCGCCACCGCCAAATTCGCCGGCCAATTGGTTACAGTCGACATACTGCTTGCTCCGTAAGCTGACTTTTATTTCGCCAGTGGCTAGTTCGCGAAGCAGGATGGATAACTCAACCCCCTGCACTTCCTTCAGCTGACCGACCAAGCCGTGGACCTCATCATCCGCAACCCCCAGAGAGGCCATGAGGTCATGGGAGATTTCCGCTACGGCGACTTTACCGTCAAAGATAAATTCGCTGGAATTATACAGGGCATTGAGCAACTGGAAGCGCGCCTTTGAAGTACTTTCAAAGACATGGTAGCGAATGGCAGCTAAGTCTGCCCCACAGGTCATCAGCCAGGCAGCTGTGGAAAAGGTATCGGCTGAGGTTTTTTCATAGCGAAAGGACCCGGTATCGGTGTGGATACCGGTTAAAAGGCAGGTCGCCGCCTCTGCTGAAACCGGGAAGCCCCACTTCCGGCACAGGTCGGCCATAATGGCACAGGTAGCCGGGGACTCGCTATCTACATAGTTTAAATCCGAGAAGGGCTCATGGCCGGCATGGTGGTCAATGGTAATGGTTCTTTTGCCGGCCCAGGCGGCCTGGCTTAGGCCGAGCCGGTCCAGGTTGCCGCAGTCCAGGGCTATTTTCACATCCGGCTCAGGGCTTTGGTCAGTCCAGGGGGATAAGTCATTCATGCCGGGCAGAAAGGCAAAGCTTTCCGGCCGGCCGGTTTGATTATAAATGTCCACTGTCTTACCTAACTGTCGTAAAACCTGGGCCAAGCCCAGTTGGGCTCCAATGGCGTCTCCATCCGGATGAATGTGCGAAAAAATAGCAATCCGCTCTGCGTCCTCAAGGGCAGAGCGAATGGCCATATCATTGTTATTGATCATTTTTGAGGTCATTTAAAATCCCATCTATCTTAGCGCCGTAAATCATTGAGTCGTCCAATAAAAATTCCAAAGCAGGAACCGTCCGGGTTTTTAACCGCTTGCTTAAAAGGGTCCGGATATAGCCGCTGGCCTTGTTCAAAACATCAACGACTTCCTGACGTTCCTCATCCTTACCCAGTTTGCTGATGTAGACCTTGGCATAGCCCAGGTCCCCGCTTACAGATACCTCAGTGACACTGATTAAGCTGTCGATACGCGGATCATTGATTTCTGACCGAATGATATCCGTCATGTCTCTTTTAATTTCTTCAGCTACCCGCTCTATATTGGCCATACTACCTCCTAAGAGAGTTCGCGTTTAATTTCTTCAAAGGTGTACGCTTCGAAGACGTCACCTTCTTTGATGTCATTGAATTTTTCAAATCCGATACCACATTCATACCCAGCAGCGACCTCTTTAACATCATCTTTAAAGCGTTTTAAAGAGGCCATTTCACCGTCATAAATGACGACGCTGTCGCGAAGAATCCGGATATTGGCATTGCGGACAATTTTACCGTCAGTGACATAGCAGCCGGCGACATTCCCAATCTTAGGTACCTTAAAAACGCTCCGGACCTCTGCTTGGCCCAGGTCAACTTCCCGAATTTCAGGAGCTAAAAGACCGCTCAGGGCATTTTTAACGTCATCGATGGCTTCATAGATAATGCGATAGGTATTGATATCGACATTTTCCTTGTCAGCTAACTTCTTGGCGTTGATATCCGGCCGGACATTAAAGCCAATGATAACAGCCTGGGAGGCCATGGCCAGCATAACGTCAGATTCCCGGATACCACCGACAGCCGTTCGGATAATATTGACCCGGACCTCTTCTGTACCTAATCCCTCTAAAGATTGGCGCATGGCTTCGATAGACCCCTGGGTATCTGCTTTTAAAACGATATTCAATTCCCGGACATCGCCTTCTTGGATCTGGCTGAACAATTCTTCCAGGGAAACCGCCGACCCCCGACTAATTTCTTTCATGTGCTTTTCTTGTTGACGTTTTTCAGCCAGTTGTTTGGCCAGTTTTTCATTGGCAACGGCTGCAAAGTCGTCCCCGGCTTCCGGCACTTCACTGAGCCCGAGAATTTCTGCCGGTGTTGAAGGGCCGGCTTTTTCTAAGGGCTTGCCATTGTAGTCAAACATGGCCCGAATCCGCCCTTGGGTGGAGCCGGCAATGACGAAGTCACCGCTATGAAGGGTCCCGTTTTGAACCAGGAGGGTTGCTACAACCCCACGGCTTTTATCCAGCTTGGATTCAACAACCTTCCCGACGGCGTGACGGTTGGGGTTGGCCTTCAGGTCTTCCATTTCAGCAACCAAAAGGATCATCTCTAGCAGCTCTTCAATACCATCGCCCCGTTTGGCAGATACCGGGACCATAATGGCGTCGCCGCCCCATTCTTCAGCCACAATGCCGTACTGGGTCAGCTCTTGCTTGACCACTTCCGGGTTGGCGTCAGGTTTGTCTATTTTATTGATGGCCACAATAATGGGCACTTCTGCCGCTTTCGCATGGTCAATGGCTTCAATGGTTTGCGGCATGACCCCATCATCTGCAGCGACTACAAGGATGGCAATGTCGGTAATTTGTGCCCCCCGGGCCCGCATGGAAGTAAAGGCTTCGTGGCCTGGAGTATCCAGGAAGGTAATGCGCTCATTATTAAAGCGCACCTGGTAAGCACCAATCTGCTGGGTAATCCCGCCGGCTTCTTGGATGGTTACGTTCGTTTGGCGAATCTTATCCAGGAGGGAGGTCTTACCATGGTCAACGTGCCCCATGATGGTGACAACAGAGGGACGTTTACGCAGGTCATGAGGATTATCTTCGACTTCCAGTTCCTTGAGTAAGTCCTCTTCCATGGTGGTTTTAACTTCAACGGTTGCCCCATATTCTTCAGCAATAATGGAAGCCGTATCGGCGTCCAATTCCTGATTCATGGTTGCCATCATGCCCAGGCTCATGAGTTTCATGATGATTTCACTGGCCTTTTTACTCAACTGACGGGCCAGGTCTTGGACAGTGATGGTTTCATTAATCACGACATGGTGCTTAACTTCAGCAAATTCGCGCGGTTCATGTTGGGGCGCCCGCTTATTATGGCGTTTGTCCTTTTTCCCCTTGCGATTTTTCTTGTTAAAGGACTGGTTTCTGTTTTGACCGTTCTTATCGTTTCTATTTGAATGGTTGTTTTGATGAGAAGACCGATTGTCATTTGGACGGTTTTGTTGCTTTTGTCTTTTGTTGACGTTTTTCTGGCTATGGGATTTTTCCCCTTTTTTCTGGTCAACATGGTTGCCTTTTTGCTGCCCATTCGACTGGTGCTTATGCTCAGATTTTTGACCATCTTTTTTATGATGATGCCCGGCGCCTCCCCCTGCCTGCCCCTTCTTTTCCTGATGAGAAGCTTGGCTTGACGGGTTGCCCTTGGCACCCTTATGTGTTTTATTTTTATCAGCTGTTTTATTAGATGGTGCGGTAGACTTTGCTTCATGGCTGAATTTGTTTTTGATATCTTGAGCGACAGACTCAGAAACCGTGCTCATGTGGTTTTTCACCGGCACCTGCATTTTTTCCAGTTCCTGAATAATCGTCTTAGAATCTTGTTTCAGCTCTTTAGCGAGTTCATAGATTCGTACTTTTCCCATCATCACACCCCGATTCTTTCTGGTTTTATTTTTCCATAGATTCCATCCTGCATTTTAAGATTGCATCTGCAAATGAGTCATCTAAAAGGGCAACGATGGCTCTGGGCGACTGGCCCATGGCTAAACCTATTGCACTTTTATTTGAAAAAGAAAAGCATGGCAGGTCAAAGCTTTCGGCTTTACGGTACCAGCGGTTTTTAGCTTCTTCGCTGAGATCATCTGCGATGACGAGTAATTTGACTTGGTCTTTTTTCAGAAGGGCTCGCACATTGGCATCGCCTGAGGTGATTTTTTTAGCCTTTTGGGCAAAACCTAAAAGACTTAAGATTTTCTTTTCAACCACTTCACTTAACATAGGCTTGAACCTCGGCCAGGAGTGCCTCAAAAGCTTCGTCTGTTACGGACGTTTTAAAAGAAGCTTGGAGCCTTTTGCGGAAGGACTTATCTAAGCTGCAAATTTCACGACCGCATAAATAAGCGCCCCTTCCCGGCATTTTCCCACTTGGATCAAGATGGAAGGCACCCTTGCTATCTCGCACAATGCGAATTAATTCTCTTTTTGGCAGTTTCTCACCACAGGACAAACAGGTCCTTTCAGGCACTTTTTTTGTCATGGTCCACCTCTTAATTACATTTCATCTGAAAAAATAAAATTATAATTAATCTCCTGCTCGTCCGCTTGGCTTTTGCTTTTTATATCGATTTTCCAGCCGGTCAACTTAGCGGCTAAACGGGCATTTTGCCCCTCTTTGCCAATGGCCAGTGACAACTGGTCATCCGGCACGACAACAATCGCCTTATTTTCCTCTTCATCGACCAAGACATCGATGACCACAGAGGGACTAAGAGATTCGGCAATGTATAAGTCTGGCGACGGTTCCCAGTTGATAATATCGATCTTTTCGCCGTTCAACTCATCGACAACAGCCCGTACCCGAGACCCATTCGGTCCAACACAGGCACCGACCGGGTCGATATTTTCATCGTTGGAAGCAACAGCTATTTTAGACCGCATACCGGCTTCTCTAGCCACCGACTTGATTTCCACATAGCCATCCTGAATTTCAGGGACTTCAAGCTCAAATAAACGGCTGAGCAAGTCGGCATGGATACGAGAAAGGATAATTTGTGGCCCTTTAGCTGCATTGCGAACTTCGACAATATAGGCCTTGAGCCGTTGGCCGGCTTGGATGTCTTCGCCGGGGATTTGTTCCGCTACAGGCAACATACCATCTGCATTATTGAGCCGTACAGTACATACCCCATGGTCGATCCGGTCAACAATCCCGGTGACGATATCAGACTCGCGGCTGGCAAATTCTTTGAAGACATGTCCACGTTCGGCTTCGCGTAATTTCTGCACAATGACTTGCTTGGCCGTTTGCGCTGCAATCCGGCCGAAATTTTTCGGTTCTTCTTTTTCAGAAATCGTATCCCCGATTTTAGCATGGGGGTAACTTTCCTGAGCATCGAGTAGGGCAATTTCCGTTTGGGGGTCTTCCACTTCAGCAACGACGATGCGGTCGATAAAGACATCGATGGCATCTGTTTTGCTGTTAAACTCAATGCGGACATTCACATCGCTGCCATAGTTTTTCTTATAGGCCGAAACCAGAGATGTTTTAATGGCTTCTTCAATGACAGCCGGCTTTAAGCCCTTTTCTATTTCCAGTAAAGTAAGAATTTCTCGCAGGGAGTCTTTCTTAGCCTTTTTCTTCATGCTCCACCTCAATACCTCTGTTAAAATTCAAAATATAAGTTCGCTTTAGCAATATCAGTATATGCCAGCTGATAGGATCCCCCGGAAGATGTGACCAGGGTAATGCCTTCTTCATCTGCCTTTTCCAAGCTACCGACAAGGGTTTTTAGGCTATCGACAGCCTTATAAAGCTTGACGGAAACCAATTGACCGGTAAAACGGATGAAGTCTTGCGGTTTTTTCAGTGGCCGTTCAATCCCCGGGGAAGAAACCTCTAAGCGATAGGCCCCCTTAATCGGCAGGTCTTCACGCTGGTCTAGGGCCTCTCCTAAAAGCCGATTGATTTTTTCGCAATCGTTTAAATCTATATGTTCATCCTCAGCTAGACGATCACAGAATAACCGTAAGAAATAATCGCCGCCTTCTTTTCTGTATTCAACGTCAACCAATTCAAAGCCATAGGATTCTAAAAGGGACGCAAAATGTTTTTCAATGTAGGATTCGGTTGCATTCATAGGGTGTTCACCACCTTTAATAAATAGGAAAGAGTGGGCTGGCCCACTCTTTCCGCTAATAAGTATAACATAGAATTAAGCGTATAGCAAATTAGGATAACAACTGGTCTACATACTTAGAGAGCTCTCCGACATTTTTAAATCCCTCTACCTCTTCATCAGGCAGGTCGACATTAAATTCACTTTCAATATTCATAATCACTTCTACGACGTCTAAGGAATCTGCCTCTACTTCTTCAAAGGTCGTATGCTCGGTAATCTTAGCCGGGTCAATGGACAATTGGTTGGCGACGATTTCTTTCACTTGTTCAAAGGTGGTCATATTATTCCTCCATTCCATCTTTTGCTACAGCTTCTTCTATCTGAGAGATGAGTTGGGCTTCGATACATTCTTTGGCAACAAGGATACCATTGACGACGGCTCTTGCGTCACTATTCCCGTGACAGACAATGCTGACGCCCTTGACCCCAAGGAGGGGGGCGCCGCCAACGGCTTTAGGATCCATGGTATCTTTGAGGCCATAAAAAGCCGGTTTGAGTAAAAGGGCCCCCATCTTATAGCGGGCACTCTTTTCAATTTCTCTCTTTAAAAGTTTAAAAATATTTTTACCAAAGCCTTCAAGGGTTTTTAAGATGACATTGCCGGTAAAGCCATCACAAACCATGACATCAGCAGTGCCCTCGGTAATTTCCCGTCCTTCTATATTGCCTATAAAGTGAAGGTCAGATTGTTTCAGCAATTGGTGGCTTGCTTGGGTAAGGTCGCTGCCCTTTTCTTCTTCAGCCCCATTGTTGATGAGGGCCACCTTGGCCGGCTGACCGGTTAAAAGCTGCATGTATACGGCACCCATGGTGGCGAAGTCCAGAAGGTTATCTGGGTCGACCTGGGTATTGGCCCCGGCATCAACTAAGAGCTTGGGTCCCTGGAGGGTCGGTAGAAGAACGGCAATGGCCGGTCTCTTAATCCCCTTAATCCGGCCTAGGCGAAAGATGGCTGAAGCCATTTGGGCTCCGGTGTTTCCGCAGGAGACGATACCATCGCAATGGCCATCACGGACGAGATCTGTCGCGAGGCGAACAGAAGCTTGTTTTTTCTGACGGAAGGCTGTCGCCGGGTGTTCATTCATGCCGATGACCTCATCGGTATGTACAATCGATAGGCGGTCCTTGACCTGCTCATCGATAAAAGGCTTAATCTGGGCTTCATCGCCTACTAGGACAATTTCCTCTATTTCCGGAAATTGTTGGAGGGCTTGGCAGGCACCTAGGACGACTTCTTTTGGTGCATAGTCGCCTCCCATTGCATCTACGGCTATCTTCATTGAGCCTCCTTGCCGGTGGCTGCTAGAATCCCTTCCAGGGCCGCTTTTCGGTCCTCTTTGCCAAATATAGCTGATCCGGCAACGAGGCACTTGGCCCCAGCATCGACAACCGCCTTGGCGTTATCTGTGGTAATGCCACCATCTACCTGGAGAATAGCTTTAGAGCCGGCTTCATCCATGAGCCGACGGAGTTCTTTGATCTTAAAGGTGATGTCTATAAAGGACTGGCCCCCAAATCCCGGGTGGACGCTCATAAGTAAAATCAGGTCAGCTTCAGTCAAATAGGGTTCAACAGCTGAAAGGGGAGTTTCCGGGTTGATGGAAAGGCCGGCCTTACAGCCCAGGGCCTTGATATCGGCCAGGGTTTGACGAACATCCCGGCTGGCTTCCTCATGGACTGTAATTAAATCAGCGCCGGCATCGGCGAAGTCTTTTAAGTAGCGGCTGGGCTCGGCAATCATCAAGTGGCAGTCAAAAAAGAGGTCGGAGACCTTGCGAATGGCCTTGATGACAGGGATCCCGAAAGAAATATTAGGCACAAAAAGGCCATCCATGACATCCAGGTGAAGCCAGGGTGCTCCGGCTTGATCGATGGCTTTTAATTCATCTTCGAGCCGGGCAAAATTAGCGGATAAAAGAGACGGTGAAATGATTATAGACACAAGCAGCCCCCTCTTACTCTAGTTCGGATAGTAAAGTGCAGTAATTCTGATAGCGTTTATCGGATAGTATACCCGAATGAACAGCTGTTTTAACACCGCATACCGGTTCATTGATATGCAGACAGTCTCTATACTGGCAGCCATCTGCCTGGTCCATAAAGTCAGGGTAGTAGTGAGATAGGTCCCTTCCTTCTAAATCCTTGGGCAGGTGGAGCATGTTGAAACCGGGTGTATCGACAATAAAGCCACTTTCAAAAGGGATAAAGCGGGTGGTCCGGGTGGTGTGCCGCCCCCGCTTTAATTTATCGCTCACTGAGGCGGTGGCCTGGTCATCACTGCCTGTTAAGGCATTAATGAGGGTTGATTTTCCCACGCCGGATTGGCCGGCGATGGCGGTGGTTTTTCCGCTTAATTCATCCAGCAAGCCCTCTACCCCTAGCCGGTCTCGGGCGCTGATTCGAAAAACCGGGTAGCTATCGCGGTAGTAGGTCTGGATGGCTGTTAAGTCGGCAGTCAAGTCGGCCTTATTGAAAACCAAAAGCGGTCTGATTTGATGGTAGTGGGCGATTACCAGAAGGCGGTCAACCAGTAAAAAATCCACTTCCGGATCTTGCAAGGCGGATAGGATAATTAATTGATCAATATTTGACAGACTGGGCCGGTGTAAGGCATTCTTTCTGGGATAGATGGATTCTATCGTCCCTTCCGCCTTTTTGCTAGGCTCGATAAGCACCCAGTCTCCGGCAACAGCAATCTGCTCTCCTCTTTTATTTTTCCCGCGCAAGCGGCAGGTATAGAGGCCCCCTTCTGTAAGTACCTCATAAAATCCACCATGTGCAGTTAAAACCCGGCCTTTCATAGTCACCTCACTAAGTGTTGATTTGATTAATTTCTCTGCCATTCAGGCTAATGTGTAGCTTACTTCCGGAGGGGGCATTATAATTTTTACTAAAGGACTCCCCTTCTTCATGGACGCCGCGGTAGAGCATGGTTTGGTTCCCTGATGCATCCGTTTGGGTAATAACGACGACTCCCTTTTCCGGTAAGACAAAGGACACATTGACAGGAACATCTTCACTAACGTGTCTGCCCGTCCCAATAGTGAGGGTAACGCCGGTCCCTTTTTCAAGTTCGGCACCAGGTTCAATGGATTGACCGATAACGCGGTCCTTGTCATCATTTGAAGTTTCTTCTTCACTGGTAGAAGATACAGTCAGGCCACGGCCGGCTAAGGCTGACCGGGCTTCCGAAAGCTTCATCCCCCGGAGGTCCGGCATGGTGGCGTATTCCGGTTTTTTGCCCAAGCTCACCGTAATGTCTATAGCCGTATCCTTGTCGACTTCTTTACCGGACCGGGGTGACTGGGAAATGACCTTTCCTTCCGGGACACTGCTGTCATAGTCCGTCTGGACCTTACCAAGGCGCAGCTTGGCATCCGCTAAAGCTTCTCTAGCTTCAGCCTCTGTTTGTCCCTCTAAGTCCGGCACTTCTATTTTTTTAGGGCCTCGGCTGACGACAACGCCGATAAGGCGGCCTTTTCTAACCTTTTTGCCGGCTACCGGATCCTGACTAATGATGGCCCCTTTTTCAATCTCATCACTATATTCGGTATCAATTTCCTTAATGCGCAAGCCCTCTTGGGCAATAATCTGTTCTGCATCCGGATAGGAAAAGCCAATGACAGAAGGCACTTCTATATTCCCGCCGCCAATAAATGACTGGGCAATTTTCAACGTCCCAAAGGCAGCGAGCAAGACTAAAAGGAAGATGAGCATCCGCGTCCAGCGCTTTTTCCGATCTGCCCGTTTTTTATCCTTAGAGACTTTTTTGCTTTCTTGTTTGGTTGGCGCCGGCATGTCTGTGTGTTTTTGGGTTAGGTTCCGCGGCAGGGCCAGGGTATCATTCATCGGGTCTAGGTCCGCCTCTGCTTGCGGAAAAACGGACATTGGCTGGTAGCCGGTTATATCGGAAGCATCGGTTTCCCGGATGACCTCAAGGGTTTCCGCCAGCTCTGCCATATCTCGGAAACGAAGGTCCTTGTCTTTTTCCAGGCACTTCAAGACCACGGCTTCCATTGCTACCGGGATACCGGGGACAATGGATGTTGGCGGGACAGGCTCTTCTTGAATATGCTTTAAGGCAACGCTGACAGGGTTGTCACTGGTAAAAGGCACCTGGCCGCAAAGCATCTCATATAGGACAATCCCCAAGGAGTAAATGTCGGATTTTTCATCAACCCGCTCCCCTCGGGCCTGCTCCGGTGAAAAATAGTGGGCTGAGCCTAAGATGCCCTTGTTATGGGTAATGGTCGTACTGGAAAGCATTTGCGCAATGCCAAAGTCTGTAATTTTTACTAGGCCACTGCGATCAACTAAGATATTATGGCTCTTAACATCTTTATGTATAATATGGTTTTTGTGGGCGGCGTCTAACCCCCGGGCCGCCTGGATGCCAATATCAGCGACCTGGTCCCAGGGGAGGTAGCCCTCATCATTAATGATTTGCTTAATGGACATCCCCTCAACAAATTCCATGACTAGGTAGGCCGGATCTTGGCTGGCGTCAAAATCATAGATATTGACAATGTTGGGATGGTTTAAGGCCGCAATAGACTTGGCCTCTTTTTTAAAATGCCGTAAGAATTCCGGATCTTCGACGTATTCTTCCCGGAGGACTTTAACCGCAACTTGCCGGTCCAAAAAGGTGTCCTTGGCCAGATAAACAATGGCCATTCCACCACCACCAATTTTCCGGATGATTTCATAGCGACCGCCTAGAATGTCTTGCACAGTTGACCGCCTCCTTCCTGTCGATAGAGAACAATTGTCAGGTTATCCCTGGCCCCACGCTCTAACGCCAATTGCTCAAAACGCAAGGCCACTTCTTCCAGGTCATCGGTGTAGCTGACGACTTCATACATTTCTTCCACATTTGTATACCGATACATACCATCAGTCATCAGCAGTAAGATATCCCCTGCCGATAGGTCACCTGACAAAAATTGAGGGTCACAACTGGGCTCCGGTCCAATAGCCCGCATCAAGGTGTTCTTAGGACTATCTACTCTATTTTTTAACATAGCCTGGCGCATGTCTTCATCTAAATTTTCTAATTCCGCCCAGAAGGTATGGTCTTTTGACAGCTGGTTAGGAAGGCTATTCTGATGAAGGATATAGGCTCGTGAATCGCCCAAATGGCCGAGGTAGTATTTTCCATCACGGATGATAAAGGCCGTTAAGGTCGTCCCCATAATGCCCCCATTGGTTTTGTTTTCTTGATAGCTATGCACCTTTGCATTCGCCCGTTGAAAGCCCTCCCGGAGAAGGGCTTCAGCCGGTAAGTGGATATTCTCCTCTATAAACCAATGCAGCTCATCAACAGCCAGCTGGCTGGCAATATGCCCGTTTTGATGTCCACCGATACCATCAGCGATAATTAAAAAACGTCCCCTTCCATCACAATAGTATTCATCTTCATTCGTTTTACGCACTAAGCCAATATGCGAACGGCCAGCAACCAACAAGCCTGTCACCTTCTTCAGTATAAATTTGCATATAAACGCACAGTAATGTATCAAGCTAATCATACCATGATTGATTATAAATGAAAAGATGACAGAAAAAAATCAAAAGTGCGGAAACAGCTAAGGAAGGCTGTCTTATTTTCTAAGTGATTGCTTAGATAACATCTAGGATGATATATCCAGCTGCTGAGATAAGTTTTTATCCGGCCCTCTGGCGCCATCGCCGCCGGCCGGAGGGACAAAGGGCTTGAAGCCGCTGCCCTCTGGCTTAGTCTCTTGCTGCTCATCTGGCTTTTCTTGCGGTGCAAATAAGTAGGGCCGGTGTTCCTGCATGTGGGCCAGTTGCTTGTCTAGGCCCTCTAGCTTGCCGTCTTTGACCAGGAGGGCTTCCCGGGCCAGGAGCTTTTTCACGATGTCGGCGTCATAGGCGCCGCTACCGGTTAGCCCCTTGTCTAGGAGGCTATCAAAGCGGAGATCTTCCAGTTCCTGGACGCTGGCCTTGTATTTTTCCTCCCAGTCGTCAGCGGACTTCTGAATGGCATCAATGTCCATGTCCTTATAGCCCTTGATGGTCTCGGTGGCGTCGACCAGCTGGGCCTGGAGGGTGTCTCTTTCCTTTTTCAGGCTCTCCGCCTTGCCCTGCTCGGCCTTGATGTCTTTACCGTTTTCTGCCATGACTGCATCTATTTGCTCTTGGGTTAGGCCTAACTTTTTCAGGGTGTCTGTATTCATGGGGTCTCCTCTCTCGCCTAGGCTTTTTAGGTCGTCGCCATGACCGGGCGTTCCCGTTTTAGGTCGGGCAACCAATTTTAGGTATAGAAAAAAGACCTTTTTACGACTTGTCCAGGTCGTGTGCTTTACCCTGCACGGGAGATAGTGGATCACCTCGCTTAAATTAGCTCCGCAATGCCCTTTGCAAGATTGGCAGCTTTTTTCATCATGGAATTTTCCTGCAGGTATTCCAAGCCTTTTAAGGTGATCTGAGGATGGGATAATTTGATGCCGGCTTGTCTGCCTAAAAGAGGGATGACAGTAACCCCTTCAATATACCCATTTTTAACCAGCATAGCCATAAGCTGCTCCCATTTAGGTTTGCTAATACCTAGAGAATCAGGCGAAATAGCTGCAGCGTCAAACTCTTCATACTCCATGGCTTCCCGCAAAATTTTCAAAATACGGTATATCGTACGAAATTCTTCCATAACCGTCTCCTTTCAACACAAAAGCCACCCGGGTTGGGTGGCTTTTAGCTCTGTAATATTATTTCTTCTTCTAAACGGGATTGCTCACGATGCCATGCTCTTATTTTTTCTTCTTTTTCGTGTATCGCTAAGGGTTTTTCTTCTTTATCTTCATATTTTCGAACTTCTTCTACCATTTTTTTTATATCTGGTGGGTAGCAAACCATGACAGCCATCTCTTTTTTACCTCCTAACCTAAAATCTTTTTTGTCCGATATTCGGCGAAAACTTCGTCGTAGTCCCCATTCTTAAATGAAAAGCCAGCATAACTACTTATCTTACCACTATTATTGGCATTTATGCCCAACTTGTCAAGTTGATGTTTGTTGTCCCGCTTGAGTCGTTTAATGTATTGACGGTAGTTTTCTCGGGTTATCACTCCATGTTTAGCTGTGTATCTCTGGGCATCCAGCCAATGTAGTAGTTCATGCACATAAGTGCTTAATTCGTTGCCTGCTTCGGATAAATCTTTCTGGAGCTCTAGCAAACGTTTTCTTTGTGTAGCGGCATGAAGTAAGTAGATCTTATTTTCTACAGCGTTATAAGAAGCTAAGGCCCCGGTTTGCATCTCTGCGGTATCTACAATAACGACTGCGGGCTTACTGTAGTCTTGAATGTCGCCTAATAAGGCATATGCCTCTGTTAGCTGCATATCGACAAAATGAGCTTCCTTACGAGTTAGCTTCACACGATCTGAAACAAGGATGGTATTCTGGCGGCCCAGCAGCGGGAGGACCTGGATACTCACCTGGCCACGCTTATAGGCCTGTGGTTTGTCGCCAAAAATAAGCGGCTTGTAGTTTTGCGCTGGTTCTTCTTGCCCCTCTGCCACCCACTCCTTATAAGTCCTGGCATTAGTCAGGTAGGTCTTTCCGTCTGCCTCTCTGGCGGCTCTGGGGCCGTCGGGTAGGAGGTCGTCAAAGTCGGGGTCGTAGGGGGCGGTTGTGGTCCGGCACCAGGGGTGGAAGGGTGGAGCGGTGGCGCCTATTTCCATCTTGCTGGTGGGGAACCGTTTGCCGTCCATTTCCTGACAGATGGTTGAGGTCTTACTGTCCAGGGTGGCGACGATTTCGTATTGCTTGACGCCGGTGGCCTTGTAGGCTTCTTGGGTGCCGGCGGTGGCGATGGCGTTGGATTCGGTCATGACCAGGCGGCCTATGGCGCTACGCATGGTCTTTTCCGGGAAGGCGGTAACCAGGGCCTTGACGGTCTCGTCCGGTGGTAGGCTTAGGGCCACTTGCCGGCTGAGGGTTTGGTGGAGGGTGTTGACCAGGGTGGCCTGGTCTTTCCACAGGCGCTGGGAGAAGGTCAGGCCGTCTACTGCCCAGGGTTTACGGATGGCGGCGTCTAGCCGGGAGACGGTCATGTCTATATGGGGCATGGTGATAAAGGCGGTATCCTTTAGGCCGGTTAGGGTAGCTTGGTAGGTGTCGCTATACTGCTTTTTTAGGTGGTCGGCCAGGTCTTGGTCATAGCTGCTGTAAAATAGCTGCATTTCCCGCCGGAGGGTATCCTTGGCGGCCTGGAGCCGGGATATCCGGACCCGCCTAGAGGCGTTGTCCAGCTCCCGCTCCATCTGGCCGGTTAGGGCGCCGGCCTGTCTGGCCCGCCGGGCGAAGGTTCTATCTGACACTAAAAAACACAAAAAAGCAGGTTCACGGAAAATCCGCAAACCTGCTGTGTTAACGTATCGGAGCGACTGGATTTGAACCAGCGACCTCTGCAACCCCAATGCAGCACTCTACCAAGCTGAGCCACGCCCCGACAAGCAATAATAATATTACTATCTTTACCTAAACTTGTCAAGGGGCTTGTTTATTTTAGATGTTCTTTTAAAAAAATTAAGCCATCTGCCAACATTCCATCTGTTACGATATGGCCGACGCCTTCGTAGATTTCGTGCTTAAATAGCCCTTCGTCTTTGTTATGGGCCTGTAAATAATCAGCTAGTCGAAGGTTGCCTGCAAGGGGAATGGTTTGGTCCTCAGCCCCATTGGTCAAGAAAAGGGGCCGGTTGACCAGCTGATTCGCGGCCTGCAGGGGGTTGTATTGGCTGGGCCGATAGACCACTTTACCTAAGGGGGACCGGCCGGCCTTGATGGCTTCAGGGGTTGTTCGGTAGTTCATGGCCAGGTTTTCCGCAATGAAGGACCAGTCGCTGGCGCCATTATAGCCAATCCCACAGCTGATGTAGGGGTATTGGGTCATGAGGGCCAGGCTGACAAAGGCCCCCATGGAGTGGCCCATAACGGCCAAGCGGTTAGGGTCAGCTGCAAAGGTTTCCACCAGTTCTTCATATATGACTGGAAACTCTGCCACTTCCTGGTCAATGACCTGCCAAAAATAGTGCAATACATTCTCCGGGGTATCTTCAACCTGGCCACGCTTACCGTGCATGGGCCCATCGAAAATAAAGACCTGGTAGCCAAAGGCAGCCAGGACGCCGGCCCGAAAACGTTGCCGGTCGGCATTGGACTGCCAGCCATGGTAGAAAATAAGGGTGGGATAAGGTTTCCGGCAGGCCTCTGCTTTAAAGCGATAGCCGGGAATGCCGGCAATTTCTATGCTTTCAATCTGGACATGGGGGCTAAGGGGAAAAGACATATCATCACCTCAAATACGAAAAGCTGTTTTGGCGCAAGGCTTCGAATAAGGCAATCCCAACGGATGTTGCGATGTTTAGGCAGCGGGCTTCTGGGATATCCAGCATGGGGATGCGCCATTCGTGTGCTTTAAGGGCTTCGTGAATCTCAGAGGTGACCCCTGTATCCTCTCGGCCGAAAAATAAATAATCGCCGTCTTTAAAAGCGGCTTCCGTATAGGCAGCCTTCCCTTTACTAGATAAGAGATGGACGGTGCCCGGCCCCTTCCGCTGGATAAAGTCATCAAAGTTCTCGTATTCATAAATATCCAATATATCCCAATAGGTCAAGCCGGCCCGTCTCAGGTTTTTCTCTGTGATGGCAAAGGCGTAGGGTTTGATGAGGTGCAAGGCTGTGCCGGTAACGGCACAGGTCCGGGCAATATTACCGGTATTTTGCGGGATTCTCGGTTCAAATAAGACAATATTATACACGTTCCAACTCTTTTCTTTGACTGTTGACTGGTTTCAAGCTATGCTTATTGTAACATAATCCCTAGGGCTGCGTACAAGAGAAAGGGTGATCCTATGCATCCCGAACTAAAAAAACTCATAGAGACACATGATAATATCGTTTTCTTCGGCGGGGCCGGTGTCTCGACAGAAAGCGGCATTCCGGACTTTAGAAGTCCGGATGGACTCTACAGCCGAAAGGACTTTAAGTATTCTCCGGAGACCATGCTCTCCCACTCTTTTTACGAAGGGCACACAGAGGAATTTTTTGAATTCTACCGGTCTTTTTCTCTAGCCCCCAATAATGGACCCAGCTGCGCCCATAAGAAGCTGGCTGAATTAGAGGCTCAAGGTAAACTCAAGGCAGTTATCACCCAAAATATTGATGGCCTCCACCAAATGGCCGGCAGTAAACGAGTCTTTGAATTGCATGGATCTGTCTTGCGGAACTACTGCACCCAGTGTGGCACTTTCTATGACCTGGATTTTATCGCCGGCACTTCCGGTATCCCCCGCTGTCCTAAAGATAATGCGGTGATTAAACCGGATGTGGTCCTCTATGAAGAATCCTTAGACTCGACCACTTTAATTGAGTCGGTCCGGGCCATTGAAGCAGCAGATATGATGATTGTTGCCGGGACCTCTCTGGTGGTCTACCCGGCTGCCGGCCTCCTAGACTACTTCAAGGGTGATACCCTGGTCTTGATTAATAAAGAAGCTACGCCCCGAGATGGCAAGGCTGACCTGGTCATCCATGCAGGCATTGGTGAAACCCTCTGCGGCGACTAAGCAAAAAATAAAAGTCCCAAAACTGGTAAGCAGCCAGTTTTGGGACTTTTTGCGCTTATGCTTTAGGGGCCAGCAGGCGATAGAGCATGTCAAAGATATCCGCTCGACTGGCGACTGGGGTTATGATGCCGCTGGTACGGCCGCTGCTCAGCAGGCCTTCCGATACGGCAACCTGTTCGGCCGAATCCCAGGTATAGTTCTTAGCGGAGACCTGTTTGAGCCGCAGGACAATGGTTGCCAACTCCCGCTTGCTCACCGGGTTACTCCCCTTAAAGCTGCCGTCAGGATAGCCAATCATATAGCCCTTCTGCCGGCAGAGCTGGACGCTCTCCTGGGCCCAGTCAGACACATCGGGACTGGGGCTCAAGTTGGTCCGCTTATGCCAGTCTTTACCGGCAATGCGGACAATAATCGCAGCCAATTCTTCTCGGGTCAAGGGGGCAGCACTGGCAAAGTTAGCGCCGCCCCGACCGACAATAATGCCATCCTTCCGGAGAAAATCCAGCTGCCGGCCAATCATATAAGGAAAGCGGATGTCCTTGATGGCCTGGGATTTTTCCGGGCTCCACTTGTATCCATAGTGCCTCAGTTGGTCATCGGTTATCAGGAATAAGTGGGTCTTAAAATTATCCGGCACCTGGGCCTCTCCCGGATCATTATTTGTCACATCAACATTCAGCCAATCCTGGATGGACTCTATAAAGACACTATTCCAGGTATGGGGAATCCCGTTCAGTTCGCCATTCACCTTGACACAGGGAATCCCCAGCTGGTCACAGATAAGCATAAAGGCACCGGCATAGCCTTCACAGACAGCCTTGCCATCAACCAGGGCCCCCTTAGCTGACCAGGGGGACAAGTCTTCAATCTCTTTGCCAGCGAGGAAGTCTTGGTAGACCGCCTCATCGTAGGCGGTGTGTTGGATTAAATAATTATTCACAAATTCCAGCTGGAGGACCGGCCCCGGCATGGCCAAGGCCTCTGAACGGATTTTTTGAATGCGGTCGAAAACAGCCTGGCGGGTTTCGCCTTCATTGGGGTTCAGCATAACGTGGACGTAATATTCTTCGGGCTTTTCCTTGTAATAGTAGTACTTCAGACTATGCTTGTAGCCGTCAAAGGTCGCGTAGGTCATGCCCAGGTCATTCAGCGACCTATCCAGGTCTTTGGCCGGGAGTTCTAATTTGACGATATTATGTTGCAAAAGGGTGTAGACAGCTTCTTCCGTGGAAGAAGCTGTCGCCCAAGCCGAATGGGGAAGCATAAAAAAACCGACAAGGAGAAAAATAGGCAAACAGGACCATCTTAATTTCATATCATCACGCCCTTGCACTTGAGCTATTTTTAGGTGTAAAAAAGCCGACAAAAATCCAATGATTTTTGCCGGCATGATAATCAATTAATGACCGGATGGGCAATTTCCGCCACAGCCGCTGGCGCTGGAACAACTGGAACAATCGCTTTCATTACCGTTTAAGGCGTTGGTAATGACCATATTAACAGATTCCAGAATCTGGTTTAATTCTTGGTTTGCGGACAGATATTCATTGATAATATCATTGTCGTTCATTTGTTTTTCCAGTTCTTGAAGGCGCTGTTTGGTCTCTTCCGGCAAGTCTTCGTAGTTTAAGCCTTTACTAATGGCGTCCGTCTGAATGCCTTGGTATTCCTCAACAATTTCACGGGCGTCCATATTAATCATGATACGGAGTTCCGTTTCTTTTACCCGACGAAGCTCCGGGCTTTCAGAAATGGCATCCGCTAGTTCTTTGGCTTTATCTAAAATACTCAATGTTATACCTCCGCTTACTTGACTCGTTTTCCTTTGAGGATCCAGGTTTGGGCACTCTCTACTTGAACGTCCGCCAGGGTGCCGATGGCCTCTTCATTGCCGGTAAATAGGACAATTTTTCCGGTATCGGTTTTACCACTAAGCACACGATCGTTACTTTTACTTACCCCGTCTACCAAGACTTTAACCGTTTTCCCGAGATAGGCTTGATTTTTCTTCAAGGACCATTTAGCGAGCAGGTCGTTGAGACGGGCCAGGCGGTCCTTCTTTTCTTCCAGGGGAATTTGGTTGGTCATCTTTTCGGCAGGGGTCCCGGCCCGGGGGGAGTAGGCAAAGGCAAAGGCATTGTCAAAGCCAACCCTTTCGACTAAATCCAGGGTTTCCTGGAAGTCCTCCTCTGTTTCGCCCGGAAAGCCCACGATGATATCCGTTGTCAGCGCTGCTTCAGGCATGGCCTTGCGGATGGCTTCGACTAGGGCCAGGTAGTGATCCTTGGTATACCGGCGATTCATCCGCTGGAGTATCCGGCTGCTGCCGGCTTGAACCGGCAGGTGGATATAGTGGCAAATATGCCGGCTATCGGCAATGACATCAATCAATTCCTGGCTCAAGTCCTTCGGGTGGGAGGTCATAAAGCGGATCCGCTCTAAGCCTTCAATTTGGTCGGCGGCCCGTAAAAGGCCGGGAAAATGGGCCTCCGGATCATCCAAGTCATTCCCATAGGAGTTAACATTCTGGCCTAAGAAGGTAATTTCCTTGACCCCATCTGCCACGAGAGCTCGGACCTCATTTAAGATATCCACCATGTCCCGGCTCCGTTCCTTGCCGCGCACATAGGGGACTATGCAGTAGGTGCAGTAATTATTACAGCCATAGGTGATATTGACAAAGGCCTTGAAGGGGTACTCCCGCATGGTTGGTAGGGCTTCTTCAATCAGTAGCTCTTCAGTCGGAATGTCACAAATGGTCTCATTGGTTTCCCGAATCCGGTCAATGTATTCAGCTATTCGATGAAAATTATGGGTCCCGATAATGAGTTTGACGTGGGGACAGGCCTTGCGAATTTTAGGAACAATATCTTCCTGCTGAACCATACAGCCACACACAGCCACGACCTTATTCGGATCGGCTTCAATTTGCCCCCGGAGTTCACCTAAGAGGCTTAAGACCTTGTGCTCTGCCTTCTCCCGGATGCAGCAGGTATTGATGATAATCACGTCGGCCTCATCCCGTTGGTCTGTCGGGGTATAGCCTTGGTCGGCTAAAAGGCCCGCCATAATTTCAGAGTCATGCTCATTCATCTGGCAGCCATAAGTTTGAAAGTAAAAAGATCCCTTACTCATTATTGACCGGCCTCAGCAACGGCCTTAAAGGCGTGATCGGCTGCTTTCAGCGTGGCTTCGATGTCGCTATCCTGGTGGGCTGTCGAGATAAACCAGCATTCAAACTGGGAGGGCGGCAAATGGATGCCTTCTGCTAAAAGGCTTTCAAAGAAAATCCGGTAGGCTTCTGTTGAGGAGGTTTGGGCATCTGCGTAGGAATGAACCGGTTGGTCGGTGAAAAAGACCGTCAGTAGGGAACCCAGATGGTTAATGGAGACAGGCACACCGTGCTTTTGAGCGGCTTCTTCCAAGCCCTCTTTTAATTGCTTTCCCTTTTCTTCCAGCTGGGTGTAGGGGTCTCTTTTTTGTAATTCGCAAAGGGTGGTGTAGCCGGCTGTCATGGCCAGGGGGTTCCCGGACAGGGTTCCGGCCTGGTAGACTTCGCCAAATGGCGCCAGGTGGTCCATGACTTCAGCCTTGCCGCCAAAGGCACCGACAGGCAGGCCGCCGCCAATAATCTTCCCTAAGCAGGTCAGGTCAGGCATAATATTAAAGCGTTTTTGGGCCCCGCCTAAAGAGGCTCTGAAGCCGGAGATGACTTCGTCAAAAATAAGCAGGGTGCCATTGGCTTCCGTTAAGGTGCGCAGGTCTTCTAAGAAGCCCTGGTCAGGTAAAATAAGGCCCATGTTCCCCGGGATAGGCTCAATAATAACTGCGGCAATTTGGTCCTTATAGGCTTCAAAGAGCTGCTTAAAGCTAGCAATATCATTATAGGTAGCCGTTAGGGTCTCCTTGGCGATATTTTCCGGCACACCCGGGCTAGAAGGGACCCCAAAGGTCATGGCCCCAGACCCGGCCTGGATCAGGAGGTGGTCGGCATGACCATGGTAGCAGCCCCCGCACTTAACGATTTTTTCCCGTCCGGTATAGCCCCGAGCCAGGCGTAAGGCGCTCATGGTCGCCTCGGTTCCGGAGGAGACCATCCGGACTTTCTCGATGGAGGGGATGAGTTCGATGATTTTAGCTGCCATGGTGGTTTCGATTTCAGTCGGCATGCCAAAGGTGGTCCCGTTTTGAACCGCTGATAAGACAGCCTCTTGAACAGCCTTATCATTGTGCCCGAAAATAAGGGGACCCCAGGAGCAGATATAATCGATTAGCTCATTGCCGTCGATATCGGTCACATGGGCCCCTTGACCACTTTGGATAAAAACCGGATGGTTGCCTACGGCTTTAAAGGCGCGGACGGGACTATTGACCCCACCTGGGATGACTTTTTTTGCCTCTTCATAGGCGGCTTGTGATTTTTTGAAACTGAGACTCATTGTTGCCCCTCCTTAAGCCAAGTGGCTACATCAATTGCATGATAGGTGATGATAATATCGGCTCCAGCCCGTTTAAAGGCCTTCATCATTTCCATAACGACCTTTTTCTCATCGATCCACCCCTGCTGGGCGGCCGCTTTAACCATGGCATACTCGCCGCTCACATTGTAAGTGACAATCGGCTGTAAGAAATTTTCAGCTGCCTGGTTGACCAGGTCCAAGTAGGCCAGGGCCGGCTTGATAATGATAAAATCCGTTCCCTCATCTACATCGAGGGCGATTTCCTGTAAGGCCTGGCGGGTGCCTGAAGCGGGGTCCATTTGGTAACTCTTGCGGTCACCGAATTGGGGAGCAGAGTCTGCTGCATCTCTAAAGGGGCCGTAAAAGGCTGAGGCAAACTTAGCACAGTGGGCCATAATGGATACATGCTCGAAGCCGGCGTCATCCAGAGCCTGGCGGATAACGCCAACCCGGCCATCCATCATATCTGAAGGCGATAGAATATCTGCCCCGGCCCGGGCATGACTGACGGCGGTTTTAGCCAGTAAATCAAGGGTAACATCATTTTGCACTTGGCCTTCAGCGGTAATCATCCCACAGTGGCCATGGCTGGTATATTCACACAGGCAGACGTCTGTGCTGATAATGAGGTCCGGATAGGCTGCCCGGATTTTTCGGATGGCCTCCTGGACAATCCCGTCTTCAGCATAGGCCTGGCTCCCCTGGGGGTCTTTTTCAGCCGGCAGGCCAAAAAGCATAATGGCTTCGACACCGGCCTTGACGCAGCGGTCAACCTCGCTAAGGACATGGTCCAGGGGGAACTGGTAAACGCCTGGCATAGAGCTTACTTCCTGGGGTTGGTCGGCCAGTTCGGTCACGAAAATCGGATAAATCATATCTTCAGGGTGAATGTACACATTTTGTACCATACGACGAATGGCGGGGGTCCGACGCAGTCGCCGCATGCGATGAGTCAATTTCATGGAGCTTACTCCTTTTTATAAAGTCTTTAAGGCATTTACAACGCCATCTATCGTATACACTTCTGCCTCTACATCAGGCTTCAGGTCATATTTGGCTAAGGTACTGGTCGTGATCGGCCCAATAGAGACTAATTTAAGGGATTCAAGCAGGTCTAAGCGGTTGCCTAGGAGCTTCATAAAGTTGTGGACCGTTGACGAGCTGGTAAAGGTCACCGCACTGATGCACCGGTCTTCCAGGAGGCTCGTGAGGCCGCCTTCCGGTAGATCTGCTTCAACGGTTTCATAGGTCACCACGTCATGGACGGTAGCGCCCATTTTTTCCAGTTCATCGATAAGGACTTGCCGGCCCAGGCTGGACCGGGGAATCAGTACTTCATCGCCGCTGGCAATCCGGCCTTGTAAGGCTTCGGCAATGGCTTCAGCCCGGAAGACTTCCGGCACCACTTCTACCCGCAGGCCCTTGTCCAAGAGGGCCTGGGCAGTCTTGGTCCCAATGGCACAGAGCTTGGCATTGGCTAGAGCCCGGACGTCTTTCCCACAGGCCAGAAGGTTCTCAAAAAAGTAGCGGACGCCATTGGTGGAGGTGAAAATAACCCACTGGTAGCGGGCCAGGTCTTCTATGGCTGCCAACAGAGGCGCCTCATCCTTGGGCTTTTGGACATGAATCATTGGGGCTTCAACGGCCTCGCCGCCCAGGGCTTCAATTTGTTCAGATAAGGCACTTGCCTGCTCTCTGGCCCGGGTCACTAGAATCCGCTGGCCGAAGAGAGGCTTTTGCTCAAACCAGGCCAGGGTATCTCGCATCTTCACCACTTCGCCAATGATAATGATGGCCGGTGAGGTAAAGCCAGCTTTTTCAACGATATCGACAATGGTATCTAGGCTACCGGTAACGGTCGCCTGTTCCGGTCTGGTCCCCCAGCGAGTCAAGGCCACCGGGGTTTCCGGCGCCTTGCCGTACCGCATCAGCTGTTGGACAATCCCCTGGAGACGACCGACCCCCATGAGGAAAATCAAAGTGCCAGGGTCTTCCCCTAGACGCTGCCAATTGATTTGGCTGTCATCCTTGGTAGGATCTTCATGGCCGGTGATGACTGTAAAGGTAGAGGTCAGATGGCGGTGGGTAACCGGAATCCCGGCATAGGCCGGGACAGCAATGGCAGAGGTAATCCCCGGTACCACTTCAAAGGGATAGCCGGCCTCGTGAAGGGCCTCGCCCTCTTCCCCACCTCGACCAAAAACAAAGGGGTCCCCACCCTTCAAGCGGGTGACGACTTTATGCTTGCCGGCTAAGTCGACCAGGAGGGCATTGATTTCTTCCTGCTTTAAGGTGTGATGGTCAGGGGTCTTACCACAATAAATCATTTCACAGCCCGGTTTGGCAAAGCTTAATAAGCGCGGGTTCGCCAGACGGTCATAAACAATGACATCCGCCTCTTGAATGGCTTTCAGCCCCTTCAGGGTCAATAAGCCGACATCACCGGGGCCGGCACCAACTAGGTATACAATTCCTTTATTCATAATCGCTCCTATCCTTTGCGAATATCATTCAAAATGGCTTGTCCAGACCCGGCCAACATGTCTTCAGCCAGGGCTTGCCCAAGGGTTTCCGCTTCAGCCACTGCGCCCTGTTTTTCTTTGATGATGGCCTCTGAACCATCTACCCGGCCTAAAAAGCCTCGTAAGGAGAGGCCCTCCCCTTCAATGCTGGCTAAGGCCCCTATGGGCACTTGGCAGCCCCCTTCAAGGCGCCGCATAAAGGCCCGTTCTGCTGCAGAGCAGGTTTGGGCCTCCTTATCATTGATCTGGGCCAGCATTTCCAGCATCAGCTCATCATCTAAGCGGGACTCAACAACGACAATCCCCTGGCCGACAGCTGGGATGAAGTGGTCAAGGGGCAGGTAGTCAGAGATATAGTCCTCCATGGCCATCCGGTGCAGGCCGGCGCCAGCGAGAATCGCAGCGTCAAAGGGCCCTTCCTCAAACTTCCGAACCCGGGTTTGGACATTGCCGCGCAGGTCTCTAACGTCTAGGTCCGGGCGTTTGGATAAAAGCTGGGCCTTACGTCTTAAACTGCTGGTCCCGACAATGGCTTTCGCCGGCAGGTCTTCGACCCGCTTGACATTATTCTTAGCCAAGAGGGCATCTCTTGGGTCCTCTCTTTTCAGCATAGCGGTCAGGCCCAGCCCATCCGGTAAAACAGAAGGCATATCCTTTAAGCTGTGAACAGCAAAGTCAATGGCCCCGGAATGCATGGCTTCTTCTAAGTCCCGGGTAAAGAGCCCCTTGTCACCAATAGCCGATAGGGCCTGGTCTAGGATCCGGTCCCCCTTGGTAGACATCTCCACCACTTCAAATTCAGTTTCCGGAAAATGGGCTTGTAAGGCTTCGATGACATGGTGGGTTTGCCATAAGGCCAACTGACTGGACCGGGTACCCACCCGACATTTATTTTTAGCTATCATACGCTTCCCCCTACGATTTCAAATCCCAAAGGTCATTAATGGCTTGAATGTAACAGTCTATTTCATCAATCCGCCGACCGGCCAACCGCTTCATATTGGTCATGGGCGTATGTAGCCACTGGTTGACAATCCCATTGGCCATTTGCTCAATGATTTTTATTTCGCGGTCACTTGGATGGTTAATCCGGTTCAGGGCCTTGCGGATTTCTTTTTCCTTAATTTCTTCCAGCTGGTCCCGCATACGAACGATGGTCGGGATGACCCAGAGGGTATCTAACCAAAAAAGAAAGTCTTCCAGTTCTTCCTGTACAATGTCCCGAGCAGCAATGGCTTCCTTGGCCCGGTAAGCCTTATTGCGGTTGACCGCCGTCTGCAGGTCGTCGATATCATACAGGGTAACCGCCGGCAAATCACCGACTGCCGGGTCAATATCCCGGGGCACTGCGATATCAATAACCAAGAGGGGGTCCTGTCTTCCCTCGATATGGGGAGCCAGGTCCTTTGCCTCGATGAAATATTTAGGCGATGCCGTAGAACTGATAATCAGGTCAGCTGTGGGTAAAAAGCTTTGCAGGTGGTCTAAGCGGACGGCCTGGCCGCCAATTTCTTCGGCCAGCCACTGGGCCCGTTCAAAAGTCCTGTTGGCCACCATAATACTTGAAATTCCATTGCTGACCAGGTGCCGGGAGGTCAGTTCACTGGTTTCACCAGCGCCAAGCACCAGAACCTTCTTCCCTTCTAAGGCCCCAAAAAAGGCCTTGGCCATTTCTACCGCTGCACTGGAAATGCTTACTGCCTGCCGGTCCACCTGGGTTTCTGTCCGGACCCGCTTGCCAACGGTTAAGGCATTCATAAAGAGCGTATTGATAATGCTATCGGAAAGGTGTTCCTGGAGGGCGATATCATAGGCATCTTGGACCTGTCCCTGGATTTGACACTCACCAAGGACAAGGGAATCCAGGCCGGCAGATACAGTAAAGAGGTGCTTGACGGCCTCCTCATCCTGGAATATGTAAATGTACTGGCGAAGCTCCTCTATATTAAAACCACTTCTCTGAGCCACCAGGTCCATAATGTCCTGGATGGCTTGGTCAATATTGTCTGTATTACAATAAATTTCCGTCCTGTTACAAGTGGATAAAATGGCGCACCCACTCAAGGACGGAATATCACGCACGACCGGGCTATACTTGATGATTTGCGGACGTGACAAAGAAACCCGTTCCCGCACTTCTACCGGCGCACTTTTATGATTTAAGCCTATTACAATAATAGACATTCTATCACCTTTCTATACACATCTTCCTTTGGCGCTGTCTCCATGGCCTTGATTAAATCGAGAAGGGATAGGCGCCTTAAAATCTTTTCACGCTCTGTCTGGCCCTGAACCTTCTCTTTTACCCTATCGCGCACGGCACACCAGATATCCAGGGCCTCTAAAAAACGATCGTCAATCTGATCGTTTAAGTAGGCTTTTAAGGCCCGGGAATAACCGGGATTTTTACCGTTGGTGGCGATGGAAATCAGCAGGTCCTCTTTTTGTAGAAGGGCCGGCACAATAAAAGTGCTTTCCGACCGGCTATCCGCCACATTAACAGGAATGTGCCGGTCTCTGCAGGCAGCAGCAATCTCTTCGTTAAGGGCACGGTCATTGGTTGCCACAAAAACGAGATCCCTGTTGGCCAGGTCCTCTATCGTAAAGGGTTGCCGTAGGCAGTGTAACCGCTCATGCTCGATGCCTGCCAGGTCTGGTAAAAAATCCGGTGCAACAACAGTGACCTGGGCCCCGGTTTCCAGGAGGGTCTGCACCTTCCTGAGGGCCACCTTACCCCCACCAACAATCAAGCAGTTCGCTCCGGCCAGGTCACAGTGGATAACGTAGTTAAAGGACATTAGTAGGCCCTTTCATAAATAAAGTCGGCCCCGTCTCGCATCAAGTTCACGATGGGCTTGGTTTCCAGTTGATTTAAAACTTTTTTTGCCTCCGCGATATGATTTAAGATAATTTCTTCTGTTTCCTTGAAGGCATTTTCCCGTTTAATCAAATCAACAATGAAGTTAATATCCGCTGCTCCGTTCGGAAACCGCTGGTTGATGAGGCTTTTTACCCGGTCTTTTTCCGGGAAGTCTTTATTTAAAAGTAAAATGGTAGGCAGGTTAATGAGGCCTGTTTCCAAGTCCTTGCCTGTCGGTTTGCCCACCTCAGCATCGCTATTTAGGAGGTCCAGGAGGTCATCTTTCATCTGGAAGGCCATACCCAGGTGGTAGCCATACTGGTAGAAGGCTTCCTCGTCCGCTTGGCCTGCATGGGCCATCACTGCCCCCATCTGACAGCAGATGGCAATAAGGAGGGCTGTCTTACGCTCGATCCGATAATTGTAGTCGGTAATGGTCTGCTCGGCATCAAACATAGAATGCAACTGGGCGATTTCACCCTTGCACATTTCAACGGCCGTATCTGCAATTAAGTCTAGGATACGGTCAAAGTCCGGCACCTCAAAAATATGTCTAAGGGCCTTAATCAGGATGTAATCCCCGACATGAGCTGCGACATCATTGGTATAGCTGGCATGAATCGTTTGACGTCCCCGCCTTAAATCGGCATTGTCATTAATATCATCATGGATAAGGGATGACATATGTATTAATTCTAACATCGCAGCTACTTTGATTATGTTGTCGTCAAAACGATTGTAGTACTCTGAAGACATAAGCACAAAAGCCGGCCGCAGACGTTTACCGCCGGCAGCTAAGTTTCCTCTGGCCTGGACACTGATAAATTCCGGATCAGTTGATAAGAACGTCATAAGGTAGTCTTCTACCTTACGAAGTCTATTTTTCAAAAATTTATGTTGAAGGATATTCTTCATATCGTCTGTTCGGCCTCCAGTGCAGGTATAGAAAATTGAACAAGCGGTACTTTCTGGTATGCCTCTTGTAGGCGAATGAGGTCCTGGGTGGCTTGGGTCAGAGCGGGCACTTGGCTAACTGCCGATAAAAAAGGCGTCCAATTAGCACAAACCAACCCTTGGACCAGGTCAGGAAGATGGTCTTGAACCACTAGAGGGGTTTCGCCAAAATCATCGGCATGGTCCGCTGCAATAGCAATCTCATAAGCCAGGAGCGTCTCCGGATAGCTGAGCATCCGGGTGTCTTGAGGCACGTTCTCCAGGCTCATATTGGTCAGGTCATTATAGAAAGGCAGGAGGCTTTCCAACCAGCCCTTGAGTAAGTCAAACTCATTTTCTGAAATCATTCTTTGGGCAAAGCGCGCGCTCAGTAAATCGCCATTTAAGACGGCCATTTCCAGTTTTGTATCGGTCTCAGAATGAGTTAAGCCCATGGTTAGGATATGTAACTTAACAGCTAAAAAGACCATGGCGCTATTAATGCTGAAGCGCAGGGCCCGGTCTGGATTTTTGGCTTCCGGAAATAGGAGTTTAGGCATCTGCAAGGCACTCATGACCTCAAAGCAGGTGAATTCCTCTGGAAATTCGGCAAAGATAGACTTTCCCGTTACAATAAATTCCTTCTCTAATGATTGGATCATCGGCATATTCAGTTTTGTCAGCATGACTATCCCCTCCTTTTCCGCTATTAATCAATTGTAACACAGCAGGGTAGAAAAATAAATTAGCTGCCGCCCCTTTGTAAAATAAAGACTGTCCTGGCCCACCGTTCAAGGGCAGCCATCTCCTGCACCGCCTCTACTGCCGACTGTCCCCAGGTGATGGCTCCATGGTTGGCCAGAAGTAAGGCATTGGCCGATAGGCTGGCCTTGCCAACGGCCCGAGCAAGCTCATCACTGCCTGGGGTCATCTTAGCAATATACCCTAATTGAGGAAAACGTAATTCAGCATCAAATAGAAACCGTTCCTGCCGAACCAGGTCTTGGGAGGCCAGGGCGGTCACAAAATCCGGATGGGCATGACAGATAGCCAAAACCTCAGGCTTGGCCATATAAATGGCCCGGTGAAAGGCCCATTCCCGGCTGGGGACCGGGCCTTCAAGGATATTACCAGTCGCATCCAAATGAGAGAGGTCCTTGCTGCGTAAAAGAGCCTTGGCCCGGCCGGTGGGAGTAATCATCAAGCCCTGGTCCGTACGCTTGCTCAGGTTGCCATCGGTAGCCGTAACTAGGCCGGCTTCGGCTAGAAGCTGGCTGGCCCGGATTAAGTCATCTTCAGCTACCCAATCAACCATGGCTTGCCCCTGGCTTCCAAAAGCCGTGTTCCGTAATAATTCCCCCTGTAACCAGTTCATAAGGGGTGACATCAAAGGCCGGATTGTAGTAAGTCACGTCAGGCACTTGCATGTTTTCTTCAAACCAGAGCTGGGTAAGTTCGCCCGGGTCCCGTTCTTCAATGGGAATTAGGCTGCCAGTTTCCAGAGACAAGTCAATGGTGCTGGTCGGGGCGCAGACATAAAAGGGAATGCCATGGGCCTGGGCCAAAACGGCCAGGCTATAAGTGCCAATTTTATTGGCGACATCGCCGTTAGCAGTGATCCGGTCTGCACCGACAAAGATACCCTTAATGGGCTCTGTCTTCATGCAAATGCCAGCCATGCTATCGGTAATCAGCCTGACGGGCACCTGGTTCTTGGCCAATTCAAAGGCTGTTAACCGCATCCCCTGCAAGACCGGTCGGGTTTCGCAGGCAATCACAGATACGGTCTTCCCCTCTTCTCTAGCCCGATAAATGGGGGCCAAGGCTGTACCCTTGGCGCCCCCAGTGGCAAGGACCCCGGCATTGCAATGGGTCATGACCAGGTCACCGTCTTCCAACAGGCTGGCGCCGGTCCGACCGATGGCCTCTTCAGCTGCCTTAATCGCACTTTTCAGTAGGCCTGTGCAAAATTCAATATCATTAATAATTTTATCGACTGGCGCTCCGGCTAACCGTTGGAAAGCGGACATAACCATATCGACATCTCGGGATAAGTTAACCGCTGTTGGCCGGGCACTTTTAAGGTAGGTTGCCGCTCCCCGCATTTGCCCCCAGAAGAATAGACGGTCATCCGTCCGAATCGTATGGGCGTATAAGACCAAACCGTAGGCAGCGACTAAGCCAATAGCCGGTGCCCCCCGCACTTCAAGATTTTTAATAGCCAGGTAGACGTCATCGATGGTCTTGAGGTCCTTTAAAACCAGGTCCATGGGCAGCCGCGTTTGATCAATGATGGTAATGGTATTGTTTTCACGGTCATAATCGATTACAGCTGGTAATCCGGCACCGCTATTCATACTACCCCTCCAGGTCTTTAATCGTTTCAATAATAAGATTCGAGAATTTTTCTTCGACAGCCTTGCCGGCCCGTAAGACATCCTCTTCCGTCAACCGGTCTGGCAGGATACCGGCTGCCATATTAGCAATACAGGAAATGCCGATGACTTGCATTTGCAGGGCATTGGCGGCCGTCACCTCATGAATGGTAGACATGCCCACTGCGTCCCCGCCCCAAATGCGGAAGGCCCGGATTTCTGCCGGCGTTTCATAGCTCGGCCCGGAAGTCGCGACGTAAACCCCTTCCTGGAGGGGCATCTTTAGGCGGTCCGCCGCCTGGCGGACCTTGTCCTGTAGAATCGGCGCATAGGCGTAAGTCATATCCGGAAAGCGGAGTTCCCCTTCAGCAACCGGGCCAATGAGGGCGTTGTTGCCGGTGAAGTTGATGTGGTCGGTAATCAACATGAGGTCACCGACAGAAAAGCGCTCGTTGATGCCGCCGGCAGCATTAGACACAATCAGGGTCTTTATCCCCAGCTGGTGCATCAGGCGAATCGGGTAAACCACATCAGTTAGGTCATAGCCCTCATAGTAATGTAACCGGCCCTGCATGGCCAGGATGCTTTGCCCGGCCAATTGGCCACAGATGAGCTGGCCACGATGACCCGGGGCTGTAGATACCTTAAATCCAGGAATATCTGAATAAGGGATGGTGAGGGCCTGGTTAATTCGGTCAGCGATACTATTTAAACCGGACCCTAGAATAAGGCCAATGGTCGGCTTTTGATCAGCGATTGCTTGTAAAATTTGCGGGAAGGGCTTTTCCATCGTTTTTTCCTCCTTATGAAAAACCGGCACACTATATCAATGTGTGCCGGTCAAATTAAACGTTTAAATGCTTGCGGACGGCAAAAGCACTACCTATAGCACCAAGAATAACCCCTATGGCCAACAAAAGTCCCATTAATGCATAAATGACCGTCATATTTAAATAGATGGGTAAAAAAGGCAGTAAGTGAGAAATATAGTCCTCCATTTTCCCATAGCCAAAAGTCAGGCCGATGATGGAAATGATTGAGCCAACGGCACCAATAATAATGCCCTCTAAGAAAAAGGGCATCCGAATGGTGCTGGCGGAGGCACCGATGAGGGACATAATCGTGATTTCCTCCCGCCGACCGGAAACGGTCAGGCTAATGGTGCTGCTAATTAAAAAGAGGGTGGCAAAGAGCATCAGGGCGACGGCAAGGAAAACGAAAACCTTGACCGAATGATTGAGTTTGACCACATTTTGGACCAGGTCTTGGCCATATCGCAAATCGTCGACCCCTTCCATACCTTTTATTTTTGCAGCGACCTGGTCGCTGGCATCGGCATTTTCTAAGCGAATCCGGTAGGCATCCGGCAGGGGGTTGTCCCCGTCTAGGGATATTTTTAAGTCGTCATTCTCTTGAAAGCGAGCATTCAACTCATTGATTGCATCCTCTTTACTCACAAACTTGACTTCAGCCACATCCGGCAGTTTGCCGATGCTATCGCCCAACTGGGCAATTTGATCGTTGGATAGGCCGGCATTTAAATAAGCCACCATTTCCAGTTCAGACTCTACTTTTTGAGATGCTGCCTGGCTATTCAAGGCAAAGAGGATGACCGCCCCCAAGATAAATAGGGTAATGGCGATGGTAATGACCGTCAACCCGGCCATGGCCTTGTGTCTGAAGAGGGCGCGGAAGGTATCCCGCAGGCCATAAAGCATATGATTAATCCATTTCACGGTTGAGTCCTCCTGCCTGCGGCTTACTATCAGCAACAATCCGACCCTCAAATAAACTGATGACCCGGTGCTTATGGTTATCCAGTAAGCGGTGGTCATGGGTGGCCATGATGACTGTTGCCCCACTTTGGTGGATATTTTCCATGAGCTGCATGATGCCGCTGGCCGTTTGCTGGTCCAGGTTCCCGGTGGGCTCGTCACAGATGACAAGGCGCGGGTTGTTGATGACGGCTCTTGCAATAGATACCCGTTGTTGCTCACCGGCAGACAATTCATCCGGCCGGTGGTTCATTCTATCCTGTAAACCGACAAATTGCAGGGCGTCTCGGCTTTTTCGACGGACTTCTCGGCTATTCAAGCCCATGCACTCACAGGCAAAGGCAACGTTTTCAAAGGCTGTCCGGTCAGAAAGCAGGCGGAAGTTTTGAAAGACAAAGCCGATATTTCGGCGATAGGCCGGAATTTTACCGGCCGGTATCCGGTTAAGCCGCAAGCCATCGACAGTGATGGCCCCTTCGGTGACATCATATTCTTTTAGAAGCAGTTTGATAAGGGTTGATTTGCCGGCCCCACTCATGCCGACAATATAAACGAATTCACCATCATGGATTGTCAAATTGATATCTTCTAAAGCAACCGTTCCATTTTTAAATTGCTTTTTTACCTTTTCAAATCGAATCATGAACGAGCTACCATCCTTGTAAAATTGATCTAATAAATCAAGCGAATTTGTCTCTCGCAAACGCGAATGGTGACATCTGTATGTTTCCCGCCGGATTCACCATCTAGGGTCCAGACCAGGGGCACGTCCGTCTGGACACGAATTTCCTTGCCATGAATGCAACGGACCATGTCATTATTATAGTCCTTTTCAACCATAGCGCGCATTAAATTATGAAATTCAATGGGATTTTGAGGCGCCTTGACCGCCAAGATTTCCAAAATACCGTCCGACAGAGAGACCATGTCTTCAGGAAATTGTAAGACCCCGCCTAGGGATAGGGAGTTGGCGACGGCCAAAAAACAATACTTACTCGTCATGGCTTTTCCATCAACCGTCAGTTCCAAGGGAAATTCCTGGGTGATTTCCTGGATTTTACGGGCCCCTTCAAAGTAGTAGGCAAAGCGGCCAAAGGCATTTTTCAGGGCCTGGGGCGTTGAAAATGAAACGTCGGAGAAGAGGCCACAGGCCGCTACGTAGGTGAAGTACTCACCATTAAATTCGCCAACATCATGGGGAAAGGGTTTCCCCTCTACGATATTGCGGGCAGCCTGACGAGGAATCCGGCTGAGCTGGTGACTGCTGGCAAAATCATTTGTCGTGCCGGCCGGAATATAACCTAGGGGGACATCCCAGCCACTTAAAAGGATACCGTTAACCACTTCATTGAGGGTTCCGTCACCACCGGCACAAACGATGATATCGTATTCTTTTGCTGCCCGAGCCACATGTTCTTGCCCATCACCGGCACACTTGGTGATATAAAGGGTTACGAGATAATCGGCATCAGAGAAGACTTTCACGACACTCAGCAAGTTATCCCGTAAGCTGCTTCTGCCGGCGGCAGGATTGATTATAAAGAGCAGCTTTTTCATACGTCACCACCTCCTAAACATCTAGCTACGGCGCAAACAGGCTTGGAAAAAGTCTTCTTCCTTACTGGCCGGTCGTCCCGAAACAATAAATTGGGGACGGGGCTCTGCCCCCTGACCATCTTCATGATAGACAATCAACTTTTGTAATTGCTTCACGGTGCCGGCATTGCCATCGATAATATCAATGGCCGGCGGAAGAATGGCCTCTAATAGAGGCTTAAAGTAAAGGAAGTGGGTGCAACCTAAAACCAAGGCCCCCACAGTGGATAAGTCATACGGCTGAAGCTGGTCTCGCAGGTATTGCTCAACAGCAGGGCTATCGAAGTCCCCTTTTTCTGCAAAGGCAACCAGCTCTTGTAGGGATAAGCGCTGGACCCGGTCCTCTGCCGCCAAATTTTTTATCAGCCGGGTGAGTTTATCCAGCCTAAGGGTCAAGTCAGTGGCACTGACCAGGATTTTTTTATCCACAGCCTCCTTAAGCACCGCCGGTTTGACAGCCGGTTCCATACCAACAATGGGAAAGTCTGTCTGGGCACGCAAAAAATCGGCCGCAGCGCTGGTGGCCGTGTTGCAGGCCAAAAGCAAGGCCTGGATATTGTAAGGCTTAAGGTCTTCTAGAACCTCTATCATATAAGCCCGGATCCGCTCCGGTGTCTTATTCCCATAGGGAACGTGATCCTGATCTGCATAAAAAATAAGCGGCAGGTGCGGCATCCGGCGTTGAACCTCTGCCATAACAGTGAGCCCGCCAATCCCCGAATCAAAGATGGCAACAGGTCTCATGATTGTTCTTCAGAAGGGCCACCCGTTAAGGCGTCGGTAGCGACTTCCTCAGCATCGCCCCATAATTTTTCCAGGCCATAATAACTACGCTCTTCAGCCGTAAAGATATGTACGATGATATCGCCATAGTCCATTAGAATCCAGGTGCCTTCGCGCAAGCCTTCAATCCGCAAAGGCTTTTGACCGCCGGCTTTGAAGACTTCCTCCTCAACATAATGGGCCAGGGCTTGGGCATGGGTATTGTTTAATGCTGTCACCAGGACAAAGTAGTCCCCGATGCTGGATAAGGCGCCGATTTCCAGAACCTTGATATCTTCGCCCTTGTGCTGGTCTAATGTTTGAACAATGCTTTTCAGTTCAAGTTCCAAGTTAAAACTCCTTTGTATTCGCCTATTTCAATTTAAGACCTCAGTTATCAGCCAGTTGTACATGAGAATTGAGTTGGAGTGAATTACTTTTCTTTCACTTAAGAGCCAGGTGAGCGTATTAGACAAGGCTAGGAAGAGACCTTCGTCTAAGTTTTTCTCTGTAGCCTGACGTACCGCCTCTAGCCCGGGCGTTGTCCGGCCCGGTTCAATATAGTCAGCCAGGTAGACGACCTTTTCCAGTAGGGACATGTTGGCCCGTCCGACCGTATGACTAGCCATGGCTTGTAAGACGTCCTTATTAGTAATCGTACCCGATTTTTCCAGAAGATATGCGCCAACGACCCCATGTAGTAAGTCCGGCACCTTTTCTTCACAGGGGTCGGTGATGAGCTGCCCCTCTTGGGCAATCTCGTATAGCCGCCCTTGGTCCAGTTTTTTAGCATAGTCATGCATCAGCCCTGCCAGATAGGCCGCATCCACATCAGCCCCATACTTTTCAGCCAACCGGGCGGCTGTATCAGCGACCCGGTCACAGTGGGCCAGGCGCTTGGGGCCCAGCGCCTGGCTGAGTAAGGTTCGGAATTGCTCATACTTCAAGATGGTCATCCCCCATTTGATACAAGTGTTTGGCCCGGATATACCCGGCCACGTCGTCCGCCAACCAACCCTCCGGGCTATCGCCTTGAGCAATTCTAGTCCGGATAGCCGTTGAAGAAATAGCCAGTTGCGGGACGCTTGTCAGAATCATGCCCTGGCCACTTTTAACGGCTGTTTCTTCTAAAACCAGGTTACCGGTCAAGAGATAGCCGGGCCGCCGGGCAATGATTAGACAGGCCTGGTCCAGGATTTCCTCCCAGCGGTGCCAGGTACAGAATTGATGGTAGGCATCGCCACCGGTCACCAGGTAGAGCTGGCTATCCGGGTAGCGCTGGGCGATTTTTGCCAGGGTATCAACCGTATAAGAGGGTCCCTGACGCCGGCTTTCTAAATCAGAGACCTCTATGCCCTCAATATTGGCGAAGGCCAGCCGGGTCATCGCCAGCCGATCTTCAAAGGAGGCTTGCTTGAGATTCTTTTTGTGCGGCGGCGTGTAGGCCGGCGCTACAAGGGTCAGGTCAAACTGAAAGCGCGCCATCAAATGGGTCAAAATAGCCTTATGGGCCTGGTGGGGCGGGTTAAAACTCCCGCCGAAAAAAGCGATCCGCATCACTCGCGAATTTGCCCTTTACCACAAATGGTATATTTGTAACTGGTCAGGGCTTGAATTCCCATCGGACCACGAGCGTGCATTTTTTGAGTACTGATGCCGATTTCCGCCCCAAAGCCAAACTGGCTCCCATCGCTAAAGCGGCTGGAGGCATTGACATAGACACAGGCAGAGTCGATTTCATTTAAGAAGGCCTGGGCATGGCTATAGCTTTCTGTAACGATAACATCGGAATGGCCGCTGCTGTAGCGGTTAATGTGGCTCACCGCATCCGCAAAGCTATCGACCACCTTAACCGCTAAAATAAGGTCGTGGAACTCGGTTGCATAGTCATCTTCTGTAGCTGCAGCAATCTCCTTACCGTAGGTCATGGTCTGATCGCAACCACGAATCTCTACACCGGCGGTTTTCAGGGCCTCTAAGGCCATTGGCAAAAAGGCATCGGCGACATCCTTATGGACCAGGAGGGTTTCAAGCGCATTGCAAACGCCCGGCCGTTGGACCTTACCATTCATGGTGATGGCCAAAGCCTTGCTCAAGTCAGCCGGGGCATCGACATACAGGTGACAGTTCCCGGTCCCGGTTTCAATAACAGGAATGCTGGCCTGGCTAACGACACTTTTAATGAGGCCTGCTCCACCTCGGGGAATCGCCAGGTCAATCCAGTTATTCATCCGCAAGAGTTCACCAACCGCTTCGTGGGAAACATCCTCAACCAGCTGGATGGCATCTGTCGGGATACCTGTATCAGCCAGGGCCCGCTTTAGAACGGAGGCGATGGCGATATTCGAATGAATGGCAGACCGACTGCCCCGTAAAATAACAGCATTGCCACTCTTTAAGCAAAGGCCGGCTGCATCGGCTGTAACATTCGGCCGGGCCTCATAAATCATCAAGATAACCCCCAGCGGGACGGATTGCCGGGAAATTTGCAGGCCATTTTCTGTGCGCCAGGATTCTGTCACCTGACCAATGGGGTCAGGCATATCGCAGAGGTCTTTGAGCCCCTTGGCCATATCCTCAATACGGGCATCGGTCAGGAGCAGACGGTCCAGCAAGGCTTCAGACATATTCGCCTCACGCCCGGCCTGCATATCTTTATTATTTTCATTTTGTAAGTAGGCTTTTTCTAATAGCAAGGCATCTGCCATTGCGCTAAGGGCATTGTTTTTCATGACCTGATCACTCAAGGCTAGTACCTTTGACGCTGCCTTAGCATTGCGCGCCATTTGTTCCAATGACATAATTGGATCCTCCTTAATGGGTAAGGCCCATATTGTCGCGGTGAATGACGACATCATAGCTGCGTCCTTCCAGAACTTGGTCAATCTCAGTCGTGTGTAGGCCTTTTATCTTGTCGATATCTGACGCAGCATAGTTCGAAATCCCTTTGGCTATTATTTTACCATGCGTGGAAGCAATGTCCACCATATCCCCTTGTTGAAAGTCGCCTTTTACCTCAACAACACCTGCCGGTAACAAACTTTTTCCCTTCCGGGTAATGGCCTCTACAGCGCCATCATCAATGGTAATGGTCCCCAAGGGACGGGCGCCGTAAATGATCCAGCTTTTGCGACTATGGGCCGTAACAGCCTGGGCATTAAAATAGGTCCCAACGTCCTTGCCTTCGACAATATCGTAAACCAATTGGGGTTTTTCCCCTGAAGCAATGACGAGGGGAATACCTGCGGAAGTGGCAATCTTTGCTGCCTCTATCTTTGTCTTCATCCCGCCGGTGCCTACGTAAGACCCTGCTGAGCCAGCCATTTCTTCTAATGCTTCAGTAATGGCAGGCACCCGGTGGATTTTTTCCGCCAAGGGGTTGGTCACTGGGTTATCGGTATAAAGGCCATCGACATCCGTTAAAAGGATGACCAGGTCCGCATCGATTAAAATAGAAACCAGGGCGGCCAGGGAATCATTGTCCCCAAAGCGGATTTCATCTACAGAAACGGTATCATTTTCATTGATGACCGGGACGACATCCAATTTTAAGAGCTCATGGATGGTGTTACGGGCATTGAGAAAGCGCTGTCTGTCCGCCAAGTCATCCCGGGTCAGTAAGAGTTGGGCAGCGGTTGCCCCAAACTCGCTAAATTTTCGTTCATACAAGTGCATCAGGAGGCCTTGGCCGACAGCGGCCAAGGCTTGCTTTTCAGATAAGGTCTTGCCCCGGTGGCCTAGACGCAAGTGGCTCATGCCAATGCCGATGGCCCCCGATGAAACGAGGATACACTCAATTCCATTATGACTTAAATCCACTAGGATTTCCACTAGCTCATTAATTCGGCGCAAGTTTGGCTTCCCGCTGGCATGGATGAGGGTGCTGGTTCCGACCTTGACGACAAGCCGACGGATATGATTTGCGGTCTCCATTTTATATCGCCGCCAATTGAATGACCGGGTTGTCCGGGTTCCGTTTGAATAAGACAATCTGTCGACCAATGACCTGGACAATGTCAGCACCAGTTGCCTGAGCGAGCGCCTGGGCTACCTCTTTTGTATTATCTGTAGCGTTCTTTAAAACAGTGATTTTGACGAGTTCATGGGCCTTTAAGGACTCATTTAAGTTGACCAGGGTGCCCTCTGTAATGCCGCTTTTACCGACTTGGACCTGACCCTTAAGGGCTTGTGCCATCTTACGCAGGTCGCGGATTTGATTTTTTGTTAATGCCACAGAATATCCTCCTATATTTGCCTGGAATAAAATAACTCCTCGGCGACAAACCGAGGAGATGAATTAACAACCAATATAAGCTGCAGGATCTGTATGCTGACCATTAATACGGACTTCAAAATGCAAATGGGGACCGGTACTGTCTCCTGTAGAGCCAATAAAACCAATGATATCCCCAGCATTAACATTTGCCCCTAGGCTGCTGGCAAAGCCAGACATATGGGCATAAACCGTACTAACCCCATCACCATGATCGACTACAACATAATTACCATAACTCGGATGGTACACCTGAAGAATGATTTTCCCACTCCGGCTAGCCACAATAGGCGCCCCGGTAGGTGCTGCAATGTCCTGACCCATATGGAAGTCTGTCCCCCCAAAGGGGTAAACCCTTGGGCCGTACCGACTGCTGACGTAATGGGAAGACGGCACAGGCCAGACATAGCCCCCGGCGGAAACAGTAATAGGCGCATCCGGGATATTAGCCGGTACGGAGGTGCCTCGGGCAGCTGCAGCCTGTTGAGCTTGAATTTGAGCAGCCCGGGCACGAGCGGCTTCTGCTTCCCTTTGCTGAATGGCAACGATTTGATTGCCGATGTCAATGCTGGCTGCATTCATGGCGGCAATGCGCTCATTTAAAGAGGCTTCTTCCGCATCCAGGTTTTTCGCCAGTTCCTGTTTTTCGGCTTCTTGCCGTTGCAGGCCGGCCTGGTGGGATTCCTGCTCAGCCTTTAGAGCTGTATAGTGGGATTTTTCCTCTTGTAAGGCAGACCTTTCAGCCTGTAAGCTCTTCTGCATTTCAGCAATTTCACGTAATAAGTCCTGGTCCTTTTTAGCGATTAAGGACATATACTCAAACCGGGTCAGAAAGTCCGAAAAGTCTTCTGACTGGAAAAGGACTTCGATGAAGTTATTATCGCCTTTTTTATAGATTTCAACTAGACGACTGTTCAGCGTCGCTTTGCGGGCGTCAAATTCTTTTTGTTTTTCGGCGATTTCAACTTCTTTAGCTGAAATCCGGCCTTCAGAGACGGCTAATTGGTCGGATAAAATACCAATACGCTGTTTGGTCGTTGAAATGCCTGTTTGAATGGCCTCTAGGGCCTGGGCATTACTCCGTTTATTCCCAGCGGTTTTATCTCTATCGGCTTTTGCGGCCTTTATATCTGCCTCCAAGTGCCCTTTTTTGTTTTGCAAATCCTGAACGGAACTTGCCTGGGCCGCCTGTGGCGTTAAAAGCCCTCCTGCCACGGTTAACATGAGGCAGGAGGCAATCCATTTCTTAGCTGCGTGCATACCATCCATCCTTATTTATATTTATTTGTGGCGTTCTTACCCCTTTATAGCTAAGGCTTCTCTAGCCAATCGATCTGCATAGTCATTATATGTGTCTCCGCTATGTCCCTTGACTTTTATAAAGCGGAGTTTAAGTTTTCCTTGAACGTGCTGGGCATATTGCTGATAATCCTGAGTCAAGGGCAGGTTGGCTTTCCAACTCCCCCTGGCCCACTCTGCAATGCCGGTGTAATCATGTACAATCACCAACTCCGAGACCCCCTGGTCCAGGGCATAGGCCATAGCCCGGTAGGCACCGGCCAGCTCACCGGCCACATTATGGAGCTTGGCATTTTCAGGATCGGTATAGGCTTCAGAGAAAGTCTTCCGGCCGGCTACCGTTAGCATCACCACACCGCAGGCATACCTGCCGGTACGGGCGTCATAGCTCCCGTCCACATAGGCAACGAACCGGTCCTCTGTCGGTTGAGGGGTAGCAGCGGCGAGCTCCTTTGAAGATGGGGTTGAGGGGGCACCCTGCATGTAGTGCTCGGCAGCCTCTTTATCTTTAAAACTTTTATATACCGCACCAGGGAAACCATGGACCTGTTTTTTGCAGTTTTCCCAGTCGGTATAAATCCCAGGGGCACGTCCTATTTTGACAGCATAATACTTAATTAAGGTATCCTCCTGTCTATGTAGTGTGCCGCAAAGCGGCACATCGGTGAAGCCTGACTTAAATTATTCAGCATCAATACAGTCAGACGGGCAAGCTGCTGCACAGCTACCGCAGTCGATGCAAGCATCAGCGTCAACGACACGGATCCCATCGTCATTAGCACTAATTGCGCTAACCGGGCATTCGCCTTCACATGCGCCGCAAGAAATGCAGCAATCTCCATTAATCACGTGAGCCATTTAAGAACACCTCTTTTCCTCTTATCGTTAACCTCCAACACCTATCATTATAACAAAAGGAAGGGCACCGCTCAATAATAAAACTTCTGAGTTTAAGTTACTCCTAAGTAACCTTCCAGTGAATACTTTTTAGAAATCGCTCAACAAGGCGATTTTCCTTTTATTCATACGGATTAATGACAATGTGGTTACATCTCCCCTTCGAGGTCTTTTTATTCAAATTGACATTGGGCCCGTCTATGGTACACTTTCTTTATAGAAATGAGGTGTTTTAGTGCGTTCTATTGATTTTTGGTGGCGAATGATTCGCCCCCATACCCTATCAGCAAGCTTTATTCCGGTCTTTGTCGGGACGGCCCTGGCCATGCAGGAAAGTGGACGGCTAAGGGACTTGATCCTCCTGGCTATGCTGGCGGCCTCGGTGCTTATCCAAATTGCAGCGAATCTACTGAATGAGTACTTTGACTTCCATAGCGGCTTGGATACCCAGGCCTCCATCGGGATTGGAGGGACCATCGTCCATGATGGGCTCAGCCCCTCCTTTGTCTTGCGGACGGCCTTTGTCTGCCTGGGACTAGCGGTTCTTTTAGGGCTCTACCTGGCCTGGAGTACCAGCTGGTGGCTCCTCCTTGTGGGGGCCCTCTGTGTCCTTATTGCCTTTTTATATGCCGGTGGTCCCCTGCCCCTCTCCCGGACGCCCTTTGGTGAAATTTTTGCCGGTGGGACCATGGGGGCCGGCATCACCTGTATCGCTTACTATGTCCAGCTGGGCAAGCTCACCACCCATGTCTTATGGGTAGCCTTCCCTATTTTTATTTTAATCGGACTTATTTTAACGGCTAATAATTTACGGGACCGGGTCGGGGATCAAAAGGGCGGCCGCCGGACACTGGTCATTTTGCTGGGCCATCGAAAGAGTGTTATCTTTATTGCCTGTGGCCTGGCCCTGGCCTACCTTTGGACTTTCGTCCTCCTGGGAACAGGGCACAAGTGGGTCATCCTCTTGCCCTGGCTATCTGCTTGGCGGGTCCGGAAGGTCATTGGCGGCTTTTCCCGAGAAAACCAGTCTCCTGCAGAAATGATGCCGGCTATGGCCCAGATGTCCAAATTAAACCGGGACTATGGGAGTTATTTGGCCCTGGCCTTGATTTTAGAATCCTTTCTTCCTTAATTTAAAGAAAAAATCCACCTGCACATTACAGCAGGTGGATTTTTGTATCTCTAAAATAGGCCTGTTACTTCTCCTTCAGCGTTGACATCCATGCCGAGAGCTGCCGGTTCTTTCGGTAAGCCCGGCATGGTTAAGATGCTGCCACAAAGAGCGACAATAAAGCCCGCCCCGGCAGAAACATGCAGGTCTTGGATGGTGACGGTAAAGTCTTCCGGCGCCCCCAACCGGGTCGCCTCATCAGAAAAGGAGTACTGAGTCTTTGCCATGCAAATGGGCAAGTCTCCATAGCCGGCTGCGGTCAGCTGGCGGATGACTTTCTCCGCCTGGGCACTATAAACGACAGCTCTTCCGCGGTAGATCCGGGTCACGATATCTTGAATTTTTTCTTTAATGGGCGCCTCAACAGGATAGGCAAAGGTAAATTGCCTGGGCTTATCTAAAAGAGCCAGAACGGCTTCGGCCAGCTCAGCACCGCCGGCACTGCCCTTAGCCCATACTTCTGAAAGGGCCACTTGAACCCCCCTATCCCGGCAGGCCTTGCGAATCAGGTCCAGCTCGGCCTCTGTATCTGTCGGGAAGCGGTTGATGGCCACAACAGCAGGTAGCCCGTAAACTTTCTGGATATTATCCAGATGACGGAGCAGGTTGGGCAAACCGTCTTCAAGGGCTTCCAGATTTTCGGTTCCTAGGTCATCTTTGGCCACCCCACCATTGTACTTTAAAGCCCGAACGGTAGCGACGACAACGACAGCCGAAGGCTCTAAGCCGGCATAGCGACACTTAATATCAAAGAATTTCTCAGCGCCCAGGTCAGCCCCAAAGCCGGCCTCTGTGACAGCAATATCCCCAAAAGATAGGGCCATTTTAGTTGCAATAATGCTGTTGCAACCATGGGCAATGTTGGCGAAGGGGCCGCCATGGATAATGGCCGGTGTCCCCTCAAGGGTTTGGACCAAGTTTGGTTTCAAGGCGTCTTTTAAGAGCATCGCCATGGCCCCATGGACTTGGAGGTCCTTGGCGGATACATAGTCGCCGGCGAAATTTTCACCGATGATAATCCGTCCCAGGCGGTCTTTTAAGTCGGTCAGGTTATTAGCAAGGCAGAGAATGGCCATGACTTCCGAGGCCACCGTAATGTCAAATCCTTCTTCCCGGGGCATGCCGTTGGCTGGGCCACCGAGGCCGCAAACAATCCGGCGTAAGGCCCGGTCGTTCATATCCAGGCATCGTTTCCAGCTAATCCGCCGAGGGTCAATCCCCAGGGCATTCCCTTGGTGGATGTGGTTATCTATGGCTGCAGATAAAAGATTGTTGGCCGAGGTAATGGCATGCATATCCCCTGTGAAATGGAGGTTGATATCTTCCATGGGGATGACCTGGGCATAGCCCCCGCCGGTTGCACCGCCTTTAATCCCAAAAACCGGGCCAAGAGAGGGTTCCCGCAAGGCAATCACCGTCCGCCGACCGGCCTTATTGAGGGCATCGCCAAGGCCAACGGTGGTCGTTGTCTTGCCTTCACCGGCCGGCGTGGGGTTAATCGCTGTAACCAGGACCAATTTTCCCTTGGTCGCCTGGTCTTTTAGGAGAGAGAGGTTCAATTTAGCCTTGTGGGGGCCGTACAGATAAAGGTCTTCTTTGGGGATATTAATCTGGTCTGCAATGGTTTCTATCGGCTGGGGTACAATGCTGTTGGCAATCTCAATATCGGTTTTCATAGATAATCCCTACCTTTTAATTTAACCGGTCAAAGTCAGCTAAAGCCTTACCTAGTTCAGTGTAGTCTCGCAAGAGGGCTAGACGGTTCATCCGCACATCCTCTCTTTCGTCCATAACCATAACAGCGTCAAAAAAGGCATCCAGGGGCTGGCTCAGGACAGTTAAGGCCCGCAATTGATCTTGAACCCCTGCGTCTTTCTGCTTGTCCTTGTAGTCTTGAATGGCAGTGAAAAGCTGCCCTTCTGTCGGATCGTCAAATAAGTCCGGATTGATAGCCCGGTCATCACTTTTCCGGGCTAGGTTATTGGCCCGTTTGTAGGTTTGCAGGATACCTTCAAAGGCATCTTTTTCGGTTTGGCGGAACTGATCCATGATTTTTGCCCTTTCCATCGTCGCCAGGGGGTTATCGTACCCAGCTGCTAAGAGGGCATCAACAAAGATGGTATCATAGTCTTTTTCTTTAAGGACGGTCCGCATCCGCTGGTCAAAGAAGCGGAGCACCTGGTCCCCCAGGGCTACCGGATCATCGACCAAGTCGCTGGGCAGGGCTTGAATGGCCAGGTCAATCAGGGCCGCTAAGGAAGCAGGAATCTGATTCGAAATGAGAATGGCCACAATTCCGCTGGCTTGCCGGCGCAGGCCGTAGGGGTCCTGGGACCCGGTCGGTTCAATACCGGCAGCAAAGCAGCCGACAATGGTATCGAACTTATCGGCTAGGGCCAAAATAGTCCCCGCCTCTGTCGCCGGCAGGTCATCTCCATAAAAGCGGGGCATATAGTGTTCCCGTACGGCTTGGGCCACCGCCTGATTATCTTGGCCGCTTCGCCCTACATAGACCTCACCAATAATACCCTGAAGTTCCGGAAATTCGCCAACAACATTGCTCACCAGGTCTGTTTTAGCTAGGCGGGCTGCCCGAACAGCATCCGCAATGGTCTTTTCGTCATAGCCTAAGTCTTGACCGATCTGACCAGCCAGGCCTTGCAGCCGGTCCACCTTTTCGTAAACGGTGCCCAGCTTTTCCTGGAAAACAACGCTTTTCAGTTTCTCCAGCCGACTTTCCGGTAAGACCTTCAAGTCTTCTTCAAAGAAGAAACGGGCATCAGATAGGCGGGCAAGCAGGACCCTTTCGTTCCCGGCTCTGACGACATCCAGGTAGTCATCTGTCCCGTTACGAACAGTTAAAAAGGCATTCAAGAGGCCCTTACCGGCAGCATCCCGGACCGGGAAGTACCGCTGGTGCTCTTTCATCGGAGTAATGACCAGTTCCGGCGGAATCTCCAGGAAGGCATCATCAAAGCGGCCCAAAAGGGCAGTTGGATATTCGACCAGGTAAACAATTTCTTCTAAAAGATCAGGATCTTCTTCCAGTTGCCCGCCGGCCTCATCGACCAGTTTTTGCAGTTGGTCCTGGATCATGGCCCGCCGTTTTTCCTGGCCAACAATCACATAGTTTTCTGCCAGCTGGGTGAAGTAGGTATCCACAGAAGCCACGGCGAATTCGCTTTCGCCTAAGTGACGGTGGCCCCGGCTCAACCGGTCGGATTCAGCCACTTCAATAGAGAAGGGGATGACCTGGTCATCACAGAGGGCCAAAATCCAATGAATGGGCCGGACATAGCGGAGTTGGTGGCTCCCCCAGCGCATGGTTTTAGGAAAGTGTAAGTTTAAAATAAGCTTGGGCAGCATTTCTTTTAAAACGGTCATCCGGGATTCGCCGGTGGCTGTTTTAGTGGCAAAAACATAGCCGTCTCGAATCGTAATATCCCCGGGAACAACGCCTTGTGAAGCCATAAAGCCCTTGAGGGCCTTATTGGGGTTGCCCTCACTGTCATAGGCCACCTTTTCCGAAGGCCCCCGGACTTCTTCATGCAAATCCTCTTGACGGTCAGCTACACCCCGCATATAGAGAACCAGGCGTCTGGGTGTCGCAAAGGTTTTTACTTCAGAAAAAGGGAGTCTAGCTTCTTCAAGGGCTGTTTCAGCAGAAGCTTTCAGCTCTTTTAACGCAGCCGGCAAAAATCGTGCCGGGACCTCTTCCATGCCGATTTCTAAAATAACATCACTCATGTTCTGCCTCCTTTTTCTCTTTTAATAAGGGGTAGCCCAATTCTTCTCGTACAGCCACATAGGCCTCTGCACAGGCTCTAGACATATTCCGGACCCGGGAGATATAGTGGGTCCGCTCGGTCACACTGATGGCCCCGCGAGCATCTAAGAGGTTAAAGGTATGGGAGCACTTCAATACATAATCATAGGCAGGCATGACCAGGCCTGCTTCCAGGGTGCGGAGAGCCTCTTTTTCGTACATATCAAAAAGCTGTAAAAGCATCTGCACGTCTGCCAGCTCGAAGTTGTACTTGGAATACTCCACTTCATTATGGTGGAAGACGTCCCCATAGGTTAAATCCCCAACCCAAGGCAGGTCATAGACATTATCCTTATTGTCAATAAACATGGCTAACCGCTCAAGGCCATAGGTGATTTCACCACTAACTGGGGAGCAGTCAATGCCCCCGCATTGCTGGAAGTAGGTAAACTGGGTCACTTCCATCCCGTCCAACCATACTTCCCAGCCAAGGCCCCAGGCCCCTAGGGTAGGCGATTCCCAGTTATCTTCGACAAAGCGCACGTCATGCCGGCTCATGTCAATACCCAGGACCTCTAAACTTTTCAGGTAAAGTTCCTGGATATTTTCCGGCGAGGGCTTGAGGATGACCTGATATTGGTAGTAGTGTTGCAAGCGGTTGGGGTTATCCCCGTACCGACCGTCGGTTGGACGGCGGCAGGGCTCAACATAGGCCACATGCCAGGGCTCTGGCCCTAAGGCCCGCAAGAAGGTAGACGGGTTCATGGTCCCGGCCCCTTTTTCTATATCATAGGGCTGTAAAATAATGCAGCCCTCATCACCCCAGAATTTATTGAGGGATAAGATCATACTTTGAAAATCCATATTATCTCCTTTCATCAAAAAAACGCCCCGTTCCTGTCAAAGACAGGGACGAGACGTTTCCCGCGGTTCCACCCTGATTAGCTTGCGCTCTCTCAAAAAAAGAAACTCACGGGCGCCCTTCAAAAACACCATTTACTATCCTCCCACCATCGATAGCTCGCTGAAAAACAGTTATTTTTTACTCTTCCCGGTCATCGTTTCATATGAATTTATGCATTAAATATAGCGTTGAACGGCCTACTTGTCAAGAGATGGACTGGCAAAGAGGTGGCGAACACTTTGGCGTGATGCCAGAGGAAAGTCCAAAATATATTGATAGCGCTGACCGAGGTAGTCATATACCTGCCGCCGGGCCGGCTCTGTTAATAAAATATGGCCTAAGTGACGAAGATCTGCCCGGTCTAGATACTGCAGGTAGGCAAAGGCCGCTACCGGCAGGCTAGCCCCAGCACCATCTTCCTGGCAGTCCTTATGAATAAATTCGCCGTCAGCTCCGGCGACAGGGGCCTCTCTATAACCCGGGAGCCTTTCCCCGCAGACGCTACATCGATCCAGGTCTGCTGCGAAGCCGGCATCCTTTAAGAGGGCCCATTCCATATAGAGGATCCACTGCCAAGCACGGACCGTTGGCAAAAGAGCCAGTCCGTCCCTTAAAAGCTCGTATCGGCCTGCGTTTGGCTCGTTTTCGACTGTCATCTGGTGGAACAAATCACAAATATAGAGGGCTGCAACGGAATACCGGTAATTGTTCCGGATAGCATCATGGGCATCGATTAAGTCAGCGCCGGTTAGAACAGGCAGGCCCTTGCCGGCCACCAACTGAAGGCGACATTCCGAAAAAGGGGCGATCAGCCCGCGAAGACGACTCTTTTCCTTCTTTAAGCCCCGGGCGATAAAGGTTTGGTGGCCTATATCAGCAGTCAGGGCCGTCACCATCACATCGGCTTCATTAAAAGTCCGCTCCTGCAGGATAATGGCATCATACTTCCCCTCTATGCGATCAGTCATGGCGGTGCGGCAGGTTCTCTATTTCCTTGATAAAGGTCTCTACATCCGAAAAGTCCTTATACACAGAGGCAAAGCGGACATAAGCCACCTGGTCCAGGTCAATCAGGCGATTCATGATGGCTTGACCAATCCGGGCAGAGTCTACCTCCCGGCCCTCGGCCTTTAGGTCCTTTTCAATTTCTAAAGATAATTTTTCGAGTTTATCTACGGATATCGGCCTTTTTTCACAAGCCTTAACCAAGCCTTTCATGACCTTGCTCGCATCAAATAACTCTTTCCGGCCACTTTTTTTGACCACAAGTAAGGGCATGTCCTCGATTTTTTCAAAGGTCGTAAAGCGGTTATGACAAGCGGTACATTCCCGCCGTCTCCGGATGACATCACCACTTTCTGCTGTGCGCGTATCCAGAACGCGGCTATTATGACCACATTTTGGGCATTTCAACCTGCTTCCTCCTCTCTAATAGGCGGTCTAAATTTCAATTGAAGGTCATTGACAGGCCCCCGTCATCATGCTATGTTTGCACTAGGAGGTCATGCTATGAAAGATTACTTTACGCATCTAATCAATGGTAAATACCGGTCACTATTAATCGCCTTAACGCTGGGGCCCTGTTCTGTAGAAAAGTTAGCCAAAAAAAGTGGGATGACCCCAGCCGAAACGGCTTTGACCCTCCAGGAGCTCGCTGACGAGGGACTCATTGAAAAAGCCGGCACTAGTGCCAGCCATCCCCTTTACCAACTAGACACAGCCCTCCGGAAAAAACTAATCCGAACCGGTGTCCGCCTGTCTCTCAGTCTGCTCTTTGCCCTGATAGGGGTTATGGTGAAAGGCCTGGACAAGAACTTCTCTAAAAATCAAACCCAACGCCTCCACCACTCCCTACCTGACCAGTATCTATAAAGAATAAAGCTGCCCAAACACTCTGGGCAGCTTTTGTTTTAGGATTCGAGCAGACGGGCCAGGTCAGACTTAGGTCTGAAACCGACAACCCGGTCTTTTTCTTCGCCATTCTTAAACAGGATAAGGGTCGGAATGGACATAACGCCATAAGCTTGAGCGGTACGACCAGCTTCATCCACATTTAATTTGCAAACCTTTGCTTTGCCGGCAAAGTCATCTGCTAATTCTTCTACAATGGGCCCAACCATTTTACAGGGGCCACACCAAGCTGCCCAGAAGTCAACCAGTACCGGTTGGTCACTTTTTAGAACAACTTCATCAAAGTTATCGTCCGTGACGATAATAACGTTATCATTAGCCATGAAAATCCTCCTTAAAACGCCTTGGTTTAGTTTTCTATCTATCCACCTTATACCCGACTTTTAAACCGATTACACAGAAATACCAATTATTTCCCGGATAATCTCGCCTGCAATTAATAAGCCTGCAGTGCCCGGTACATAAGACATGGTGCCTGGTGAACCCGCCATTTTAACATATGGACTAATTGGATTATAGCAAACTTTAACCCCTTTGCAAATGGATTCTTCCCGCAGGGCCTTCCTAAGAGCCCTGGCTAGGGGGCAGGTATGGGTTTTCGACAGGTCGGTAATGGTGAAGTGTCGGTTATCGATCTGGTTGCCGGACCCCATACTGGAAATAACCGGCACCTGGGCCCTTTGAGCCGTCACAATCAGTTGCTTTTTAGCTTGCACATCATCCACACAATCGGCTATATAAGCCAGCTCTCCTGCCAAGGTCCAGTCTTCAGTAAGATGAATCCTTTCGGCATGGCACTGGAGGGCGGGATTGATCCTCAATAACCGTTCCTGCATGACCTCTACCTTGGGCCGACCCACAGTATCGGGGAAGGCTTGTAGCTGCCGGTTGATATTCGTAACATCCACAATATCATCATCTATAATGGTCAGCTCGCCGATGCCTCCACGGGCAAGGGCCTCTGCGACAAAGGAGCCAACGCCGCCTACGCCGGCGACAAGTACATGGGCCTTATTTAATCGCAGAACGGCCTCCTCTCCAACGAGCTTCTCTGTACGACTGAGAAAGGTTTCCAATTCATACCGCCTCCCTTAAATAACCTACTTAGTATAACCTTTTGCAATCCCTTTCTCAAGTAAGGGATGCTAACTTTTTTAGACCTATAACTTTTAGATGGCTTGACAAGTGAGATCTTTTTGCTAAAATGACGATTGACGGAGACCCGTCTATATAGAAAGGAGTATCATCATGGCAATCACTAAAGATATGGCTATTTCTGATATTGTTCGGGAATACCCGCAAACAGCTCAGGTCTTCATGGCATATGGCATGGGTTGTCTGGGTTGTGCTGCTGCACGCTTTGAAAATATTGAACAGGGTGCCGTAGTTCATGGTATCGATGTTGATGCTTTAATTAACGCTCTAAACGAAATCGTTAAGGAATAAGGTATAGTTCTTTCGGCGCCCCTCTGGGGCGCCTTTCTTTTTATCTGTTAAATTAGCTATGGAGCCAGTTCAATCTATGCTATAATATGGCCTATAAGGAGGTTTCTCAATGGATAATGAAAAAAACTCACCTGACCAAAATCCCCCTAAAAGGTTTAAATGGTCACATTTACTCATACTGGCCTTTCTATTGCTTTGCGTCGTCGGGGTAACAACGGTGACGACTGTCATTATGGCGGCCATGGGCTCTATGCCGGATATTGAAGACCTGGACATAACGAGCTACAACGTAACCAGCTACATTGTCGATAAAGACGGCGACTTCGTCGATAAGCTTTCAGCGAATAATAATCATATTCAGATTAAGTACAATGAAATTTCTCCGAATATGATTAAGTCTGTCGTTGCCATCGAGGACAAGCGCTTTTACAAGCATAATGGGATTGACCCCATTCGGATTGGCGGGGCTTTTATTGCCAACTTACGGGCCGGTCACATTGTCCAAGGGGGGTCCACCATCACCCAGCAATTAGCCGGGATGGCCCTGAATAAACGGGACGAAAAAAGTTATTCCAGAAAAATTCAGGAAGCTGTATTAGCCCTACGGATAGAAAAGCAATACAGCAAGGAAGATATTATTACGGCTTATTTAAACCGGGTTTATTTGGGCGTCGGCAACAGCGGCATGAACTGTTATGGGGTAGAAGCCGCCGCCAATGATTTATTCGGTAAGCATGCCTCTGAACTCTCCATTGCAGAAGGGGCCATGATTGCCGGGATTATTCAGAACCCTGCCGGCCACTCCCCCATTAGCAATCCGGACAATGCCTTAGCACGCCGGGGCCAAGTCCTCCAGGCCTTATTAGCCAATAAATACATCACTGAGGCGGATTATCAGAAGGCTGCCAATGCTCCCTTAAACTTGGCCACCATTTCTGTCAGTCCGGAAACAGAGACCCAAACCTATAATCAAAGCTATATTGATGCGGTTATTACAGCTGCTGCACAAAAATTAGGCTTAGAAAAAGATATCAACCAGCTCTATACGGGCGGCTATATTATTCATACACGATTAGACCAGCCTTTACAGAAATACATGTTTGATTATTTTAATTCCGATTACAACTTCCCGGGTGGTGCCTCAAATGAAACCCTGCAGGCCGCCATGGTCATTATGGATGCCGCCTCCGGTGGCGTACGGGCCATGGTTGGCGGTCGTCACCTGGATGAAAACCGCAGCCGGGGTTGGAACTATGCCACTCAAAGCACCCGTCAGCCCGGGTCTGCCTTTAAGCCCATTTTTGTATACGCGCCGGCCTTTGAAAAAGGCTACGGCACCGGGTCCGTCTTTAAGGATGCCCCCTTCCGGAGTGATTCCGGCCATGAAATTAAAAACGCTGACTTACAGTATCACGGGGATGTCACCATCCGTAAAGCCATCGCTGATTCCTACAATACAGTAGCGGTACGGGTTTTACAGGAAATCGGCATCAAGGATAGCCTCAAGTTCGCTAAAAATATCGGTATATCCACTCTGGTTGAAGAGGGTAACGTCAATGACGAAACCTTATCTGCCGGTCTAGGGGGCCTCACCAAGGGGGTCTCCGTGATGGATATGGCAGGTGCCTATGGGGCCTTTGCTGATGGCGGGGTCTATACTGAGCCGAACCTGATTTCCAAGATTACTGACGAAAAAGGCCGGGTCATCTGGGAAGAAAAGGCCGAGCGCCACAAGGGCATGAGCCCAGAAACCGCCTACATGGTTACCTCCTGCTTGCAGAGCGTGGTCTACGAAGGGATTGGCGGCGCAGCTGCCTTAGGCGATGGCCGAACCGTTGTCGGTAAAACCGGGACCACAGATAACAGTAAGGACTTCTGGTTCGCCGGCTACACTCCCCAACTGGTTGGCGTCGTCTGGATGGGCTTCGATACACCGGCCCCGATTTACGGTACCTCAACAAACGCGGCCGTGGTCTTTAGCAACATCATGACCTACGCCCACCGCGATCTACCGGTAGAAAATTTCGAGCGCCCTGAAGGCCTGGTAGATGTGCTCATTGATACCAAAACAGGTAAATTGGCCACTCGGTCTACTCCATATGCCTTCAGACATATGGAACTCTACGCCAGTGGCACAGAACCCACCACCTACTCCTCGGCCAATTATGCCAATTACTACCGGCAACAGCAACAAAACACTGTTCAACAGCAGCAAGCGACCCAAAACACTGGCCAGAACCAGCAGGGTCAACAACAAAACCAGCAACAGCAAGGCCAACAAAACAGCCAGCAGCAAACGGGCCAGCAGGGCCAATACCAACAAAACCAACAGTATTACGGCCAGCAAACCGGTACCGCTGCTTAATGGCATACAAAAACCCCCTGTACAAAAAATGTACAGGGGGTTTTTCAGCAGATAATAAGCCGGGTTCTGTATCAGTGATCATCTGTCTGAGACAAGAGTTACCTCTTGCCTTAAGCGACCTACCCGAAAACAGAATGGGCCACTCTATTGTTTTCTACTAGGTCTTGCACCGGATGGGGTTTACCTGGCCAATTGGTCACCCAATTGCCGGTGCGCTCTTACCGCACCCTTTCACCCTTACCCGAAGGCGGTTTGCTTTCTGTGGCACTATTCCTTAAGGTTACCCTCACTGGCCGTTAGCCAGCATCCTGCCCGATGGTGCCCGGACTTTCCTCAGCCGAAGCCGCGATCACTTTCTGCTGCGTAACCCTTATTCTACCCCTTCTCTTTTTTTTTGTAAAGTTTTACTTGGCAGCAGCCTTACACCGCTCCAGGGCTTCAGCGGCCAAACTTGAAATGGTATATTCCTGCAGGGTACCATTTTCATAAATGGGGAAGCTTCTGTCGTCTTCCAAGAGAGCCTCCAGGGCTTTGGCGGCGGGTGCATAGGGCACTTCTCTGAAAGCCCAGGCGGCATAAGCCCGTGCTTCCGCTTCATGGTAAGTAATAAAGGGAAGGGTTTTCGGCAAGAATTCCTGCATTTCCTCACCATAGCGTGGCGCCATTTGCACATAAGCCCAAAATAAACCCGGGTAGCAGATTTCATTTAAGCCCGCATGGTAAAATAAGGGCCCTACAAATTCTACAAACTGACGCTTACGATCATGGGCGAGCATGGTTCCGATGACCTCTGCTGAGGCCCAAGGGACATTGGCACTTTCTTCACACATCTGTAGGATAAAGCGCCGAATGACATTGCGGAAAAGCTCGTCGTTTTCAGGGGCGTATTTTTCAGTCAACTGACCGATGATTTCAATCGCCTGCCAGCGGTCTATCTGGGTAATCGGGGCATAAACGTGCATTTGTAATACCCGCATCGTTGCCGGTGCGTCTTCTTCAAAGGCAGATGCGATGACATTGAAGCGGTCATCGGCCTGGCCCTTCAACGCTTTTGTCACAGTCCGTCTAATATTCACCTGTCATCCTCCTCGATAAGGGTCTTACCTAGCATATACCCAAGCCGGGCCCATACAAAAAGCACTGGTTCCCTTGAGAAACCAGTGCTGGCTTTTAATAGGCGGCCATTTCCCGCCAAATTTGTTCGACAATAATTTGACCATAGCGGTCACCCGGTACAGCCCAGCGGCCATTCAGGTCTGCCCAAACGTGGGCTTTGCCTCGATTACCGTGGTTAAAGCGGCCATCATATAATTGACAGCCACCCGGTAGGGGGTTGGCACTGGCATAGGAGTACAGGTGCTGGAGGTGGGCTTCCACCCCGACAGCCGGCGTCTTATAGGACCAGCCATGAACACCCAGGGTCAACCAGGCGGCTGATGGATCAATCGTTGAAAAGACTTGCTTATCTAAGTCTTCCTGGGTGGTCCGGCGGCCAATCGCCCCCAGGCCACAGTAGTTATTTTGCTTAGGCAGGACCTCATTGCCATATTGGAAGTAACCGGTTTCTTGAATGGCTTGCGCCAGGGCGACATCCCCCCGGATTCCGTATTTCGGCGCAATGGATAAGTACAGGGCACCAATGTTTTGAGGGAAAGGGGTAAACCGTTTACCGGTTCGCAGGGTTTGGGCCTGCATTTGTTTCTCTTTATCAGCCAAATAGCGGTTGACCTGGTCCAGGCTCAGGCAGGCCTCGCCTAAGATGGTCATGCTCGTAGCTGTTTGCCCGCTGAGGGAAACTTGTGGTGCCGAACTTGGGATGGGCTCATAGACCGGTGCTGGGTCAGAGGGTGTCGTCCTTTCCTCGCTTGCTATAGTCGGCGGCGCCCAAGTGGCTTCAGGCTGGCTTTCTTCACCCACTAGTTCCCCTTGTCTATCTTGTTGGACCGTTACCAGGCCATCATGCCATTCAACTTGGGCACCCAGCCCTTCCGAAATGGCCCGCAAGGGTACCATGGTATAGCCCGGCGCCTTAATATAGGCCTGGCCCAGGGAGGGTGTCAGACCTAGCTTTTCCCCGTCGATATAGATGCTAATTTGAGGCCGGTTGGGATTAGAGCTGATGGCGTGATTCCCGGTCTTGCTGATTGAAACAAGCTGCTCTTCCTGGTCCCAGGCCACATCGTAACCCAGGCCTTCGGAAATGGTCCGCAAGGGCACATAAACCCGTGAGTCGACCAGTTCAGGTCGGGGCTCAGAGAAATAGGCATCATTGTTAATCAATAAGGTAATAGCTGCTTGAGCCGGGGGCTGGTTAAAGGCCGCACAAAAAAGAAGGCCCAGAAAAAAGGGCACTATAATTTTCTTTATCATTAAAGGCTAATCCTCCTCAGATGCGTTTAGAGAAAGCTATATCTAGGTAACTAGTTTATATTGACTTTATTCATTTTAACGCAAATAGACATGTTAAAGGAGACAAATTAATGACAAATCCTATTGTTACCATTGAGATGGATAATGGTGATCTGATTAAGCTTGAACTCTATCCTGAGATTGCCCCTAATACCGTTGCCAACTTCACCCACCTCGTCCAGAAGGGCTTTTACAACGGTCTTACCTTCCACAGAATTATCCCTGGCTTTATGGTCCAGGGCGGCTGCCCCAATGGTACCGGAACCGGCGGCCCCGGTTATACCATCGCCGGTGAATTCACCAGCAATGGCTTTAAGAATGACCTAAAACATGAACGGGGCATTATTTCTATGGCCAGAACCATGGCCCCAGATAGTGCCGGCTCCCAATTCTTCATTATGCATGCCAAGGCCCCCCACTTAGACGGCGAATACGCCGCCTTTGGTAAAGTCATTGAAGGCATTGAAGGCGTTGACCATATCGCTGAAACCCCCAGCCGCCCGGCTTTCATCAAGCAAATGACCCTGGAAGCTGGCGACTACGAAGTAAAAGAACCGAAGGTCTCTAACTAAATAAAAACACCCTTAGTACTTTAAACAACTGGCCCCCCAAATTTGGATTTAAAAATCCAAATTTGGGGGGCCAGTTGTTTACTAAGCCTATCTTCTAATGTCTGAAGTTTGGATTGGTATTGTCTAAGTCAGAGTTGGTCGCTGCATCTGCTAAAAATATGGAAATCACCCCAATGAGGGTAATGAAGACGGTACGCGCCACACGACGGATGACGCTTTTTTTCACTTCTGAAAAATAAACTTGTCGAATATCTTTAGTTGTTAGTTTCTGTCCCATTCAAATGCCTCCTCTTATCTCTGACGCGATTTCAGTGCCCGATCGATATCGCGGCGGGCAGATTTTTCAGCAGCCACCGCCCGCTTGTCATACAGTTTTTTCCCGCGTGCCACGGCCAGGTCTACCTTCACATTCGCATTGTTAAAATAAATCTTTAAGGGCACCAGGGTCAGGCCCTTTTCTTTTATCTTTTGCTCAAGCTTTAGAATTTGTCGCTTATGCAAAAGTAACTTTCTTTTTCTTAAGGGGTCAACGTTGTTGATATTCCCATGTTCATAAGGGCTGATGTGCATGCCCTCGATGAAGATTTCGCCTTGGTCGATCGAGGCATAGGCGTCTTTTAAATTTACCCGCCCGGCTCGGATAGACTTCACTTCTGTCCCTTTAAGGACAATTCCCGCCTCGATGCTCTCTTCAATGTAGTAGTCATGTCGGGCCTTTCTATTATCAGCGATGACTTTCACTTTCATCCTCCTCACTGATTAATTCAAAGTCCAACTGGGCTAAGTCCACATTCGCTTTGAGTAAGCGAACCTTGACCGGTTGACCCAGGCGGTAGGTCTTCCCGGTGTGTTCCCCAACCAATAAGAGTTGGTCCTGGTTAAAGCGGTAGAAATCGTCAACCAGGGTTGAAATATGCACCAAGCCTTCTACGGAGTTTTCTAATTGGACAAAGAGGCCAAAACCGGTAACGCTGACCACCCGGGCGTCAAATTCCTCGCCCACATAGTCAACCATATACTCAACCTTTTTAAGAGCCAGGACATCCCGTTCGGCCTCTTCAGCAACCCTTTCCGTCAGGCTGGCCTGCTCGGCATAGCGACTGAGGGAGGCTTCTTGGGTGACCAACCTTTTTTTAGATAATTTATAGTTATGGTGGATGTGTTCCTTAATCACCCGGTGGATGGCCAGGTCACTGTACCGGCGGATTGGAGAGGTAAAGTGGGTATAGTACTTGGAGGCCAGGCCAAAGTGGCCCTGAGGCTTGGGTGAATAGTAAGCATGAGTCATCGACCGGAGCATAACCATGTTAATGGGATAGGCTTCCTCTGCGGCCACCTGGTCCAGAACGGCTTGGTAATCCCGCGGCTGGACTTTATCTTCCTGGATGTGCAGGGTGTAGCCATAGGTCTGAAGGAAGCGGCTGACATCCTCCAACCTTTCCTTTTCAGGCATTTCATGAACCCGATAGATGAAAGGGGTCCGCAAACGGAAAAAGCGCTCGGCCACCGTTTCATTGGTGATAATCATGCACTCTTCAATAATCCGCTCAGCCAGGCCCCGGCTCTTCCAGTAAATATCCACCGGGCGGCCATCTGCATCTAAACGGATGGCGCTTTCCGGCAGGTCAAACTGAATGGCGCCCCGGTCCATCCGTTTTTGCATGAGGATGCCCTGAAGGCTTTCCAAGTCTTTCAGCATGGGGACGATTTCTTCGTATTCCTTAGACAGGTGCTTATCACCGGCTAGGATGGCATTAACCCCATCGTAGGTCATCCGGGCCTTGGTATGAATGACCCCCTCCATGATTTCGCTGGCAACAACCCGCCCCTTCTCATCAATTTCCATGGCACAAACCATGGCCAACCGGTCTTCTCCGGGATTAAGGCTGCAGATGCCATTAGAGAGTTCCTGGGGCAGCATTGGCAGGACCCGGTCCAGGAGATAAACACTGGTCCCTCTTTTATAGGCCTCTTTATCAAATACGGAGTCTTCCGGCACATAATAGCCGACATCGGCAATGGCCACCCGCAAGAAATAATGATTGTTATCCAGGACTTCTAGTTGAACGGCATCATCTAAGTCTTTAGAGTCTGCCCCATCAATGGTAATAAAGGGAATATGGCGTAAGTCATGACGGTTATCAAAATCCGCTGAACTGATTTTTTGGGGCACGTCCTTGGCCGCTTTAAGCACCTTATTGGGGAATTCGGCCCGCAAGTGATGTTCATATATAATCGATAGAATATCAATACCGGGATCCGATTCTTTGCCTAAGACCCGCTTGATAACCCCTTCGTGGTTTCTAGACCCATCTGACCATTTTTTGATTTCAACTAAAACGATCTCATTCTTTTTAGCACCGGAAAAGCCGGACTTGGGCACAAAAATATCTCCGGCATCGTCCGTGATGACAAAGCCAAAGTGTTTGTGGGCATCCAACTTACCGACAAAGGAGGTTCTAGCCCGCTCCAAGATGCGGATGACCTCGCCGGTCGCCCGCAATTGGTCACCGGTCTTAGGGTCTTTTTTCGCCGGCGCCCCAAGGCGGACAATAACCTTATCCTGGTCGAGGGCCCCGTTTAAGGCCTGGGCCGGGATGAAAAGGTCATCCTTATCCGGGTTATCTAAAATAAGGAAGCCGAAGCCCTTTTTATTCTTTTTTACTTTACCGACGGCCAAGTTCAATTGCTCGGGGAGTCCATACCGGTCTGTTCTGGTTTTGACCAGGGCCCCTTCTGCTGTTAGCTCATCAATACTTTTCTGGAGGTTTTTTCGATCGCTTTTACTTAATTGGGGAAAAAGCTTGGCAATGCTCTCAAAAGGCAAGGGCTTGGTCGCATTGTCCTGAAAAACCTTTAAAACGAATTCTTTATTCATGCTCACACCTCTTTTCTATGATAAATGATTCTTTCTAAAAAAGATAGGTCCAGCACCACGGACCAGTCATTTTTACAGTATTTTTTATCGCCGGGATGCTTTCTACTGACTACATACCTGGCCGCAGGATAAAATAACCCCTAAAAGTCAGGCCGGTCGGTCTAACTTTTAGGGGTTTTATTTGATGAGCTTGATGGGCGTATCTATTGCTGCTGAGTGAGCCAGCTTTTACATTCGTCCAGGGCCTCTTCCACTTGAGGGAAACCGGGCGCCCCTTTGGTGTGGCGTCTTTTCACACAAGTATCTACAGAGATGGCCTCGTAGATGTCCTCTTCAATTTGAGGGGAAGCCTTTTGCAGGTCTGCTAAAGAGAGGTCACCGAGGGCCTGACCTTGGTCTAGGGCATGGGCCACGAGTTCACCGACAATCCGGTGGGCATCTCTAAAGGCCACGCCCTTGCCGACCAGGTAGTCTGCCAGGTCGGTGGCATTGGTAAACCCGCCTTCACTGGCAGCCCGCATGTTTTCTTTTTTAACTTTCAGGGTTTTAAGCATGGGCGCCGCCATCATCAGGCATTTTTGCCAGGTTTCGATGGCATCAAAGAGCCCTTCCTTATCCTCTTGCATGTCTTTATTGTAGGCCAGAGGCAGCCCTTTCATGGTCATCAGCATGGCCATCAGGTGGCCGGATACCCGGCCGGCCTTCCCGCGGATGAGTTCAGCCACATCGGGGTTTTTCTTTTGCGGCATAATAGATGAGCCGGTGCTGTAGGCATCATCCAGGTCAATAAAGGCAAATTCCTGGCTGGCCCATAAGATAACCTCTTCGCTCAAGCGGGATAGGTGCATCATGCTGACAGAGGCGGCATAGAGGTAGTCCAAGACAAAGTCCCGGTCACTGACCCCGTCCATAGAGTTGGCGCAGGGGGCATCAAAATCCAGGGCTTGGGCGGTCTGGTTACGGTCTAGGGGGTAGGTGGTCCCGGCTAGGGCCCCACTCCCCAGGGGCATGATATTATTATTTTTCTGCCAGTCATCCAGGCGGACAACATCCCGGCGAAACATCTGGATATAGGCCAGTAAATGGTGGGCAAAGGTAACCGGCTGGGCCCTTTGCAGGTGGGTGTAGCCGGGCATGATGGTTTCCACATGGGCCGCGCCTAGGTCATGGAGGACTTCTACCAAGTCCACCAGGAGCTGACGGGTTTCAGCGACAGCTGACCGGACATACATCCGCAGGTCAACGGCCACCTGGTCATTCCGGCTCCGGCCGGTGTGGAGTTTCTTACCAACATCCCCTACCTTGGCCGTCAGAAGACGCTCAATATTCATGTGAATATCTTCATCTTCGGTGGTAAAGGCCACTTTTCCTTCTTCAATATCTGCCTGAACAGCCTTTAAACCTTCAATAAGGGTATCTGCTTCCGCTCTGGACAGGACGCCGACAGTCCCCAGCATATCTGCATGGGCAATGCTGCCGCGGATGTCTTCCCGATAGAGTTTCTGGTCAAATTTAATGGAAGAATGGAAGTCCTCCATTAAGTGGTCGCTGTCTTTAGAAAAGCGACCGCCCCATAATTTACTCATTTTTCCTCCGTATTCAGACCGGCTTTTTCCTTCATCAAGGCATTCACCTTAACCGGCAGGCCGAATAAGTTAATGAAGCCTTCTGCATCTGCCTGGTTGTAGACTTCATCTTCACCGAAAGTGGCAAAGTCTTCATTGTAGAGAGAATAGGGAGAGGTCATCCCGGCAGAGTGGCAGTTACCCTTGTAAAGCTTCATCCGCACTTGACCGCTAACGGTTCTTTGGGTGGAATCGACAAAGGCATCCAGGGCTTCTCTCAAGGGGGTGAACCATAAACCGTCATAGACCAGTTGGGCGTATTGGTTGGAGACCGTATTTTTAAAGTACATGGTCTGTCTATCCAGAGTTAAGGATTCTAAGGCCAGGTGGGCTTCATGTAAGAGGGTACCGCCGGGGGTTTCATATACCCCGCGGGATTTCATCCCTACCAAGCGGTTTTCAACGATATCTTCAATGCCAACCCCGTGTTTAGCAGCCAGTTCATTAGCCTTTTCCAATAATTGAAGGGGGGCTAATTTTTCCCCGTTCAGAGCGACCGGGGTTCCGTGTTCAAAGTCAATGGTCACATATTCCGCTTCATCCGGCGCATCTTCCGGCCGTGTGCAAATCAGGCAAAGGTCGGCCATCGGTTCATTGGCCGGATCTTCCAAGTCAGCCCCTTCATGAGATAGGTGAAGGACGTTTCTGTCCATGCTGTAGGGGCGTTTTTTAGTGACAGGTACTTCAATGCCATGAGCTTCTGCATAGTCAATGGCATCTTCTCTGCTCTTAATATCCCAAATCCGCCAAGGGGCGATGATCTTTGTGCTGGGAGACAAGGCTTTGATGGCCAGTTCAAACCGGACCTGGTCATTCCCCTTCCCGGTGCAGCCATGGCAAATGTAATCGGCCCCTTCTTTTTTGGCCACTTCAACCAGGGCCTTCCCAATGAGGGGACGGGCACAGGAAGTCCCCAGCAGGTATTTATTTTCATAAATAGCGCCAGCCCGAATGACCGGGAATACATAATCAGCTACGAACTCATCTTTTAAGTCCATGATATAAACTTTAGAGGCACCGCTGGCCAGGGCCTTATCGTGAACCTGGTCCACTTCCGACCCTTGACCGACGTCAGCACAGCAGGCAATGACTTCACAGTTGTAATTTTCCTTGAGCCAAGGGATGATAATTGATGTATCCAATCCCCCAGAGTACGCCATAACTACTTTTACTTTATTTTCCATCTGAATCCTCCTAGTTTATAATTGAAGCCATGATGGCTTTGTGAGCATGTAAGCGGTTTTCTGCTTCATCGAATACCACCGATGACGGCCCTTCCAGGACATCTTCTGTTACTTCCAGGCCCCTGTAGGCCGGCAGGCAGTGCATAAAAATAGCACCCGGCCGGGCCTTGGCCATAAGGGCTGCATTGACCTGATAGTCTTTAAAGATCTTCTGGCGTTCAGCCTTTTCACTTTCCTGGCCCATGCTGGCCCAGGTATCTGTATAAATAATATCAGCATCCTGGACTGCTTCATGGGGGTCAGTCGTTAAAGTAATCGTCTCTTGGCCTGCCGCCTGAGCTGCTTTTACAACAGAGGCATCCGGCTCATAGCCTATCGGGCAGGCAGCCGCTACCGACATACCCACTTGGGCTCCACCGATGTATAAAGAGTGTAACATATTATTGCCATCACCGACATAGGCTATTTTCAATCCTTCTAACTGACCCTTGTGTTCTTTAATGGTCATGAAGTCGGCAATCACCTGGGTGGGATGGCTCCAGTCGGTTAAACCATTGATAACAGGCACATCTGCATACGCGGCCAGATCAACCACATCACTTTGCTTATAAGTCCGGATTAAGATCCCATCTACATACCGACTCATAACCCGGGCTGTATCTGCAATGCTCTCCCCCCGGCCTATCTGCAGGTCCCGACTGCTTAAAAATAAGGCCTGCCCGCCTAATTGGTACATACCTACTTCAAAGGCCATCCGGGTTCGGGTAGATGATTTTTCAAAAATCATGGCCAAGCTCTTGCCCTTTAAGTGGTCATGGGGGGTGCCTTCTTTTAACTGTTTTTTCAACAAAAGACCTGTATCGACTAAAAGCTCTATTTCTGCACCGGTAAAGTCAGCCAGTGCCAGGAAATCGCGCCCTTTAAGGGTTGACATTATTCCGCCTCCTCTGGGGATAATAAAGTAAATAAAATATTTTTAAAGCCAATGCACCGGGCCCGGTAGTAGGGTCGGATTTTAAAGGCGACAATAGCCGCCGATGGACCGGCCCACAAGACTTGACCTGATTCCAGGCTCACGACCTGCCAGCCTTCCGCATCATATTCTAGCCTGGCATTAAATAGCCAAGGGGTCTCACGTCCGTCTTTGATTAGGACGCGGTAGTTGACATGGGTCAAGCCCTCCCCTTCCTCGGTCAGAAAAGCCTGGAGGCCTTCCAGCAATGCTTGTGGCGACTTATATGATTCAATACGATCAGCCATAGGCCCCTCCTCCTTCACTGGGCGCCGGTTATGCTGCTATCGGCAAGGTTGCCAAACAAGCTATCCCGCTAAAGGAAGGCTTGCATAAAAGCTCTGCCAAGCGCCAGGTTTTGAATAAGTATACACCCATACGGAAATTTATGCAACACCTTGTTATTATTTTATGAACCGCGTATGATATCTGAGAGGTGATGAAATGCAAGCAGAAATAATAGCCGTTGGAAGCGAGCTCACCAGCGGACATGTATTAAATACGAATTCCGCCTGGCTGGCCCAGCAGGTGGAAGATTACGGCCTGAAAGTGGTCAGCCATGTAACCGTCGGCGATGCTGCCGACCAGCTGGAAAGAAGCCTGCGCCTGGCCTTAGACCGGGCCGACTGGGTTATCGTCACCGGGGGCCTGGGGCCCACTTATGATGATATTACCAAGGAAGTGGCGGCCAAGGTGTGGGGCCAGCCCCTCCTGCTTTCTGACGAAGCCATGGCCCATATCGATAACTTTTTTAAAGACCGGTCCCAAAAGGCAACCGCCAACAATAAAAAACAAGCCATGGTACCAAAAGGGGCTGAAATCCTAGCCAATCCTAGTGGCCTAGCCCCGGGCATCTGGCTTAAAAACGAAGAAGCCACCCTTGTCCTCCTCCCGGGGCCCCCACATGAAATGAAGGCCACTTTCGAGGCCTCCCTGGCCCCGCGCTTAGCGGCCACTGCCCAGTCTGCTATCCGGCGGCATGCCCTACACTTTTATGGCATTGGCGAGGCGGAGGTGGACAGCCGGCTTGATGACATTCTGCCGGACAATAGCAATCCTCTTGTGGCCCCCTACGCTAAGGGCGGCGAAGTAGAGCTCCAGGTCACAGCCTATGGCCCGAGCGACCAGGCCGCTGAAGACCTCATCAAGCCCGTTATCCAGACCTTGATTGACCATTTCAAGGACTATTTTTACGGTATCGATGTCGACCATTTAAAATACCCGGTAAGTCAGCAATTGGCCCGGGGCAAGTGGTCAATGGCCTCAGCTGAAAGCTGCACCGGTGGGCTTATTTCCAAGTGGTTTACAGATATTCCCGGCAGCTCGGCTTATTTCGCCGGCGGCATCTGCACCTATACCGAAAAGGCCAAGCAGTATTTTTTACAGGTGCAGGCGGATACCCTGGCCAAGTACGGCGCTGTCAGCGCACAAACGGCAGCAGAAATGGCCGATGGTGCCCGTGCGGCCTTCCAAACAGACTTGGCCATCTCCACCACGGGCATCGCCGGCCCAGGTGGCGGCAGCCCCGAAAAACCAGTTGGCTTAGCCTATATCGGCTTGGCCACCCCAACCGGGACCTTTACCTGGCATTTTCAGGCAAATGCCCTCCAGACCAAGCACCGGTCTGCTGTCCGAGATGCGGTTGGCCGGGCGGCCCTATTCCACCTGTTCGAATACCTAAAACAAAACCCGGAAGCCTTATCATAAAAAAAGGGGCTGTGTCAGAATGAGTAAAATCATTCGACACAGCCCCTTTTTTCTTAACGTGCGTAGTATAGGTACTTACAGTAAAAACGCCACTAGTACCAAAAAGTAAGAACACCTTAATTTTAGGCACAGAAATATAAGCCCCCCTTCTCATTTTCGTTTTTTGTATTTTACTAGACTGCTTTTTGGTATCGAATGGGGCCTTGGCAGCCTTTTTTTATTTTGCTCAGCAGTGTATTAAGGTTCATAGCTATGGCCATAAGGTTTATCTCTGCGACAATACTTTCTAGCCCTTTGTGGCGAAAGCGATTGTATTTAAGGCCATCTTTCAGCTTTGAAAACATCCCTTCAGCCTGAATAGATCGATTGATCCGTTCCTCAATACCTAATTGACTACGGAGATTTTCTAATGCTTCCTCTCTATAATGCTGAAAGTCTGGGCTAAAGGAGATGCCTTTACTTTTAGGGTTGGCGACTTTAGCATACTTATTGCATGACTTTGTAAAGGGACAGTTTGTGCATTCTTGGCAGCGGTAGTTTTGAATCCGCTCTTTATGGCCACTTTTACGGGTTTTGTAATAATCCTTTTGCCTTAGAAGCCTTTTACCATTGGTACAAATATAGTAGTCTCCCTCGGATACATAGGTCATGTTCTCCCGACGCCCAATATCCTCTTTGTACTTTCTTGTCTTTGACTTGTCGTAGTTGGCGGGTTTTATAAAGGCTTGGATGTTTTCTTTAGCCAGGAAGCTATAGTTTTCAATGCTTTCATAGCCACTGTCACAAACTACTCGTAAGATGAGACCCCGGTATTTAGGGATGACTTGGCTTAAAAAGGGGATTAAGGTGGGCATGTCATTGGGATGGGCGGAGGCATAGGCGGCAATAATAAATTGGCCACTAGAGGCCAGCTGGATGTTGTAGGCGGGTTTAAGCTGTCCATTACGCATATGGTCGTCTTTCATCCGCATGAAGCTGGCGTCCGGATCGGTCTTTGAGTAGGCGTTCCGGTCAGCTAAGAGGTCTAGCTGTTGCTTGTATTTTTGGAACCGGTCCAACCACTTCTGAAGCATTTCTATTTCTTTTTGCTCCCTTGTTTTTCTCTTGCCGGACCCATATACAAAGACTATTTCTTTTTCCCCGGCTTTTTTATACAGGGCTTTTAAGCTTTCTTCAAGTGTATCTTCAAGGATCTGGCTAGCCGTCTCTTTAGGCAGGTTAAAGTAGTCTGCCACTCGAGCAGATAGTTTAGCCTGATGCCTTAGGATGCTTTTTTTCCAGACAAAGCTGTACCTATTGGCAAAGGATTCTATCTTAGTGCCATCTATATAGATACTGGATAGGTCAACTTGCTTGTCTTCAATGAGCATTTTTAAAAATTGGTGAAGTAAGTCTTCAGCTAGAGGGGCCAGACGCTGGCGGAAGCGGTTAATAGAAGCATAGTCCGGCGGCTTTTGTCCAGCTAATATAAGCCTTAAGCGCAAATCATATTTACAAGCTTTTTCAATGGCACGGCAAGAAAATAAGCCTTCACTGTAGCAGAAAATAATAATTTGGAGCATTGTAACGGGATTGCAGGCCGGTCTTCTTCCTCTTTTTTTATAGCTGCCTATTAAAGCAGTTAAGTCCATCCTTTCTACAAGTTGTTGCACCAGACCTACTTTTCCGTCATCTTCAATATGAAGATCATAAAAGCTCATTTTTACTTGCAATTGTTCTCGCTCTAAGCTAAGATTAAAATAATTGTTGTAGGACATGTATATATTATACCAACAATGGCCAAGGCCCGTCTCAAAAATGAGACGGGCCTTGTGCTTTTTTAGGGGGCTATTTTGCAACAGCCCCTTTTTTATGGATTACTTATCTTTACTGGTGTCTGCAGCCTGCTCTTTGCTTTCTGTAGCAGACCCTTCTGCAGCCTGTTGTGAAGCAGCAGCCTGTTGTTTTTGCATCTGCTCTTGGGCCTTTTGCATGAGTTTTTCCGGATTGTAATTGTCATCCAGGTACTCAATCTTCGCTTCCTGTTTTAACTTAGTGAGCAGGTCTTGAAGTTTGGTCTTGACTTCACTTTCTTCCAACTGTGCGGTTAATTCTTCTTTTACTTCATCAAAGCTTTGTAAGTGAGGCGCTTTTTTATCCTCTACCTTGATGATGTGGTAGCCATATTGGGTTTTTACCGGTTCAGCACTGATATCCCCGGGATTCATGGCAAAGGCAGCATCTGCAAATTCAGCTACCATCTTGTCCTTGGTGAAGTAGCCCAGTTCGCCACCTTTTTCAGCGTTGCCCTTGTCTTCACTATTTTCTTTGGCTAACTTGGCGAAGTCGCCGCCTTCATTGAGCTGTTTGATCAGGTCTTTGGCCTTATTTTCATCTTTGACTAAGATATGGGACGCCTTGACCTGTTCATCCACATTGAATTGGTCTTGATTTTCATTGTAGTAGGCCTGGGCATCTACTTTGACATCTTTTTTGAGCTGGTCGGTTAATTTTTCATACCGGAGTTGCTCACGCAGCATATCGTCAAACTGTTCATCGTTAATATTATATTTTTCCATGGCAGCCTTAAAGTTGTCTTCAGAGCCATAGGATTTAATGGATTTCTCTCTTAAAGCTTCGATGTCTTTGTCGGTAATTTCAATACCGCGACGGTCTGCTTCCTGGCGAATCAATTCAGTGCTAACTAAACCTTCGATGATTTGGGCCTTGTAGTAGTCAGCCATGGCATCATCATTTTTAATTTGGTTGACTGTAAGCATTTGGTCAATACGCCCGTCAAGGTAACCGGTTTTTAAAGCTGAGTCATTGACTTTAATGGCTTCTTTGCCGGAGTTAGCATCTGAACCGCAGCCAGCCAGTACACTTACAGCCATTAGGGTTGCCATCATGAGTGCTAAGGGTTTCTTTAATTTCAAATTGATTCGCTCCTTTTTCCTTTATCGTTGTCTGCCCCTATTATAGGGGCTTTATCTTTCGCTGGCAATGTTTTGAATCACTTTTAGCCGCTCTTTAATTGAATCTACATAACTTGCATTCAAATGGTCTTTTAAAAGTGTCATTTTCAAAACCAACTCGCCACTTTGGTTACTGATTGATAGGTTCTGCTGGGACTGTACATACGTAAAGAGGGCTTGGATGGATAGGGGCGTGTCCGGATAAAAGTAAATCTCGAGCTCATTTCGCCTTTGTTTCAAGGACCGGATGCCCAGCTGACCGGCGACAAGCTTCAGGGAAATGACAGCCAGGAGGTTTACCAGGGGCTCGTCAAAAAGGCCAAACCGGTCTTCCAGCTCTTCTGTAAGGGCTAAAAGGTCTTCCTCCCTTTCTGTTTGTTCCAGTCGCTTATACATACCGAGCCGGACGCTGCTGTCCGGAATATAGGCCTTGGAGAGGAAGGCATTGATGGTCAACTCAACTTCAACGCTGCGTTTTTCCTTGACCTCTTGGCCACTTTGCCGTCGAATGGCTTCATCCAGCATCTGTAGGTACAAGGCATAGCCCACATCGGCCACGTGACCATGCTGCTCAGCCCCTAAAATATTCCCGGCCCCCCGTAATTCCAGGTCACGCATGGCAATGCGGTAGCCGGACCCCAGGGCGGTGTATTCCTTCAAGGTGTTTAGTCTTTTTTCGGCCACATCTGTCAGCATTTTATTGCGCTCGTAGGTCAGGTAGGCGTAGGCGATCCGCTTGGACCGGCCCACCCGGCCCCGTAGTTGATAGAGCTGGCTAAGGCCGAACCGGTCGGCATGGTGGACGATCAGGGTGTTGACATTGGGAATGTCCAGGCCGGTTTCAACAATGGTGGTGCAAACGAGGATATCATACTTATGGTCAACAAAATCCATCATGATGGTTTCCAGTTGGCGGTCTGTTGACCGGCCATGGGCCACTGCTATTCGAGCTTCCGGTACCAGGTCGTTAATATGAGCCGCCAGCTGGTCCAATTCCTGGACCCGGTTATGGATGACATAAATCTGTCCACCCCGGTCCAGCTCCCGCCGAATGGCCTGGACCAGGACTGCATCGTTGAATTCAACAATGTAGGTCTGGATAGGGTAGCGGTCTGCCGGTGGCGTTTCAATAACGCTCATATCCCTTAAACCAACCAGGGACAGTTGCAGGGTCCGAGGGATCGGGGTGGCGGACAGGGTCAGAACATCTACATCGGTCTTTAGTGCCTTGATTTTTTCCTTATGGGTCACCCCAAAGCGCTGCTCTTCGTCAACAACCAATAGGCCCAAGTCATTAAACTGAACAGACTTCCCCAGGAGCTTGTGGGTCCCGATGACCACGTCGATCTTGTGATCCTTGATATCCTGTAAAATCTGGGCCGTTTCCTTAGCGGAATTAAACCGGCTAAGAACAGCAACATTAGCCCCATAGGGGGTAAACCGGTCGGAGAAGGTCTTGTAGTGCTGCTGGGCCAGGACGGTTGTCGGTACCAGGACGGCCACCTGTTTGGCATCACAATAGGCCTTAAAGGCGGCCCGGACGGCCACTTCTGTTTTGCCGTAGCCGACATCTCCGCAAACCAACCGATCCATGGGCCGAGACTTCATCATGTCCTTTTTTACATCGTTAATGGCCCGGAGCTGGTCTTCGGTTTCAACATAGGGGAAGTCTTCTTCAAAGGCTCGCTGGAGGTCACTATCCGGCGGGAAGGCATGGCCCGGCTCCTGCTCCCTTTTGGCATATAAGCGGATCAACTGGTCGGCCATATCCTGAACGGATTGGGCCACCCGTTTTTTCGTCCGTTGCCAATCGCCGGAGCTTAACCGGTTCAACTTAGGTTTATGCCCTTCATGGCCGATATATCGCTGCAGGAGGTCAAACTGGGCCACCGGGATGTAGAGCTTATCTGTACCGGCATATTTGACGATGAGGTAGTCCTTTTCCAGGTCACCAATTTTTTGGTGCTTCATCCCTAAAAATTGGCCAATCCCATGCTGGTCGTGGACAACATAGTCCCCCACTTCTAGGTCATCGGCACTGGCGTACCGCTCGGCATCATCGGACCGACGCCGACGTCTTGTTTTCTTGGTCCCACCCAGAATTTGACGCAAGGGTAAGACGACCAGCTTGTTGTCCCAAAAAATCCCGCCGATGGTTAGGTCATCTCTAGCCAGGTAAAGGCCTGCCCCTTCCATATCTACTATTGCTGGAGCATAGGGCAGGTTTCTGGTCTCTAAAAAAGCGGTAAATTTATCCCGGATCCCGTCACTGTCGTAAAGGGCTAAGATCCGCATGCCCAGATTCTTCCAGCGCTCCAGCTCCTCTTCCAGCAATTGAAGCTGGTTAAAATAAGTCGGGAGCCGCTCAGCCCGGTAGTCCACATGAGCGAGGGCCGGCCAAACCTTGGCAGACCGGTTAAGTACTTGAAAGGCCAGGAGGGTCATTCCCTTAAAGAGCCGGGAAAAATCACCGGCAGAGAGGTAGCTCTCCCACTGACCGGGTAGGACAATCCCCTGGTGGAGCAAGTCTGTAAACTGGTCCTTCTTTTCCTCTTCGGCAGCCAGGATATAGTCTTCAATCCGGTTGAGCTCGTCTAAAAAGACCAGGGGCTGCTGGTGAAAATAATCCAGCAGGCTGGTTCTTTCTTCGAAGAAGTAACCCCGGTAGAGGTCTAATTCATCGCCGGGAACCCCTTCCTTTAAAGCCGTATAGACCGGGGCCAGGCGAGCCCGTAAATTCTGGGCAGCCTCTTGGTGCTTTTTATCGGTCAGCCGGCTTAGGGCCTCTTTTTCAGCGACCTTAATATTTCCCAGCCAGTCCGGTGCCAGTTGCTCATCCACAAAAACTTCCTTGGCCGGGGTAATCAGCACCTGGTCTGCTGTTTGTATAGACCGCTGGTCAGCCGGATCAAAGAAACGCATGGAGTCTATTTCCGTATCAAAAAGTTCAATCCGGATGGGGTGATCATAGGCCGGCGAAAAAATATCAATAATCCCCCCGCGGACAGAAAGGTCCCCTACCTGTTCAACGACCGGTTGGTGGCTATAGCCCTCACTGACCAACCGGGCAACCAGGTCTTCCGGGTCAATATCCTCTCCTATAGATAGGGTATGGAGATGTGACCGCCACAGGGCCGGCGGCATCAGCCTGGCCTCTAAGGCTTGAGCGGTCGTGACGATAACGCCCGTATAGTCCGCATCTAACAAACGCGCCAAGATACGGACCCGTTCGTTTGCCACTTCCCGGCTTTGAGCCAGGACTTCAAAGGCTATGGCCTCCATAGGCAGGAAGAGGTCGACCGGCCCCTCTGTCAAATGGGAAATCTGATTGCTGACCTCTTTGGCCCGCTTCTCCGATTCACAGACAATCAAAGCGGGTTGGGTCCTTTTATCGTCTATAGCGGAGGCCACCAGGAGTGTCCGGATATCATCTTCCAAACCGGTATATACGATTTGCTCGCCGGCCTGGAGGGGCCGGGGCAAGCGAATCTGGTCCATTATAGTGCTTGTAATGACACTCATTGTATCCTCCCAACATGAAATAGGTGGGTGTCCGAGGACCCCCACCCATATGGATTAATTAAATTCATTCATTGCCCGATCAATACCGGCTTCCAACCACCTGGTGCACGCCTCAACGGCCGTCTCCAAGGCTTCATCGATGGCGGCCTGGTCTTGTTTGGAAAAGGGCGACAGCACATGGCTGATTACGTTTTCCTTTTTACCAATCCCAATTTTTAGCCGATCAAATTCCTTGGAATTGATCCGGCTGATAATGGACTTAATCCCATTGTGGCCACCTGATGAGCCCTGCCTTTTAAAGCGGACCTGGGCCACGGGCATGTCCATATCATCATAAATAACCAAGAAGTCATCCAGCTGGTCAGCGTAATAATCGATCAGCTGCCAAACGGCATCACCACTCAAATTCATAAAGGTCAGGGGTTTCACCAGGAGAATTTTCTCGCCATTGACAAAGCCACTTCCGGTTAAGGCGTTTTTCTCCTTTTTACTGACATCTATCCCCCAGGCCCGACTCAAAGCATCTATGGCCATAAAGCCTACATTATGCCGGGTTCCCTCATATTTTTTACCGGGATTGCCCAGCCCTACAATCATTTTCATTTAGCGAAACATCCGGCTAACAGAGGCATCTTGGAAAATCCGCATGATGGCTTCCGCGAAAATGGGGGCGACAGATAAAGTTTTGAGTTTTTTGCAATCCAGGTGAGCCGTCGGAATGGTATTGGTGGTGACAACTTCTTTTAAGCCGGACTGGTTAATCCGGTCAATGGCCGGACCGGAAAGCACCGCATGGGTACAGGAGGCATAGATTTCCTTAGCCCCTCGTTCTTTCATGGCAGACACTGCATTGGTAATCGTCCCGGCGGTGTCAATCATATCATCAATCATGATGACATTCTTACCGCTAATGTCCCCAATGATATTCATGACTTCCGACACGTTCGGCATGGGGCGTCTTTTATCGATAATCGCCAGCGGGGCCTCTAAAAGTTCAGCCAAGGCCCGGGCCCGGCGAACACCACCCATATCCGGAGATACCACGCAAATATCACTCAGGCCCAGTTCCTGGTAGTATTCAGCGATCAAAGGGGATGCCACTAAATGATCCACCGGGAGATTAAAGAAGCCTTGAATTTGTTGAGCATGCAGGTCCATGGTTAAAACCCGGTCGACGCCGGCTACCGTGAGGAGGTCCGCCATCAGTTTAGCTGTAATGGGCTCTCTCCCCCGGCTCTTCCGGTCTTGACGGGCGTAACCGAAGTAAGGAATGACAGCCGTAATCCGACGGGCTGAGGCCCGCTTCAGGGCATCAATCATAATCAATAGTTCCATAATGCTGTCATTGACCGGCGAGCAGGTGGACTGGATTAAGAAAACATCACAGCCGCGGACGCTTTCATCAATATTGACATTCAATTCGCCATCACTAAATTGTGTATTGCTGCTTTTACCCAATGGAATTTTTAAGCAATCTGCTACTTCTTGTGCAAGGTCATGAGAGGAGCTGCCACTAAATACTTTTAAATGTCGCAAATCTTTTTCCAAGGGGAATTCATACATGATTTTAGCCTCCATTATTTGTCCTTATTCCAGTTGTCTCGACTCTTTACCTTTGTATCCATAAAAGTCAAAGATTCACCAGCCACATCTTTCCGTATGGTTGATCCTGCTGCAATATAAGCGTGTTCTCCAATGGTCACCGGGGCTATCAGGTTGGTATTGCTACCGATAAAGGCCCGGTCTTCAATGGTGGTCCGATATTTTTTCTGCCCATCGTAATTGCAGGTAATGCTCCCACAGCCAATATTGACCCCCGCACCGATATCCGCATCACCCATATAGCTTAAATGCGGGACCTTACTGCCCTGGCCCACATGGCTGTTTTTAATTTCAACATAATGGCCAACCTTGACCTGGTCCGCCAGCTCTGTACCGGGGCGTAAATAGGCAAAGGGACCAATTTTAACCTCATTGCCGACAACAGATTCACAGATAACGGCCTGGTCAATCTGGCAATCCCTGCCAACCTTGGCATCACGAAGTTCTGAATTCATACCAATTCTGGTGCCTTCACCGATATAAGTCTGCCCCTTTAGGGCCACCGGCGCTTCTAAAAACACATCCGGTCTCAACTGGACCTGGGCATCAATAAAGGTCATGGCGGGGTTAATCATCCCCACCCCTTGGGCCATCCAGTGGGCGTTAATTCTTTCCTGCATAAGCAGGGTCGCCTTAGCCAGCTGGGCCCGGTTATTGACCCCCAGGGATTCATTGGCATTGGTCATTATATAGGCCGCTGTCCCCAGACCCTCTGCATAAGCTGCGGCGATTAAGTCTGTCAAATAAAATTCGCCTTGAGCGTTATTCGTATCCAGGGCGGAAATAGCCTTTTTGAGGAAGGCCAGGCGGAAGACATAGGTCCCGACATTGATTTCCCGCACCTTTTTCTGGTCTTCTGTCGCATCTTTTTCTTCAACAATGGCAGAAACAGCCCCATCCTTACGAATGATCCGCCCGTAACCGAAGGGCGTTTCAAGTTCTGTCGAAAGGACGGTCACAGCAGAATCACCATGGGCTTGGGATAAGTGCTGCAGGGTCTCCCCTCTGAGTAGGGGCGTATCCCCACAGGTAACTAAAACCTCCGCTTCATCCAGGTCTGGTATGACCTCCAGGGCTACCTGAACAGCATGACCGGTCCCCAACTGTTTTTCCTGCAAAACATAGGTCACTGATTCCCCAAGAATCTCCTGGATTTCATCTGCCCGATGGCCGCAAACAACATAGATTTTATCATAGCCGGCTTCCCGGACCGCATCACAAACCCAGGAAATCATCGGCTTGCCGCACAAGGTATGAGCAGCCTTGGCATGGACAGATTTCATCCGCGTACCCTTTCCGGCTGCTAATACGATGGCCACTTTCTCCATAGTCTACCTCCCTCAGCTCATACCAATACGCCGGTCCAAATCCCACCGGCTAACAGTAGATGTTAAATAAACCATTGGAAACGCTGCCTTGGCCTTCTTATAAAATTGCCAAGCCTCCGCTTCCGTATGAAAAGCTGCAAAAACGGTTGGCCCGCTCCCACTCATCAAAACATGGCGAGCCCCCAAATGTTTAAGTTTCTCTTTGATACTTCGCACCTTAGGATACATTGAAAAAGTCGTTTCTTCAAGGTCATTGTATAAAGAATTTAAAATCCCGAGGGTGTCATCCTCTCGTATCAACTTTAAGAAATAGTCTAATCGGTCCTCACCGGCCACCGGCTTTTTCTTCTTGCGATAAGCCTTATAAACCCTGGCCGTCGGCACACCAAAGTCAGCCTTAACCAAAACCAGATGAAAGGGTGACAGTAGAGATAAGTCTTGAATAAGCTCGCCGCGGCCGGTGGCCACAGCTGTTCCGGCCGACAGACAAAAGGGCACATCTGACCCAATCTCTGCGGCAAAGGCCTCCAACTGCTGGCGACGAAGCCCCAAGGCGAATAACCGGTCCATCGCCAGGAGAACGGCCGCTGCATCGCTAGACCCACCGGCCATCCCTGCCGATACAGGAATGTGCTTATCAACCTTAATTGCCACCGGTGGTAAATCAAGAGCGGCCTGCATCAAGAGGGCCGCCTTCAAGGCAAGGTTTGATTTATTATTCGGTACATAAGGACTATTCGTTGTAATGGTATTCGTGGCCGCTTCTGCAACAATTACCTGATCAGATAACCGGACGCCCTGCATAATCATATTGACATCATGGTATCCATCAGTCCGCTTGCCGAGGACATCAAGCAATAAATTGATTTTACTAAAAGCCGCTACCCGAACCTGCATGCAACCGCCTCCTTACTCTCATTATACCAGCGATTGCCAGCCAGGTCATCCTAGATGGGGTAGGATTTTCTAAAAATCAACCCTCCCCCTCAGGAAAACCCGGTAGCTTAAAATCAAAAAGCCCAAAATCACTGACATGATCCAGCCAGCCGGAATGTAAAATCCCTTTGCTGGGTATATCATTAAACCAATAACTTTTACATAAACCCTTGACAAAAAATCCCCCACCACCTATAATTCCATAGTAAGCTGTTCGCCGGAGTGGCGGAATAGGCAGACGCACGGGACTTAAAATCCCGCGAAGGTTAAACTTCGTACCGGTTCGACCCCGGTCTCCGGCATCCTTGCTCTCATGAGCAAGGATTTTTTATACCCAAAGAGGCAAGGCAACTAGGCCTTGCCCTTTTTTATACTCGGCATCTTTTTTGCCTCTTCATAGCAACAAAAAAGGCAAGGACCTTACACTTGAAACCCTGGTCCTTGCCACCGCAATAGTAGGTTTAATAGAAAAACTAATAAACCTGCTGTTGTACCTGCTAGACCTCTTGATGGACTAGCATAAAAACCTAGGGGGTTGCCCGCCCCCTATGGTTTTATTATATCCCGAACACCTTACAAGGACAAGGAGAATTGACCATGACCACCTTAAAAATAGCCTATGACCTAATCATGATTGCCCTATTCGCCTATATCATTTACGCCCTTGTGAAAGGCAAACGCTTATAACAAATCCTCCTCATTCCGCACCCGGGTGTATTCCAGTAGTCGGGGTGTCTGCTCGATGACCTCGTTAAAGGCCCCCAGGGCATCTAGTACCTTGGCCCCCTTGCCCTTCCGTTTGGAATAGGCCCGGACCATATCCCGGGTGTCACTGTAAAAGCCGGAGGCGGACCCACCCATCTGCCGGTATTCGTTCCACATGTCCCCATTAGAGATAATACTCGTCATGGCCTGGGCATACTCCTTCGGGTACCTGGCATTGGCACTGGAATGGACAAAGCCGGCCTGGATGTCCCGAATCCCGTTGTTAATGGCAAAGTAGGGGTTGGCCCCGGTAGTAACCATCTTCATCCCCCCAACAGCCGTTCTCATGAGCTTTAAGGGGTAGGCCAATTGACCAAAATCTTTTGCCCGGAGAGAGTTTAGGCCATAGGCCAGGTCGTTATTGACTACAAAAGGAACCGCCTCTCCGCCTACCCGGTAGATGAACTCATTCTTGCCCTTTTCTGTTTGTTCTTTCCCGGCCTCGGTTGACTCCGGGAAAAGCTCAAAGCCGTCTTCCACTCGAGCCTCTTCCATGTTCCCCTTATCCAGCACCCGGCCCCAGCCCCTCATGTCATAGTCACCTAATGACAGGGCCTTTACCAGGTCCCCATGGAGTTCATTCTTTCTTTCAGCAACGACAATCTCTGCCACCTTCCGCATCATGTTGTCGCTGTAGTCGGCCACCTCTTCATGAGACCCCTTCGCCTTTTTAAAGTCCCCGGCGTCTGTTAACTTAATGCCACTACCGCCACCCTTTTTATTGGTCCGGTAGGTGGGGAAATAGTTGGGATACATCTCCTGCCACTGGTTAAAGGTGTCCTGGCTAATTAAGCCCGTATCCACCGCCCAGGCCTGCATAAAGGACCGCCACCAGGCGTTTTGCTTATCCACAATATCCACAAATGCCGGGTGGGCCTTTTCAATATTCGCCACCTTCCAGGCGGCCCGTTCCATGGTGTCTGAAGTTACATCCTTGCCCTCCTGGAGCCGGTCCAGTTGGTGGAGGGCCTGTCTGTAAGCGTTAAATTCGCCCCTTAGTTTCTTGGGCACCAGGGCATCCATATCGGCCCAGCTTTCCCCTATTACCTGGCCGTTAGCGTCTAGTAAGGCCTTTTCAGCAATATAGTCTATCGTGCCCCCGGCCTGGCGGACCTGTTGGAGCCGGTCCTCAATCATAACCCGGTCCAATTCCCCGTTCTTGTACTCTTCCGGTAGGGCCTTGGATAATCGCACCAGGGGGCTGGCGTCATCTACCAGGCGGGCATACAGGCTGGACCGGGCATTGCCCAGCCGGCCAAGCAGATGGTCTCCATCTGAAAAGCCCTTCATTTCAGGGCCATACTTTCTATATGAACCGACACGTTCCCGGCCCAGGGGGTCTAATCTCAAGGCCTTAAGCCCACTTTCTTTTAAGCCCATTTCCCTGGCTAGCCGGTTCCCCCGCTCAATAGGCGTTTCCAGGTGCGGGGAAATAGCGTATTGGCCACTTTCGTTATTTTTCCCGTTGACAGCCGGGCTGTCCGGTGGTATAGTATTGTCAATGAAAGGGTCCTCTTTCCGGGGGTCTTGGGGGGTGCTTGCACCTTGCCCTTTGGGGTTGGATACACTATCCAGCTTCACTTCTCCGGAAATTGAGGGCTCTTTTTTTCTGTTTCTATATGGATTCCAGAAACATTGAGGGCGCTTTCCCGCTCTTTTGTGAGTGTGTCGCTGTTTATGTTAAAGCGCTTCATGCTCGGTATAGCATATAAGGTGTTAATGCCGTCCTTGTTGGTGGCTACCTTGGCCTTGCATATAAACGTTTCTCCGTTGCCGTCCATAAATAAGAACATTGGTGCGTCAAAACCCTTAGCCGCCATTTCGGGGTGTCTGGTTGAAGGCTCTGTTTTTGGCATAGTCTTTAACGTCATGGACACCTCTTCAATGTTAAGGGCCATATCCAGGTAGCTCAACCCTCTATTGCGAACGGTTTTTTCTTCTTTGAATTGTCTGCCGTAAGTGAGTTCATCGGCTAAATCGTAACGCTCGGTCGGGTACTCCGTAACCATTTTTCGTTGGTCAGCACCGGTTAGGGTTTTGCCTGCCAACCGGCTTTTCAGATGGCCTTTAACGCCCCCTCTCATCTGGTAAAAATTATCTTCCTGGGATAAGTTTTCATCAAACCCAAACTCATACAAGTCTGCCTCAGAATAGACCAGGGGCACTACTTTTTGCCCATCTTCCGTTTTAACCGGTACATAGTCAATGGCAAATTGCCCCTGCCCCCTACCGGCCAGGTTGTTGTTCAAAGCCTCCACAAAGACCTGCTGGGCCTTTCTGTAGCACTTGTATTGGGCCTGGGCCACCTTGTCTTTCCGCAAGGATACGGAGTTAATAATCGTTTCCAGGGCGTCTTTAATCCACTGGAGCATCCGTTCAAAGACTCCCGGCTCCTGGGTCAGTAGTCGTTGGGCGGTTGCCGGGTCACTCATGGCCTGTTCCATGAACTCTGCTACAATTTCTTTTTGGGCCCCGGCGGCATCCAGGGTCACCCCACCGGCGGCATACTCCTGCACCTTCCGGTCCACCAGACCGGCAAAGTCCATGCCGCCATAGTCGGCACTCATGGCCTCCACCGCCATGTCCGCCAGTCGGTTATATTCTGGGGTCCCCTCCATGGCGTGGGTCAGTTCATGGGTTAGAATACTGGTAACAGCATATTCCGGGTTCCCTTCAAACAGTTCTTCGTTTAAGTAGACCGTCTTTCCCTGTAATAAGCCCTTGGCCGGCCCCATCTCGTTGCTAATCCGAATGTCCAGCCCGCTCCGCTTGCTTACATCATTCAAGAACTGTTGCATCCCGGGCCCCATAAAAGATACATCTTCCGTCACCGCCTCCGGGGCGGCTTTTTCTTGCCCAAAATTAGGTCTAATCGGCGGGTTAAGCAACCGGGCATCATCTACCGCCAGGCTCGCCTGCCCCCCTGCCAGCTTCGGTTGGGCTATATTTAGGCTCGGCAAACCGGGCCCCCCACCATTTAGGTTGAAGGCCCTCTCCCTTGCCGGTTCAGGCAACGCTGTATTCATAGCCGGGTGAGCCGGAGCACCGACACAGAACCTTAGCCCTGTTTGTTGACCCGGGATCACCATTTGGCAGCCGATAAAAAAGCATTTATTGGTGCTTGCTCTATTAGCGATTAAACACTGTAAGAGCAGGATTTTCTTTTTAGATCTGGTACCGCTCTGCAGGGATCAGGTGGATTTTATACCCGCTACTAAAGAAAATGCCCCGTTATCTCTTGTTCCAAATTTTTGGGAGAGCTTTCTTATCCTCTAGGCAGATAGCCTGCTAACCTTGCTCTCCCCCTCTTAAATATATAAGCCGGTTGCCCTATAAAGAAAAGAACTGGTTCCTAAAATTCTTCGGAACCAGTTCTTTTGATAATGAAGAGTCTTCTATCTATCCACCCTCATTGGAACGTCTAGCAGAAGATAGAACAGTTTATCTAAATTTCAACACTGAAAATAACTATATCATAATGCTTGAGGGGTGTAAGCATCTAAAACTTTCCCACTTTTAGAAAGTAATCGAAGTCGAGCTATCATCATATCACTGTCATAGTCCGGCACTGTTCCGTTATAAATAGCGCGTCCATATCCTTTAGCGCAAGCATCACAGTACAGGTCTAATACTTTTTCAGTATCAACCAAAGCCTCTTTAAGTTCCGGATTGGCTACACTATATGCAGCTTCACTAATAGCTGGCCAATAGCCCAAATTAAGCAAATACCCTTCTGAGAGAATTCGGAAACCTTCAGCTCTATCTTCTATCGGCTGTTGCATGACAAATTCAAAAAAATCCATTCGTTTGTCTTCATTCTCCCAAAAAGCATAATATTCATTCAGCGCACGCCCAAGTAAACGGCTATCCTCAGCACTCAAGCGCGCAGGAGTTCCTCCTTCCAAAACGGATGTATATTTTTCATCTACTTGTCCAGTTCCGCTCGTAACAATACGGACAATACCATTCTCATAATCTACATTGGCTCCGAGGGATTCCGCGATAAAACGCAAAGGAACCATAGTTCGGCTATCAGATAAATAAGGTGGTGCGTCTAAATAAAGGTTACTCTCTTTTTTACTACCTGTACTCTCGTCAACAACATAGGCAACTGGCCATCCTTGTCCAGTTGTCATGTCCATAGTCAAGCCAATAGTCCGCTTATTTTTATGGGCCCAAATATTCGCAGACCTCTTATCTTGGCTCAGTTCAAAGTCCACCCGGGCATTTAGCCCTTCAAATATAGCCCGCATGGGCACCATGGTCCGGCCGGACATAATTTGAGGAGGTACATCTGACTGTAGAGGTTTGCCGTCAATAAAGACATCAATTGCCTGGGCCGGCGTTGCCCCGAATAGTAGAGCCAGAGGTAATGCCAAAGCCAACAACCACTTTTTCATGATACATCTCTCCTTTTTATATGAATAAATCCAGTATAGCATGTTCCTCCTCTAGTTAGTAGTGAAGTCCCAGTAATAAAAAAAGCGGTTTCTGAGAAAACTCAGAAACCGCTTTTATGCAGGCGACACCCAGATTCGAACTGGGGGTAAAGGATTTGCAGTCCTCTGCCTTACCACTTGGCCATGTCGCCAAATTTACTGTGACAACAAATTTATTATATCCATTCTTGACCTCTAAGTCAAGAGAAAATGTCCTTCAACTTTTTGTCAAAGGTGACCGCTCTCCATAAAGATCAGTTTAAAGGCACTGCGGTAAGTGATATACCCTTCTTCCCTTGTGCAAAAACAAAAAAAGCCAGTGACTAAGGTCACTGGCTTAAAGGAAAGATTATTCGTTAATGGTCGGCTCAACATAGGTTCTGCCGGCTAGGTCTTGGTTCATTTCCCAGAGGGCATGTTTATCTTCACCAAAGATTTCATAGCGGTCGATTAAATCTTGAGCACTGACTTCTTCTTCATATTGTTCACGAACAAACCAGTCTAAAATTTGGCGGGTCCGATAATCATTTTCTTCATCAGCCAGCTTATAGAGCTTATTGATGGAAGCGGTGATTTCCTTTTCATGGGCTAGGGAACCGTCAAGGGGTTCTTTGTAGTCATTATAAACTTTACCGGGTTTGTCAATGGCTTCCAGTTCAACCTTGCAGCTATGGTCAAGCAGGTAGTTAACGAAAATCATCCCATGGGCGACTTCTTCTTTTGCTTGAACGGTAAACCAGTTTCTGAAGCCATCTAAGGATTCATCAGCATAGTAGTTGGCCATTTCAAGATAGAGGTAGGCAGAGAAAAATTCTTTATTGATTTGTTCATTAATCGCTTTTGCCATTTTTTCACTTAACATACTATTATCTCCTTCTAACAATCCACCGGTTAATCACGTTTGCTACTGTCTATATACCCAACCGCCTTCATTTCAAACAAAAAGTCGGCAGATCCTAGGATTCTGCCGACTCAGTACCTTCAGTTAAATGAAGCATTTGCTCTTCCAGTTGGCGGTCAGCAACGGGTAAAACAACGGATACCTTGGTGCCGACGCCACGGATACTATCGATATACAGGGTCCCCTTATGCAATTCTACGATCTCATTGGCGATGGATAGGCCCAAGCCGGTACCGGCCTGCTTGGTAGACCCCTTGTAGAATTTTTCCTTGACCCGCACCAGCTCGTCTGACCCCATACCGGGGCCGTTGTCTTCAATAGTAATAACGACCTGGTCATCCAGCATATGGGACTGGATAATGATTTCAGCATTGGCCCGGCCTTTAACAAATTTAAAGCTATTATCGATAATGTTGATAAGGACCTGGCGGAGCCTATCTTCATCAGCTAAAATCATAGGCTCTTGGCTGTCTAGATGAAGACGGATGACGACTTCTTCCTGACTGGCCCGGGCTGCGAACTGGTGGTAAATACCCTTGAGCAGGTCATCTAGCCAGAGGGTATCGATATTCAGCTCGATGCGGTGGGATTGTAATTTAGAAAAATCCAGGAGGTCATTAACCAAGTGAATCAGGCGGTTGGTCTCCCGGTCAATAATCCCTATGCCCAGCCGGACGGTTTCGTCATCTTTAATATTGTCATCGATGGTTTCCGCCCAACCTTTTATCGATGTGAGCGGCGTCCGCAATTCGTGAGAGATACTGGAGATAAAGTCTGTTTTGGCCTGGTTACTGCGGCGGATTTCATCGGTCATTTTGTTGAAGACATTGGCCAGCTGGCCGATTTCATCGTGGTAATACCGCCTGGCCTTAACGGTCAGATTACCGGCAGCCACCTCTCGGGTGACCCGAATCAGGTCCTTGATGGGGACTAGAATACGGTGGCTCATCATATAACCCAGCAAGGCCGCCACTAAAAGAATGATAAGGCCAATAATCAGGGCCATGACGGCATTGCTCCGCATAACAGAATGGGCCGGCGACATGGAACTGACGTAACGCAAGACGCCAATGACCTGGTCCCGGTCTTTGAGGGGAACCGATACGGACATGATTGGTTCATTGGTCTTGGTTCTGCCCCGCCAGATGGCGGTATCCCCGGCTAGGGCTTCGTCATAGTCCTTGCCCAGGGTGATATGGCTGGACCGGTTGCCTGTATTATCTACGATAAACTGGCGATCTTGACCATATACCTCAACGAGGGCATTTTCGTCGACCTTCATGTTTTCATAGATAAAGGCGGCTTTGTCATCGATGGTGCCTGAGGGGGCATACTTATCATACATGGTAGCACTGGCTTCAGCGTGATTGATGAGGGTCTGGCTCATCCCGGATACATAATACTGGTAGATGGCCATGCCAAAGAGGCTTTCCATGATTAGGACGGTGATAAGGCTAATCAGAACATAGCTGTAGGTCAGCTTGCGCCCGATACTTGGCACAATTAATCACCGCCCCACCAGCGATACCCATAGCCCCACACCTTTTCAATAAATTTGGGATCTGACGGGTCATCTTCTATTTTTTGGCGGATCCGGCGGATATTAACATCCACGATTTTAAAATCCCCCACATAATTATAACCCCACACATTATTTAAAATTTCATCCCTGTGGATGGCTTTATTGGCATTTTCCATAAAGTACTTGACCAGAGAAAATTCTATAGGGGTTAATTCGATTTCTTCACCATTTTTGGTAAAGCGACGCTCATCTACCACCAGGCGGAAGATACCTGACTGGAGGTCGTTCTCATCCTCTTGGATATCTTCCACTTGGATAGATAAGCGGCGCAGCAGGGAGTTAATCCGGGCCAGGAGCTCTTTGGGACTAAAGGGCTTGACGATATAGTCATCTGCCCCGGCCTCCAGCCCTTCTATTTTATTGTCTTCTTGGCCTTTGGCGGTCAGAATGATGATACCCAGCTGGGGAAAGGCTTCCCGGGCCTGCCGGCAGACTTCAAAGCCATTCATCCCCGGCAGCATAACGTCTAACAGGATGACGTCAATGCTGTCATCCAGTAAGTTAATGGCCTCTTCCCCACTACCGGCTTCAATTACATCAAAATTATTTCTCTTCAGGTTGACTTTTATAAAGCCGCGAATGGCTTCTTCGTCTTCTACTACCAGTATTTTTGTTGCCATTTTACCGGCCTCCTTCAATACGGAATGCTTCTGCAATATCGGCAGTTGTAATTTTAGTGGAACCAAAGCTGTCCTTACCCAGTTTGGCCAGGTAGACCCGTTGGTTGGATGGGGAGGCCCCTAAGAAAGTATATTCTTCTTTTAAGGCCTTGAGGTTGGTTTCCTTGTCCACTTCCCGGGTGATGATGGTCACCGAGGGTTCGCCGGTATTATTGTCTTTATCGTAAAGTTTAAGTTGGTTGTTACCGCTCTGCGGGACATATTGATACTGCAAGCTACCCAGCCAGCTGGTGGGGACGATAAAGCGATAGCCGTCAGCCTTGTTATCGATATAGGCCTGGATGGGATTTAACCCGGCTGCCCCATCCCAGCTGCTCCAAATCTGCAGAAATTCGCGCGGTTCCATCTTAGATGCGTCAGTCGGTGGACGAACAGAGAGCACGTCCAGGACGCCGTCATCGTTAATATCACGAATCATTCCATCCGGCTGTTCGGCCAGGGCATTAACATAGAGGACTTCTCGCCGTAATTGTTCACGGAAGGCCCCGTCTTGGTAGCGCAGGAGGACGATATTTAAACTGTTAAAGTCTGTACTCAGGGCCAGGTAGAGACCTGATTCCTCTAGTGATATGGCCCCATACCGCATCCCTTGGCAGAAACCGTCATACTGGCGGCGGAAGGTCCGACGCAGGTGTCCATCAGCCCAGTCGTACATATTTAAGTCGGTGGTTGGCGTTTCTGAGCTGGCATCAGTCAGGGCTGTAATGAGGGTCATGTGGTCATTATTTTGAAGCGATGCAAAAGCCAGGTGGGTGTAGTTGATTTGGTCCACAAGAGCAAGGCCCTTCTTCTGGTCTGCGCCAAAAATATAAAGGGTATTATAAGCCCCGCTATCGATGCCGACAAAGAGCTCATCCTTACCGTCACCGTTAATGTCTAATTTTTTAAAATAAGAAACGGCCCTGCCTGAAAGCCGCTTTTGTTCCCAGACAATCCACTGGCCATCTTTTTGTTTTTGCAGGATATTAACCCCGGTTTGATAGCCGTTATTTTTAGCCCAAAAGACAATTTTTTCATCAATGCCGTCATCCGTTAAATCAAGGTTAATATAGGGTGCAGGATTATCCATCTTGGCCGGTACGACCAGGTGTTCATCATCTGCCAGTAAAGACATGATTATTTTACGTTCTTTCAACTGAGCGGTATCACTCACCGGTGCTGTAATCAAATTTTCCGGCTCAGCCAAAACCAGGGAGCAGCCGGCCAAAAAAGCCAGGGTAGTCATTAAGCAGAGCACCTGGATTATTTTTTTCATAGGCATTCTCCTTCTTTGAGGCTATTATACTCAAAGATCTTCTTATCCACAAGTTTTCACCCATCCACCCGCTTCCACCGGCATAGGTGTCGCTCAGCTAAGCCGATGAGCTCATACAGAAAAACACCCAGTAAAGAAAGGGCAATGATGGCCCCATACATGGCCGCATAGTCCCGCCGTTCCATGCCATCTAAAATAAGGGCCCCTAGGCCATCAAAGGAGGCAAAGGTTTCGGCAAAAAAGAGGACTGAAACGGCTGTCCCCATGCTCACCCGTAAAGCGGTGAGTAGGTCCGGCAGGCACCAGGGGAGGAGCAGGTGCCTAAAGGCCTGGATTCGGGAATCAGAAAGCATCCGCATCGCAAGAAGGCTCTCTGCCGGCACAGCTGCAGCGGCATCCCGCAGGACAACTAATAGCTGAAAGAATACAATTAAGGCAATCAAAAAAATCTTAGGAGCGTTTCCCAGGCCCAGAAGGACCACGAAAATCGGCAACAAGACAACTTTAGGCACTGGGTATAAGATGGATATAAAGGGGTCTAGCAAGCGGTTCAGCTGTTTCTTCCGCCCCATGGCCAGGCCCAGAGGCAAGGCAAAAACCAGGGCCAGGCCTGTTCCGGCCAAGACCCGCATCAGACTAATTGTGAAATCCTTGGCCAGCGCTCCCTCCCTGGCCAGGTCATAAAAGGCTAAAAAGGACGCCAGAGGCGTTGGCAAGAAGGGCTTGTCCATCAAAAGACTAAGGCCATGCCAACCGGCGAGCAAAATAAAGGTTGCAAGCAAAGTAGTTTTATGCTTCATGGTTATCCTCACTTAGGGCTAGGGCAATCCGGGCTTTTAATTGGGACAAGTCATTTGAGTACTGCTTTTTATGTAAGATGAAGCTATTGCCATCCGGCTGCAGGAGAAAAAAGTGGTCTGCTAACCGCACGGCTTCTTCAATCTGGTGGGTGACTAAAACACTCGTCATATTATTGTTATCTAACAAGTCCAGTAAAAAGCCCTGCAACCTCTCCCTGGTAAAGGCATCTAAGGCCGAAAAGGGTTCGTCCAATAACAAGACTTCAGGGCGTGTCATCATGGCACGCCCTAAAGCAATTCGCTGCCGCTGCCCGCCGGATAGGGTCTGGGGGTAACGGTCTGCATATTCTTCTAATTGGAGCTGGCCCAGCATCTCCTGAATGGCCCGCTGCCGCCTTTTTCGGTCTATACCCTTTAGGCGGAGGGGCAGGTCCAAATTGTCGCTAACGGTTTTCCAGGGAAAAAGGCCATAGCTTTGAAATACCATCTGAATTCCTTCACAAGGGCCTGAGAGGGGCCCGCCTTGATAGCCGACATGCCCCTGGTCCGGCATCAATAAGCCGGCCAATAATTGGAGCAGAGTGGTCTTGCCGGACCCGGACCGACCGATGATGGCCCAGTGCTCGCCGGCGCCTATACTCAAATGGATATCCTTTAGGACAGGCTTGCCGTCTGGATAGGAAAAATTCAGCTGGGATATTTCATAAACCATGTTCTACCTTCTTTATTTGATAAATGCCTGGTCAACCATCTCTTCATACTTATAGGACTTATCTATCAACTGGCGGTCTAAGAGCCAGCGACTGACCCGGCCAACTTCTTCTTCACTGGGGACAGCTTTCGGGGTATAGGTTGGCATCCGGTAGCTGTCTTTCAGGGTATCCGGCACATGGGCGTTTTCCAGGGCTAGGGCCCGGTACTGGTCCGGATTGTCATTAATCCGCTGCATGGCCTCAAAGTAGGCTGCTGTGAATTTTTTCAGGGCCTCTTTTTGTGTCTCAATAGCTTCTGTAGACGCTAGGACGACGGACTGGGAAAAGTTCTCCGTTAAGGTGGTATCATCAATAACAACCTTGGCCCCTTGCTGGACCGCCGCACTGGCCAGGGGGTCCGGCAGAATTGCGGCATCAATATCCTTCCCGGCCAGGAGGGTTTCCATCCGCAACATCAGGTCCGGCATATTCACCCGCTCGACACTGGACCGGTCAATTTTGTAATAGTCCAAGTACTGGTCTAATAGGAAATCCATCATCGTGTTATTGGAAATGGCCACCCGTTTTCCCTTCAAGTCTTCCGGCTTTTCAATGCCACTATTGGGGGCGGCACAAATTAAAAACCGGCCTTCTTGAGGGGTCGCACCGAAGGCATAGGAAATAATCCGGGTATCCGTTCCGCTTTTTTTCATCAAGCCCTGGACAATCATATCATTCATGACTACATCCAGCTGACCTGCTTCAAAGGCCTTGGATTGGTCAATGCTACTCTTAAAGGGATAGAGCTCAACTTGGACGCCTTTTTCTTTAAAAAGGCCATCCCGGTCTGCCACAATAAAGGGGAGGACATCATCAATAGAGAGGACACCAACCCGGAGGACTTGCCCCTCTTGGCTGGCAGCTGTTGAGCCGGCTTCCGATGCTTCTGACCCGGAGTCCGCCTGGCCACAGCCCGTAAGGCTAACTGCCAGTAGGGTGAGCAACAGCACATAAGAAATTACTTTTTTAAGGACCATATGACACCTCACGTAAACATATTTTTTTCTTCTGCATCAATAACGACATTCAATCGATGGGCAAAAATATTGTCTAAGTGGTCCTTGACGGCCCCTAAGACGGGCCGCTCACTGGCAAAATGGGTGGCGTCAATAAGGGCGATATCGGCTTCGCGGGCTTGTTGAAAGTCATGGTAGCCTAGGTCACCGGTTATATAGCAGTCCGCCCCTTTGGACTTGGCTTCTGCAATATAGCCGGAGGCCGACCCGCCACAGAGGGCAAGGGTGGTGATGAGCCGGTCATCATCCGTGCTGGACTGGATGGGCGTTTTGAGCCGGTCGCGAACGATGGCCTTAAAATCCTTAAAGGAAAGGGGCTCGGGCAAGTGGCCTATCCGGCCCAGGCCCAAGGCCTCTGACCGGCCTTCCTGGCGGAAGAGGTCATAGGCCACTTCTTCATAGGGATGGGCCTGATGCATGGCGGCTAAGACGGCCGGCAAGGCCGGACTGGAAACCAAAAGTTCTAAGGCCATTTCCGGCACCGTCTCCACCTGTCCGGCTTCACCCAGGTAGGGGTTGGCCCTTTCCTTGGGGCGAAATTGTCCCTGGCCGGCCACTTGCCAGGCACACTGGTCATAGTCACCCTGGTTACCGGCACCAGCAGCAAACAAGGCCTCTTTCACTACTGCCAGATGGGTCTCGGGTACAAAGACACGCAACTTGTAGTAGGCTTGCCTTTCCGTAACGGAAAGGGGTTCCCGACCCTCCAGATTGAATAGGTCAGCCAGGACATCATTGACGCCGCCCTCACAGATATCCAGGTTGGTATGGGCAGAAAAAAGGGCCATGTCATGGCGCACCAGGAAGGCCAATTCCCGGGCCGGAGAGGCCGTTTCCGCCAGGGACTTAACCGGCTTAAAAATCAGGGGGTGGTGGGTAATCACCGCCTCACACCCGACCTCCTGCGCCCGTTGGAGCACATCCATAGTGGGCGTCAGGGCCAGGAAGACAGCGGTCACTGCCTGGTCTGGCCGGCCACAGGCCAGCCCTGGGTTATCCCAAGATTCTGCCAGCCGGCTTGGGGCCAGCGCTTCCATTGCCTGGATAATATCATGCATCTGAATAGCCATATCGCTTCTCCCATTCCTTCCAAATCGCTTGTAGACTGATCATTTTCTCCCGGATGGCCGGATGCTCCTCCGCTGCAAGGGCCATTTTGGCCAAGGCCCGTTTGTCTGCCGCTCTCCGCCAGGCCAAGTAGGTACGGGATAAGCTGTCCCTTCCCTGGGCGATGATGGGCCCCAGGCGGATATCCAGCTGACTGAGTCCTTGGGGCTCTGGTGCCTTGTCCAAAACAATAATTTCATAAAAGTAGCCATCTTCCATGACAACCTGTTCATCATAGATGGCATAGCCTTGGTCTTGGGCCCATTGGCGTACCAGCCAGGGGGACCGTTGGGGGGACAGGATGAGGCGACCGGCGGCCTGGGCCACTTCCGGCCTGGCCTTGAGCATTTGTTCAATGAGCTTGCCGCCAACGCCGGCAATGACAATCACGTCACATTCACCGGGGTCTAAGACCTCTAGGCCATCGCCCTGACGGAAGACCAGCCGGCCGGGTTGAATCGCTTCTTCTGCAGCGGCCCGCCGGGCCCGACGCAGGGGCTCTGACCGGAGGTCAGCAGCAATGGCCAAATCCACCGCACCTGCTTGCACTAAGGCGCGAGCCAACTGGGCATGGTCGCAGGCAATATCCGCCAGACGACTCCCCGCCGGAACATAGCCAGTGATGGTTTGTAAGCGGTTAGAGAGCATCATACCGCCCCATCGAGCATAATAAAGGCACCCATCCGACCGGTGTCAGCAAAGCTCCGCCGGTGCGAAAAGAAGAGGTCATTCCGGCTAAAGGTACACAGGTCGATGTGGTCAATGTTTTCCCCACGGATACCAGCCCCTTCCAGTTGCCAGGTTAGGGCCAGACGAATATCAAACAGGGCCTTATGATCATAAGGGCTTTCCCGCAAGAGGTCCATCCAGTTGCCACTATGTCCTTGAACCGCTTCAATGACTTCCGTCGACACTTCAAAAACATCCGGTCCAATACAGGGACCAATGACCACCTCTATTTCTGCCGGATCGCTTTCAAAGTACATGGTCATCGCCCGGACTGTTTCGCCGGCAATCCCACTTACCGTCCCCCGCCAACCGGCATGGCAAGCCCCAATCGCCTGGTTGTAGGGGTCATAAAAGAGGACCGGCGGGCAATCGGCAAAGGTCACAAATAAGGCACACCGCTTGGCATTGGTGACCATCCCGTCTGCCTCTGCCGGCACTGAGCCCAGGTCCAGATAGCCCTTCCCCTTGTCCTCTTCGCCGATATAAGCCACCCGGTTGCTGTGCACAAAGGAAAGGCTAACAGCCTCTTCCGGGCGAATGCCAAACTGGCTTAAAAAGCGGATACGGTTGGCCTGCACACACGCCGGCAGGTCCTGGGTCTTTAAGCCTAGGTTTAAACCGCGATAGGGGTAGCGACTGGCGCCACCTAACCGCGTTGAAAAGGCATGACAAAGGCCGGGATGCCGGTCAAAGCTTGAGGCAGTCAGCCAAGTTAACATTCTCTCCGTTCTTAATTCCACCATTTGCCCTCCTATATTCGCTCTTGCTCTAACCGCCACAAATTCTGGTAATATTCCGATTCTGCCAATAATGTTGAATGAGGACCACTTGCGCATATTTTACCATGTTGAAAGAGGTAAATAAAGTCAACAAAGGGTAACGTTTTTAATTCATGGGTGATTAAGATGACCGTCTTGTCGGCTGCCCATTGGTCTAAAAAGGCATCCAACATCTGGGAGGTTAGACCATCCAAGTTATGCAGGGGCTCATCTAAAATCACAATATCCGGATTTTGCAAGATCACCCGGGCCAGGGCCAAGCGCTGGCGCTCCCCACCGGACAGACGGGTCCCATTTTCTAAAATGGAGGTATCTAACCCTTCCGGCCAAGCCGCAACCACCTGGTCCAGCTGGACAGCCTTGAGAACTTCCATGAGCTCTGGGTCCTCTGCCTCCGGCTTAGCTAAGCGCAGGTTATCTCGGATAGAGGTATTGAAAAAGGCCGGCGTTTGCTCCAAATAGCCGATGGTATCCCGTAAAAAACTTTCCTCCACCTGGTCCAAGGGCAGGCCGCCTAGGCGCACCTCTCCCCTATCCGGCCGCCACAGGCGGAGCAAGAGCCGGGCGAGGCTGGTTTTACCGCTGCCACTGGTCCCTACAAAGGCCACATGGCGGCCATGAGGGATTTCCAAATGGATATCTTTGAGGGCCTCTCCTTCCAGCTGGTGGTAAGAAAAGCCTACCCCCTCAACCTGGATATCCAGGCTGGCGGGTAATTGGTCGCCAGCGGGTGGAAGGGGCCTGCTGGGCCGGATATCTGCCAATTCCTTCGCTGCCTCTAAGGACATCCAACACTCGCGCAGGGCCTGGGGCAGCTGGTTGAGGGTCTCAAAACTGGCCATGGCCACAAGGGTCAACATGGGTAAAACCCAAATCGACAAGTCCCCCGCCCTGACTGCCGGTGCTGTAAGCACTAAGACGCCCAGGGCCGTACCATGAGCCAAAAAGGCCAAACCATGAATGGCCAGTCTTTCGACCCAGACCCCCTGCCTTTGCGCTTGCAAGTCGGCATGGGATAGTTGGTTGACCCGGTCTTCCAAGTGGTCACCAAAATCACTGGTCTGCCATTCAAAGAGGCCATGAAAGATATCCGTAAAGGTATTGGATAATTCATCCCTGGACTGGCGGCGCTTATGGTCAATCTTAATCTGACTGCGCACCGATAGGAGCGGAATCAGGCAGAAGGAAACCAGCAAGTCACAGGCCAGGAGGATACCGGCCGGCAGCACGTAGAGACTGGTAAAAATCGAGGTCCCCAGGATGACCAAAATCGTCCCCACCGGCAGGGAAACCACTCGGAGGTAAAAGTACTTGAGCACCTCCACATCACCGATGAGGCGGTTATATAACTGCCCCTCCGAATAGCCTTGAATCAGGTCTGGGACCAGGGGCTCCAGGCGCTTGTAGAGGGCCTCCCGCAGGCCTGTTAAAATTCGAAAGGCCAGGCTGTGATTATAAAGGCGTTCTGCATAGCGGACAGCTGCCCTGCCTGTCCCAAAAAAGCGAACCCCGGTAATCAGGGGCATGAGCAGGAGGAGCTCAGGCTTCAGGGCCGCCCGGGTCAAAAGTACCCCGGACGTTGCCAGGAGGCCTACATTTCCAAAAACCGTCAGGGCAACCAATAAGGCGCCCAGAATAATCCGATACCGCATCGGCTTAAGCATCTGCAGTAAAAACTGCCAGGCGTCACGCATGGCTGCCACCTCCTGTCAGAGCATAGAAGGCCCCTTGTCGGGCCATCAACTGGTCGTAAGTCCCCCGTTCCACCAGCCGGCCCTTATCCATAACCAGGACCTGGTCAGCATCCCGGATGGTATGAAGGCGGTGGGCAATCATAAAGGCCGACCGGCCGGCTAGAAGGTTTTTCAGGGCACCTAGAACCTGGCTTTCACTGGCCAGGTCCAGGTGGTCTGTCGGTTCATCCAGAAAAACGACTTCTGAAGCCTGATAAAAGACCCGGGAAATGGCTAATAAGGCCGTTTGACCGCCGGAAAGGGTATGGACCCCCTGACCGACAGGCGTTTCCAGACCTGCAGGCAGGTCAGCCAGCAGACCGGTCAGGCCTGATACCTCAGATGCCCGCCTCACCCGGTTGGGCTCCGGCTGATTTTCCAGGGCAATATTATGGGCGATGGTGGTCCGAAATACATAGGGGTCCTGGGGAACTAGGCCTATTTTTGCCTGCCAGATGGCAACCTGGTCCTTGAGGGGCTTGCCGTTTAAGAGGATTTCACCGGCTGTGGGGGTGATAAAGCCTAGGGCCAGGTATAAAAGGGTGGTCTTCCCACTGCCGCTCATACCCACCAAGGCAAGCTTTTCCCCTGCCCGCCAGTTAAAACTGATGTCTTCGACAGCCAAGGCCGGGCTCCCCGGATAATTATAGGAAACATTTTTAAATTCCAAATGGTCAAAGGCCTGGGCCGGTACCCGGACCTGGGTCTGCCGGTCAGGCAACTGCAAAAAGGCATAAATATCCTGGGCCGCCTCATCGGCATCCATACCGGAGTGGAAAAACCCGCCCAGTTCCCGCATGGGCTGGTAGTATTCCGGGGCCAGTAAGAGGATGAAGAAGGCCGGCAGGTAATTTAACTCCCCGGTCACCAAGCGTAGGCCCAGGCCCACCGCAACAATAGCAATGGACAAGGTAGCCGCCAGTTCAAGGACCAGGGAAGATAGAAAGGCCCAGCGCTGAACCTTCAAGGTCGTTACCCGGTAACTTTCACTGACTTCAGCAATCCGCTCACCCTGGTCCTTGCTTCTGCCAAGAATTTTAAGGGTTTCCAGGCCCCGGAGTACATCTTGGAGATAGGCCGCTAAAATCTGTAGCTTTTTCCATTGCAGGTGGGTAATGCTGGTCGTCCACTTGCCAATCAAGACCATAAAGAAGGGAATCAGGGGCAGGGTGACCACCATAACCAAGCCACTAATGAGGTCGAGCTGGAAGATAAAGACCAAAAAGCAAATCGGAATACCGAAAGACTTCACCAGCTGGGGCAGGTAGCTATGGAAATAAACCGCCAGCTTGTCCACCCCTTCCAGGTAGGTGGTCATCAATTGACCGATAGATTGGGACCGAACAAGGAGCGGGTTGGTGGTCTTCATCTTATTGACCAGGGCCTCCCTCAGTTCCACCTGGACCATTTCGCTTAATTGCAGGCCAAAGAAGTCAGACCCCAGCTGGCATAGGACCTTGACCGCCAAGCCGGCCAGGGTCAGGAAAAGATAGCCCTTTAGCCTTTCATCTCCTAGGTTTGAAAAAATCAGACCATCAATGAGGGAGGCTAAGGCCCAGTACTCTACAACCGTTGCCAGGGCCCCTAGCAAGGCCAAGAGGACGGTAAGAGAAAATAGGAGTGGGGATTTTTTGAGCTCACCCAGTAAATTTTTATTAATCAAAAGAAGCCTCCCTCATAACGCATCATAGCTGAGCGATGATTTGACTGATTAAAAACCCTGAAGCGAAACCAACTAAAGGATAAAAAAGAAAACGGCCACCCAAAGGTGGCCGTTTTAAGCTTACCTGATTTTAATAATGAACGTCTTCTTTTTTAACCCGTTTCCGGAATACATAGAAAGACCAGGCTTGGTAAGCCAGTACCACCGGCACCAGGCAAACAGCAACGATGGTCATGAGCTTCAAGGTGTATTGACTGGAAGACGCATTATAAATATTCAAGGACCATTCAGGGTTTAAGGTAGAAATCATGATATTCGGGAAGAGACCAACGAATACCGTAATTGTGGTCAGGGCAATGGCTAAAGCGATAATGATAAAGGCAATACCATGCCGGCCTTTAAGGTTGAAAAGTACAGATAAAATCATGCAAACCGCAGCGCCAGCGCAGAGGGCAAGGCAAACCGGTTTATCAAACATACCTGTGGTGAAGTAGGCATATACAACCCAAAGGACTGTTGCCACAATCATACCAATCCCAAGCTTAGGTGCCAACGCATGCAACCGATCGAGGACCGTAGCTTCGCCAACTTTCAATTGCAAGTAGGTAGCCCCATGATACAAGAAGACCAGGGCAAATACAATACCGCCAAGAATGGTAAAGGGTGATAAGAGGGTGAAGAAGTTACCGACAAATTCCATTCTCTCATCAATAGGCACCCCTGCCACCAGGTTAGAAACAGCAACGCCCCAAAGGACGGCTGATAGAAGAGACGTAACGGAAATGATGGTATCCCAGCCATTCCGCCAGCTGGTGCTGGCTTGTTTAGAACGGAATTCAATCCCACAAGCCCGTAAGATTAAGCAAATTAAGATCAGGAACAGGGCCAGGTAAAAGCCGCTAAAGAGGGTGGCATACACATGGGGAAAAGCTGCAAAGATTGCCCCACCAGCCGTAATTAACCATACTTCATTCCCATCCCAGAAGGGCCCAATCGTGTTTAGGACAACCCGTTTCTCATCATCAGTCTTACCGACAATAGGAATGAGGGCCCCAACACCATAGTCAAACCCTTCTAAGAAGAAGAAACCGATAAACAGGACAGTGACTAAAATGAACCAGATAATATTTAAATCCACAATGAGCCCTCCTCTTTTGCCATAGGTTCTTTGGCTTCATCGTCAATTTTTCTAGCGTATTTTACAATAAGCTTTACGTCAATAATCGCCAATACCAAATAAACCAGGGTAAAGCCAATCAGGGTAATTAACACATAACTGGCAGGCATCGCTGTAGAAACAGCATCTTCGGTTTTTTGTAAGCCGTAAACAATCCACGGTTGACGACCCATTTCCGCAATTAACCAACCAAAGGTGTTAGCCAGGTAGGGTAAGGCAATGGCCGGCAGTAAAATCTTATACAGAAGATTAACTGCACCACCATCATGGTATTTCTTCCGCCATGCAATGAAAAGAGCTGCTAAGGCCAGGACGATCATTAACATACCGGCCCCAACCATGATGCGGAAGCTCCAGAACATACTAAAGACATCAGGGATATAGTTCCCCTCGCCATATTCTTGACTGTACTGTTCTTGTAGGTCATTGATCCCTTGAACAGGGTCAGTGAAGTTGTTGTGGGCCATAAAAGATAAGAGTTTAGGAATAGCGACTTCTGTGGTATTGGTACCATTTTCCTGGTCAATACCTGCAAAAAGTGCCAGCGGTGCTTCTTCTGTGGTTTCCCACAGGGCTTCCATGGCAGCCAATTTCATCGGCTTTTCATTACCCAGGTACTGGGTTTGGAAGTGGCCAATGCCGGCTACAGCTAAGGAAGCAATGATAGCTACCACTGCAGCAATTTTGAAAGAAGATTGGAAGACGGGCTTATACTGACCCTTAGCCAGGTGATAGCCGCTGATACCTAAGACAAAGAAGGCTGCTGTGCATAAGCCAGCGGTAAAGACGTGTGGGAATTGATGCAAGACGTAGGGATTGGTAATGACTTCTAAGAAGCTGGTCATTTCCGCCCGATCCATTCCACTTTCGTGAGCGACAATCTGATAACCGACAGGATTTTGCATGAAAGAGTTTGCAATCAAAATCCAAACGGCCGATAAGTTAGAAGCAAAGGCAACCAACCAGATGCAGAGACAATGAATTTTTTTAGGTAACCGGTCCCAACCGAATACCCAAATCCCAATAAAAGTAGATTCAATAAAGAATGCGGCTAAGGCTTCAATAGCCAAGGGTGCACCGAATATGTCCCCCATAAAGCGGGAATACCCAGACCAGTTCATACCAAACTGGAATTCCTGTACCAAACCGGTGGCTACCCCTAATACAAAGTTAATAATAAATAACTTACCCCAAAATTTCGTCATGGTTTTATATTTGGGATCACCGGTGCGCACGTATTTGGTTTGCATTAATGCAATCATAATAGGCAGACCCATGGTCAACGGTACAAATAGAAAGTGATAGACCGTTGTAATGGCAAACTGCCAGCGTGCTAATAACAACTGCTCAAACATAAACTAACCTCCCTTTGATTTGAACATGGGCGCTTTTAAATTCCCTACAAATTTTGCATTCCATGTCCTTTTTTAATATAACCTTCATTGTCACCTTTTCTCAATATTTATTATAGATATTAACTGGAGAAAAATCAAGATAATCTGATGAAACCAGCTGAAATTCTGTCATTCCCATGGATACTTTTTGAAAGCGGCAGCAATCTGACCCATGTAAATGGCCATATACACAATAATTGATCTGGTATTTTGCCAATAATTGCGTAAAAATACTTTCTTCGCCGGCTTCCCTAAAGGGTGGAAAATGCATGAGGGCAAACCTCAACCGGACATCTTCCGGAATTTTACTGAGGCTGGCTTCCAAACGGAGCACTTCCCGCCTGATCATTTTAGCCTGGTGCCCGCCCCCCTCCTGGTCGTAAAAGCTCCAGCCCCGGCTACCGGCAAAGGCCATATCGCCGAGGACCACACAGTCGTTGTGGATGAGGTGGATACTGGCCGGTAGGCTATCACGCAATCGGCGAATGCTCTGCCACCAATTATCATGGTTCCCGCGGCAGAGGATTTTTTGACCGGGCAGGGATTCCAGCCAGTCTAAGGAAGGCAGGACATCCTCCAGTTTATTCCCCCAGCATAAATCGCCGGGCAGCAAGACAATATCCGTTGGGCCAACTTTCGCCTGCCAGGCTTCTTCTATTTGTGCCGTATGGTCTAGCCAGTGGTCGCCAAAAACATCCATCGGCTTGGCCAGGTCAGGAGATAAACCGATTGAGAGGTGCAGGTCACCTATGGCCCATACTTTTTGATAATCGTTTACCGACTTGGTCACAATAATCCTTTCTAACCTCTTGAACCCAAATGGCCTATCCATTAAAATAAGCATATTGCCATTTGATATTAGGAGGAAAAACGTGAATATAGCTGAATTACTAAAGATTTTAGTACTTGGCATCGTGGAAGGGATCACAGAGTGGCTCCCGATTTCAAGTACCGGTCACATGATTTTAGTGGAAGAGTTTATCAAATTAAATGTTTCCCGTGATTTTTGGGAAATGTTCTTAGTGGTCATCCAACTGGGGGCTATTTTAGCCGTTGTTGTCCTCTACTTTGAAAAGCTCAACCCCTGGGCTAAGAAGAAGAGCCCTGTGGAAAAGAAGGCCACCTTTAATTTATGGGGCAAAACCCTCGTCGGTTGTTTGCCGGCAGCCCTTATCGGCCTGCCTTTGGATGACTGGATGGAAGCCCACTTTTTTAATGCGACAGTGGTTGCCATTGCCTTAATTGTGTACGGGGTCGTCTTTATCTTAATTGAACGCCGGCACAGCTCAGGGCATTTTAATATTGAATCTTTTGACCAGCTCAGCTATAAAACAGCCCTGGCCATCGGTATTTTTCAGGTCCTCTCCCTCATCCCCGGCACCTCACGCTCAGGTTCGACCATTATCGGTGGGATGTTATGTGGGACCTCCCGCTTTATCGCCACAGAGTTTTCCTTTTTTATGAGCATCCCGGTGATGTTCGGTGCCAGCCTTTTAAAATTGGTCAAGTTTGGCTTTGACTTTACAGCTGTCGAAGCTTTTTACTTGATTTTTGGCATGGTCGTTGCCTTTGTGGTCTCCATCATGGCTATTAAATTCTTGCTGAACTACTTAAAACGTAATGACTTTAAGGCCTTTGGCTACTACCGGATTGTCTTGGGGATTGTGGTCTTGACTTACTTCTACCTCTTTTAAGCTGTAAGCGTCTGATGACCTGTCATCAGGCGCTTTTTTATTGGTCATACTTGTCCAGTTCATAGGTATGGATGATTTGAATGAGTTTTTGAGCATAAGCCGGGTCAGTGGCGTAACCGCCTTTGACCAGGGCCTTGACTGCAGCCTCAGGGGTCTCTGCCTCCACGACACCCCGATACCTGGGCAGGGTTCCGACCAGCTTGGTATAATCCTTGACAGACGCCTCTACAGAATCATAGGCCCGGAACTCAGCGGAAACGGTAATGGACTCCCCACCCAGCACTTCTTCGGTGTCGTAGGTGGCTGCATTTTCCTTATCGGTCCGCTTGATGCCAAAGTAGTTATTGTGGATGCGGGCGAGGTCCGATTGACCAAAGCCGGATTCCAGAGCTGACTGGGCCAGGATAAGGGAGGGGTGGATATGCTGTCGTTTGCCATATTTTTGGGCAATCGGCGCCATCTGTTCAAAGTAAAATTCATGGTTACCGGTATATTCAACGGTGACCGCCTCCGGACTGGAGGGGTTATTGAGCATGATGGCTAGGGCGAGGAGGACAAAGAAGACGACGATAATCGCCAGGCGACTTTTGCTTTTTTGGGACCGCCGCTGGGTGGCTCTTTTCCGTCCCTTGCTTTTTTGCCGCGGCCTTTGTCTTGCGGGCCGTTTACGGGGCTTGGCCATAGGCACCTCCTCATCATCCTAATATATACTATTGTACCCTAATTGCAGCATTTTCCAAAACGATTCAGTAGGCATAAATTTCTTTTAAGAAAAAAAGGCGAAAAATCCCTCTATTTGCTCAAGTATCCTGAAAATCCGGTGCAAGCCCTCCCGGGACTCCTTATCTTTTTGTATGGCCCAGGTTAAAGGACCGTCGGTGACAGGGAGAGGGACCCAGCTCGCGGAGAGCCGCATAGTGGTCGGCGGTACCATAGCCCTTGTGCCGGGCCAGGCCATAGCCCGGGTATAGCTCATCCAACTTGACCATCAGGGCATCCCGGTGGACTTTCGCTAAGATAGAGGCCGCTGCGATAGAGGCACTGACCTGGTCACCGCCGATAATATTTTCTTGCTTAAATGCCGGCGCCAGCCGGTTGGTGCCGTCTACCAGGACAATCGAAAAGTCACCCAGGGCCCCCAGGGCCCGGTTCATGGCCAACTCCGCCGCATGGAGGATATTGAGCCGGTCAATTTCTTCCACACTCGCTTGCCCAAGGGCATAGGCCAGGGCCTGGCCCCGAATTTGACTGGCCAGGCCCTGCCGACTTTTTTCGCTTAGTTTCTTAGAATCATTTAAGCCCGGTAGGAGGATCCCCGCCGGCAGGATGACAGCAGCAGCAACAACCGGTCCCGCTAAAGGCCCGCGACCTGCCTCGTCGGTCCCGGCAATCCGAATATAGCCCTGGCTTCTTAGCCGGTTCTCATGGGCCCAAAGGGCCCTCAGCCGGTCCTCCTCTACCTTTCTCTGCACCATTTGCCTTTCCAGCTGGTCAGCTAAAAGCTGGAGGCCCCGGCGGGCATCAGCCCGTAAGGCTGGAATGAGGGCTTCCTGGTCTACCGGGGCCATGTTTTTCACCTGCGTTTTCACCTGGGCGATGGATTGCTTATCAAAAGTCATATTGACCTCCTATCTTGGACGATGGTCCCCTTTTTTCGGTAAATGTATGGCCCGCATCATACTGTCCTTGCCATACTTGATCTGGAGCCGTTCAATCAGCCGGTCCAGGTCATCTAGGTCACCGCTTTCATTAAAAAGGGCCAGCTGGACATCCGGATCATTTTCACCACTTAACTGGGAGGCCGTCATGCCAATGAGCCGCAGGGGGGCCCCGGTATAGCAGTCATTCAGGAGGGCATTTGTCGCCTGCCAAAGGGGCTTAAAGCCATTGACCGGCCAGGGCAGCTGGACCTGCTTGGTATGGGTGGTAAAATCGCTGAGCCGCCATTTTAAGGTGACGGTTTTTGCCAGTAAGGCCTCCCGCCTTAAGCGCTTGGATACATCCTGGACCAGGTCAGCCAGGATTTTTTTCAAGGCCTCTTTATCGGCAATATCGATGGAAAAGGTCCGCTCCCGGCCAATGGACTTAGCCTCCCTTACGGTCACGACCGGCCGGGGGTCAACGCCATTGGCCCGGTCATAAATATCGCTTGCCCGCTTGCCCAGTAAGCGGGCAAGGCTATGTACGTTGCTTTTAGCCAGGTCTTCTATGGTATAAATCCCCTCGCCTTCCAAAAGGGCCTGGGTATGGGGACCAACCCCCATCATCCGGCCGACCGGTAGGGGCCAGACCTGGTCTTTGAAATTCTCCTGGTTAATGACCGTCAAGCCAGCCGGCTTATTAAAATCACTGGCCAGCTTGGCAGCAAACTTCTGATAGGATACTCCTACCGAACAGGTCAGACCTCGTAAGGCATGAATCCGGTACTGGATGGCCTTAGCCAGGCGAATGGCGGCTGCCATATCTGCTGTTTGTTCGGTCACATCTAAAAAAGCCTCATCGACAGATAAAATTTCCATGGTGGGGGTGACCTTGCTCAGTAAGCCCATAATCACCTTGGACTCCTGCCGGTAGGCATCTTTCCTAACCGGTACATAAATACCTGCCGGGCAAAGGCGTTTGGCCCGCATGACGGGCATCGCCGAATGAACGCCAAAAACCCGGGCTTCATAGGAGGCAGTCGTAACCACGCCCCGGGTATCGGAAGCCCCGGCAACAATCACCGGCTTGCCTTGCCATTCGGGATGGTCCCGTTGCTCAACGGCGGCAAAAAAAGCATCCATATCAATATGTAAGATTCGACGCATCAGGCTCCCCTCCTCCCCTTAATACTACCCTGTAAAAGGAATCTCGGCAACAGAGTTGCGCCTTTTCGCGCCTATGATATAATGGCAGCTGAGGTGATAAAATGAAATTTAACGGTGCTCTGGTAAAAACCGAAGAACGCGTTATTGGCGTCGCTGTCGTTGAAAATAACTTCTTAGACCTAGACCCTGAAACCCGGGCCAAGCGGATGCTCCAGTATCATGAGGGCTTTGGCGGGAAGGTCCCTGTGGTGGTCCTCTTAGAATCCATCGAAAACAAGGAAAAATATTGGGGCCGCCCCGACTTAATTCCCCTGGTCAAGGATGTCCCCCTCAATATGATGACCTTTAAAACATGGACAGCCCCGGACGAAGACTAAGCCAGCTAAAAAGCCGGGCCGAATGATTTGCTCATTCGGCCCGGCTTTTTATTTTCGCCAAGGATTATTTACCAGGCTATTCCTTTGGCGCAATGATGCTAACGGTCCGACTTTGGTCGTTATATTCCACCTGCATCCCTACCGTCTCAGCAATAAAGCGGATGGGTACGAAGGTGCGGCCATTACGAATCTGCGGGGATACATCGATGGGTCGGCTGTCCCCATTCACTGTCACCCGGTTTTCATCAACCGGTAGGATAATCCGGGTTTGGCCAAGGGCCACTTCCACTTCTCGCCGCTCATCGGACCAGGTCACTTCTCCACCATAGGCTTCAGCAATGAGCCGCAAGGGCACAAGGGTCCGCCCTTCATGAATATAGGGCGCCACATCCAGCTGATGAGCCTGGCCATCCAGCCAATACTGGCTCTGACCAATGCCCAGGTCTAGCAAGCGATAGGCTGGGTTACCCAGGTAGGCTTCGGCGGTATGGTTGCCAAAGGTCGCCTTAATTTTACCATTTGCTAGGTTATTGAGCTGGTTAATCCCGAAGGCCCCATACTCGCCGGTAATGTCGCCGGTAAAGCCTTCCAGCTGCCAATTAATCACCCGAGGAGATAGCTCTATAGACCGACCATCCAGGGTTTTAGCAAAGACCCGGGCATTGACGAAGTCACCGGGCTGAACCATAAATTTGTCCAACTGAATTCGGATACCGGATACCGCTTCCGGGCCCTGGATGACCAAGTCTTTCTGGGCAAGTTCCCGACCATCAGCCAGAGCTTTGACCGAAACCGTACCGGGCTGGAGGGCTACAAACCAGGGACCATCCCAGATGCCATTTTGGCCACCATCTGTATAGGTTAAGGCCAGGCCTTGGGTGGCCTTAGGGTGGTAATTGGCGTCCCAGGCACTTGCCAAGCCAAACTGGCCACTTTCTCCCTGTACCAGCCGGCTGGGGCCGGATAATTTTCCGGCTACAACAGGCCCTTCCGGCGTTTCATTAAATATCCCGATGCCATTGACCACAGCCCTTTGGGCCCCAAAGCCTTCCGGGGCAATAGCCACCTGCCGGTTAAAACTCCCCAGAGGCCGGCTCACCAGGGTACTGGACCCGCCCCCATCCAGGTTGACGGCCTTATCAGCCCCTAGCGCCTGCATAAAGCGGCTGAGCTGGCCCAAGGAAAGGCCGGCGCTCCGGCTGGTCCGCCCTTCTGCACAAGCAAAGTAGACCGTCTTGCCGTCAGCTGAAATACCGGCGGCGGTCCGGGCCCGGACGCCCCCTAAGACATTGATATCTTTGGTGTAGGGTACCAGCTGGCCGTCATTGACCAGGAGGGCATGGCCCCCAACCAGGAACTTCCACTGGCGGTCCGGTTGGACGCCGGCCCAGACTTGAGCCTTTTGGTCGATTTTCAGGTGTTTTTTGACAAAAAGCTCCCCTTGGCCATTGGCCTGTAAGATGATCTTTCCATCCGGGACCGGATAGGGCAGGTTTTTCCCATAGGAAATCTGCTCGACCGTGCCATCAGGACCGATAAGAACTTCAGTATTCGTGGCATGGCCTCGGGAAGCGCTGCCCCAGAAATCATTGTACATCTGGATGGTATCGGTATGGCTTTCTTGGCCGGATGGGTCATGCCAGTAGTAGGTCTTATTCAGACCATCCAGAGGGAAACTGGCCCCATCGGCGGCCTTGACGCCACCATTAAAGGTCATGGCTTCGATATGGGCTGTACCGCCGGCATCAATACCCAGGGAGTAAAGGCCGATAATCACCGCCGGCGAGCTCTGCAGGCGGCCGTTCACAATAGATGGACCTATGGGCGAGCCCTGCAGGGCCATGTTGAAGTAATCGCCATTCATCATGGCGACGGCATTGGTCCGAGCGCTCATTTGGCCGACCGTTGCCCGCCGGGTATACTCACCGGCACCGGCCACCAGGCGTAAGTCTGTGTTGGGGTTGGTTAAGTCACACCGCCACACCCCAATACGGGCATTCTGCCAGTGGTGCATTTCTTCCACAACACCCGGCGCAATCGGTTCAGACCGGACCACTTGGGCCTGGGCTGGTTCTGCAGTGGCCAGGGACCAGGCGGTTAAGCATAGGGCCCCGGCCATGAGGGCCATGATTCTTTTTTTCAGCATTAGGAAACCTCCTTCAATCGTCTTTACCTTTACTATAGCTGAAGGGGAGCCGCCCCTCAAGTTTTCCCGGCAACTGTTTCTTTTTTGTTCCTCTTACTTGCTGTTTACCGGTGCCTTTCCTATAATAAAGAAAAGGAGCGATGATATGAAGCGAAATTGGCGGGCCTATAATAAGGACCTTTTTGCCCCTATGCGCCGGGCCAGTCGGGATTACGGACTGATTGAAGCTGGTGACTGTATCGGTATCGGTCTATCCGGCGGCAAGGACAGCACCCTACTTCTCTATAGTTTGGCAGTCTTACAAAAGACCCTGCCGACCCCCTTCCAAATTAAGGCCATGAGCGTGGACCTGGGCTGGGAAAACGACTATACCGCCCACCGGGCCTTATGTGAAGAATTATCCATTCCCTTTGAAGTGGTGCCCTCTAATATTGGCCCCATTGTCTTTGAAGAGCGCCAGGAAAAAAATCCCTGCTCCCTCTGTGCCCGGATGCGGCGAGGGGCAGTCAACAACTGGGCCGCAGCCAATGGCTGTAACAAGGTCGCCCTGGGCCATCATTTAGATGATGTCATTGAGACCCTCCTCATGAGTCTTTTCTTTGAGGGCCGGCTCCACACCTTTGCCCCCAGGGCCTACTTGAGCCGGGCGGACCTCACCGTTATCCGGCCCCTGGTCTTTGTAAAAGAGGCCGATATCCGCCGGATCGTCAGAAAGTTAGACCTGCCGATTATGCATAATGCCTGCCCGGCAGACGGCTTTACCAAGCGGTCAGAGGAAAAGGCCTTAATTGCCCAGCTGGCGAAAGACAACCCCGGTATCAGAGACCGGATGATGCACGCCGTCACTTCCAGTTTATGGACCAGTTACCAGATCACTTCCTAGGAGGTATCCCATGCTTGCCCAATTAAAGAGTGCCTGCCTGACCGGCTTAGAGGTCTATACCGTTTCTGTTGAAATAGATGCCGCACGCGGCCTACCCTCTTGGGATATCGTCGGCCTGCCGGATACTGCCGTCCGTGAAAGCAAGGAAAGGGTCCATACTGCCTTAAAAAACGCCGGATTTGATTTTCCGCCACGGAAGATTGTGGTCAACCTGGCCCCTGCCAACCTAAAGAAGGAAGGGCCCAGCTATGACCTGCCCATCGCCTTGGCTATTTTAATTGCCACCGAGCAGCTACCGGCCGAAGGCCTTGACCAGTTTATGGTCTTAGGTGAGCTGGGCCTGGATGGGGCCCTGCACCCGGTCCATGGCGTCTTACCGGCAGCCCTGGAGGCCAAGTCCGCCGGCCTTAAAATGGTCCTGCCGGCTGCCAATGCCAAGGAGGCGGCCCTAAGCGATGCCCCGGTCTACGGCTTTAACCACTTAAGCCAGGTGGTCGCTTTTTTGAAGGATCCGGCAGATGTCACTTGTGAGCCGAAACCGGATATAGACCAGATCCTCCAGGCCGACCGTCCCTTAAAGTATGATTTTTCAGATGTCAAGGGCCAGGATGAGGCAAAAAGGGCCCTGGAAATTGCGGCTGCAGGTGCCCATAATGTTTTATTTATCGGGTCGCCTGGCGTTGGTAAGACCATGCTGGCCAGGGCCTTTACCGGCATCTTGCCCCCGCTCACCCAGGCCGAAAGTTTAGAAACCAGTAAGCTCTATTCTGTGGCCGGCCTCTTAACGGACCAACACTTTCTCGTCACCGACCGCCCCTTCCGCAGTCCCCACCACAGCGCCTCCCAGGCCAGCCTCATTGGCGGTGGCCGCATCCCCCGGCCGGGTGAAGTCTCCCTGGCCCACCACGGGGTCCTATTTATGGATGAATTGCCGGAGTACCGCCGGGAGGTCCTGGAAGGATTAAGGCAGCCCCTGGAAGATGCCGAGGTCACCGTCTCCCGGGTCAGTGCCCAGGTGACCTACCCCTGTGATTTTATCCTTTTAGCCGCTATGAACCCCTGTCCCTGCGGCTATCTAAATGACCCCCACCACGAATGCACCTGCACCCCTGCCCAGGTCAGCCGCTACCGCCAGCGAATTTCCGGCCCTCTTCTGGACCGCTTTGATATTCAAATTGAGCTGAGCCCGGTGGCCTTTAATGACTTATATGATAAAAAAGAAGCTGAATCTTCCACAACGATCCGCAAGCGGGTCATCGCCACCCGAAAGCTCCAGCTCGACCGCTTTGCCGACCGGTCTATTTTTGCCAATGGCAGCATGAGTCACCAGGACATCCGGCAGTTTTGCGCCCTGGGCCCCAAGCCTAAGGCCCTCTTGCGCCAGGCCTTTGAAAGTCTAGGCCTATCGGCCCGGGCCCACGACCGGATTTTGAAACTGGCCCGGACTATAGCAGACCTGGATACCGGGGGCCCGATCAGTGAACGGCACATTGCAGAAGCCATCCAGTACCGCACCCTCGATAAAAAACAGTGGCAGATTAATTAAGGAGTTAAATCAATGGATGATCGGATTAAAACACTCGCCAAAAACCTCACCGGCTACTCGGTAAACCTCCAGGAAGGCGATAATGTCCTCCTGGATATTTCCGGGCATGATGCCCTACCCCTGGCTGAGGCCCTCTTGGAAGCCAGCTATGACCTGGGGGCCAACCCCTACCTCCAGCTATCAGAACCCCGGCTCACCCGGGCCTACCTGAAGGGGGCCCGGGAAAGCCAAATGCTTGACCTGGCTGACTTAGAACTGGCCCGGATGAAAAAAATGGACGCCTATATTGCCGTCCGCGCCGGCGATAATTCCGCTGAACTGGCCGATGTGGACCAAGCCCAGCTGGCCCGGTATGCCAAGGCCATGAGCCCCGTCCTCCGGGACCGGGTGGACCGGTCCCGCTGGGTCATCCTCCGCTACCCCAATGGGGCCATGGCCCAGTCCGCTAATATGAGCACTGCAGCCTTTGAAGACTTCTACTTCCAGGTTTGTAACTTAAACTATAGCCAGCTCAGCACCGCCATGGATGCCCTGGTCCAAAGGATGAACCAGACCGACCAAGTCCGCCTGGTTGCCCCGGGAACGGATATTGCCTTTTCCATCAAGGGGATTGACGCCGTCAAGTGCGCCGGTGAATGCAATATCCCTGATGGCGAAGTCTACACCGCCCCTGTCAAGGATAGCGCCAACGGGGTCATCCGCTATAATGTCCCCTCCCGCTACCGGGGCACCACCTTTGAAAACGTCACCCTGACCTTTAAAAATGGCCGGATTGTCCATGCCGACGGCAACCACCCCGACCTCTTAGAAGCTATTTTTAACACCGATGAAGGGGCCCGCTATCTGGGGGAATTTGCCCTGGGCTGTAACCCCTTTATCCTCAATCCCATGAACGATATCCTCTTTGATGAGAAGATTGCAGGCAGCATCCACCTGACCCCCGGCTCAGCTTACGATGACGCCTTCAATGGTAATAAGAGCGATGTCCACTGGGACCTGGTCCTTATTATGCGGCCGGAATGGGGCGGTGGCGATATTTATTTTGATGGTGAATGCATTCGCCATGACGGTCTCTTTCTACCCGAGGACCTCCTCCCCTTAAACCCTGACGCATTTACAAAAAAGGAGTAATGTTATGAGACTATTTCCCGATTCAACCCTTGCCTACGCCATTGACTACCAGGAAAAACTCCTACCGGTTATGCGGGAGGCTGACCGCATCCTTGCCCGGGCGAGGATCCTCACTGAAGGGCTCAACATTCTGCAAGTCCCGGTCGCTGTGACCCGGCAATACCCTAAAGGCCTGGGAGATACCGTTGCTGACCTCCGGCCAGTTTTAGAAGGCGCACCGGTCTACGACAAGCGGAGCTACAGCATTTATGACGCTGATGACTTGCGCCAGGACTTAAAAGACCGGGCGCCGAAGACCATCCTCCTCTACGGGATTGAAACCCATATCTGCGTTGCCCAAAGCGCCATTGACATGACCGCTGCCGGCTACCAGGTCTTTCTCGTGGTGGATGCCTGCTCCAGCCGCTATGAGCTAGATCACAAGATTGGCCTAAAACGGATGATGCACGAGGGCATCGGCCTAACCACAGTTGAAGCCGTCCTCTTCGAATTATGCCGGACCTCTGAGCACCCCGACTTTAAAGCCATTTCCAAACTGATTAAATAAAAGAAAAGGGCCTGCATCTGCAGACCCTTTTTTCTATGCGCTTATTCACCTGCTTGAGCAAGCTCAACTGGGGCGACCACACCGGTTGCAACCGGCTGGGGCTCCGGATTTCCATTACTCCAGGGCTTAACCAATAAGAGCCCTAAGATAACCCCAATCACAATCCCTAAAATAACAATTCCAGCATATAGGCTCCGATAGTTCGGCGCTTCTCCTTCTTGACGATGACGCTGTTTGGCCTGTTTTCTTTCACTGACCCGGGCCTTCTTCTTGGCCTTGGCCGCTACGTGGTCATCACTGGCTGGCTGAGCTTCCGGCCCATAGCCAAGCTTGGCTGAAAAGCGGTTGAACAGGGAGCCCTCTTTTTCCTTGCTTTCTTTTTGAACCGGTTCAGGTCGTTCTGCTATCGGAGCCTGGTCAGCCTTAGGGGTGTAAACACTCTCTTTGGCATCCTGCCAGCGCCGGCTTAAACGCTGGGCTGCCCGGGCGCTGGATTCCCTTTCATAGTAATTGCTGTAAGGCCGATGACCGACAGATGGCCGCTCTTCCGCCTGGCTACTATACCGGGACGCCTCCACCGGTGCGGTCTTATTGAGCTGGTCCAGGGTTTCCTGGGGATCATATAAGCGGGTACTATCAAAATCATTATCATCTAAATCCCAGGGCTCAACCGGCTTTTGTTCCACCTTGGACCCACACTGGGAACAAAAAAGGTCACCTGCAGATAATTGATTGCCACAATGATTACAATACAAAATATCACCTTCATTATATTTACGAATTTATGCGATTAATATTTTACCATAAAATAGCTATAATGAATAGGCTTCTTTCCCCTTCTTCCCTTTCCTGAATTGACATTGTACCATTGGTGCGATACAATGATTTCACTCCAAGAAATATGAAAGGAATAGACACCATGCAAAATCCATTTTCTAAAAAAGAAGCCTCAGCGAGTCAAGGCGAGCAAGGGCAAAAGAAAAGCCGGTTTACCCGAAAACAACGGTTGATTGCCAGTGGCGTTGTCATCGCCCTCCTCATTGGTGGGGTCGCCTATGCGGCCTTAAACCAGGGCCGGGATGAGGCCATCGCTGCAGACCGGGTTACCGAACTGACCCCCTCCCACTTCTCCACCACCGTTTCTGCCACAGGGGAAATTCAAACCGATAAGGATGTGGAGGTCTATACCTCTCAAACCGCCCCCATCAAAGAAATTTTCGTTGAAGAAGGGGAAAAAGTCGAAGAGGGCCAAGTCCTAGCCAAGTTGGACGATAAGAAACTCCGCCAGCAAATCCGCCAGCGGGAAGCAGCTGCCGGCGTCAGTGCCCGCAGTGCCCATGCCCAAGTCCAGGCCGCCCGTAACCGGTATAATGCTGCGGCCCGGGCCTTAAACAACGGGACCAATGCAACCCTGGTTTCTGCCGGTAATGCTGTCGAATCAGCCAAGTATGCCTGGGATGCCGCTGAAAAAAATTACCAGGACATGAAAAAGGCCCTGGAAGAAGGTTACCACCCTGAGTTGACCAATGAATCCTCAGCAAAAATCAGCAGCAAGCAAGCCCGGGAAAATGCGGCCCAACGCTTAGACCAAGCTAAGGCCCAGTTAAGCGAAGCCCGTAGCAAGTACAACCAAGCGGTTAACGATGCCAAGCAATATGACCAAGACCGGCAGCGGCTCCGGACCGAACGGGATAATGCCCAAACCGCCATTGCCCAAAAACAAAGAGATATTGCCGGCTATACCACCACCAAGCAAGTCGAAATTGGCAAGGATGAAGCGGGCAACCCCATCTACCAGGACCAGGAAGTACCGGGCCAGCTCCCGGCCAACGATGCCCAGTACGGTGACCTGGATTCACTCAACAATGACCTTTCCAGAGCCCAGACGGCCCTCTCTGATGCCGAGTCTAAGTATGCCAGCGCCGATGCCAATAAGTCTTCCTGGGAGAGCCAAATCACCAGCCGGGAAGAGGCCTTGGCTCAGGCCCAGCTGGCCTATGACCAGGCCCTTGAAAATGAAAACTTCCAGAAGGACCTTCGCGGCAAGTCCGCCAAGGCCCGGCAAGACAACCTGAGCACAGCCAAGCTGCAAGCTGAAACCGCTAAAAGCAACTATGACCAGGCCCAGCGGAGCCTAGCTGCCGCCCGGGTCGCAGCCAATGAAGAAATCAATACCTATGAAGATAATATCGCCACCACAGCCGCAGCCGGCGATACCAGCGCTGCAGAAGTGGAACTGGCCACCATGTATGAAGACCTCCAGGATATGACCATCCGGGCCCCCATGGCCGGCACCGTCACCAAGATTTTTGCCAAGCAAGGCAGTGTGCCCAGTGGCGCTCTCTTTAAGCTGGAAAACTTAAACGCCCTGGTCATCAAGACCGAACTTAAGGAATTTGACCTCCGGACCGTCCGCGTTGGCCAGTCTGTTGAAATCAAGGCTGACGCCACCGGCGACAAAGTTTATCATGGCCGGGTCGTCTCTATCGCTAATGCAGCCACCCAAAGTGCAGCCAGCGCTATGCCTTCTGCCGATGGGGCTGCCCCCAGTGCCAGCGGCGATGCCAACCCCACCTTTACGGCAAAAATCGTGATTGAAAAGGCACCTAGAGAACTGCTATCCGGTATGAAGGTCCGCCTGAATATCATCACCGCCGAAGATGAAAACGTCTATGCCGTCCCCTTCGGAGCCATTATCGACAGCGACCAGGGCAAGCATGTCATGGCCTTGGAACCGGTCCAAGGCAAGGAAGGCGTTTATGAATTAAAGAAGATCCCGGTCAAAACAGAGCTGGAAAATGACGTCAATGTCGTGATTACCGGTAAGGCCTTAAAGGACCACCTGAAAATCCTCAATGACCCTGAGGAAATGACCGAGGGCAGTCGGGTAACGGTCAGCGACAAGCTGAAGTCAGACGAGGGTGAGACCAGCGAGGATGGGAGCAGCCTATGAGTGAGTCCTCTTTAATCCGCATGCGGAATATCCGCAAGAGCTACTATATTGGCGAACCCAATGAACTGGAAATCCTCCACGGGATTGACTTGACCATTGAATCGGGCCAGTTTGTATCGATTGTCGGTCAATCCGGGTCGGGTAAATCCACACTGATGAATATCATCGGCGCCCTAGACCGACCTACTGAAGGGAGCTACTTCCTCAACGGCTTAAATATTGCCGAAGCCGGCGATGGGGACCTATCCGGCATCCGCAACCGCCTCATCGGTTTTGTCTTCCAGACCTTTAACCTCCTGGGCCGGTCCAGTGCCCTCAGGAATGTAGAGCTTCCCATGCTCTATGCCGGCACCCCTGCCAAGGAACGCCGGGAACGGGCTGAATACCTCCTGGACTTAGTGGGCATGAAAGACCGGATGAACCACCAGCCCAATGAACTTTCCGGGGGGCAAAAGCAGCGGGTCGCCATTGCCCGGGCCATGGTCAATGATCCAGCCATCATCCTGGCTGACGAACCCACCGGGGCCCTGGATACAGCCACTGGCCACATGGTCATGGATATCTTCCACCGCCTCCATGAAGAGTCTAAAAAGACCATTTTACTCATCACCCATAACCCTGAACTGGCCGACCAGACAGAACGGAAGTTAACCATGCAGGATGGGTATCTCTTTGAGGGGGAGGCAGCGAGCCAATGAATATTACCGAAAATATCCGCCTAGCCCTAGAAAGCCTCCGGGCCAATAAGATCCGGTCCCTGCTTACTATGCTGGGGATCATCATCGGCATCGCGTCTGTTATCAGCATCCTCACCATCGGGGATGCCATGACCTCGAGCATTAGCTCCTCCCTCTCGACTTTCGGGTCCCAAAACGTCTACCTCTATGTCAATAGCCGGGATGATGACTACATGTATGAGCCTTCTGAGCAAGACCTCATCTCGCCGGAAATGCTTGAGTCCATGCAGGCCCGGTTCGGTGACCGGATTGTCGGCGTGAGCTTAGAGAAGTCTGCCGGCAGCGGCGAAGTCCGCCATGGCTACCGGAAGGCCAACATCACCTTAAACGGGGTGAGCCCCGGGTCGGCCGAAAGTAATAATATCAAAATCCTAGCCGGTCGCTTTATCCGGGAGGCCGACGTACAAAACCTGCGCAATACAGCAGTCATTTCCGATAAGATGGCTAAGGAACTCTACGGAGATAAGTTAAGCAAGGCCCTCAATAAGGAAATTGAGGTCCGGGGAGCCTCGGGAATGCATACCTTTACCGTCGTCGGCATCTATGAATACAACGACGACCCCATGACCGCCGCCATGAACGGGCGCAACCCAAATAGCAAAACAACGGCCTGTTATATCCCGGTCTCCACCGCCGGGCGGCTGACCAATGACAGTTCCAAGGGCTACCGCCAGGTTACCGTCACCGCCGCCACCAGCGAAAACACCATCAAGTTTACTAAAGAGCTGGAAGACTATATGAACCAGTACTACACCAACAACTCCCAGTTCAAAGTCTTGACCCAGAGCGTTGAAGAAATGACCAACCAAGTCAATGCCACCTTAAACAGTGTCAAGCTGGCTATTTCTGTTATTGCCGGTATTTCCCTATTGGTTGGCGGGATCGGCGTCATGAATATTATGCTCGTCTCTGTCACAGAGCGGACCCGGGAAATCGGGATTCGCAAGGCCCTGGGGGCCACCAACTTTGATATTCGCCTCCAGTTTATCGTCGAGAGCATCATTGTTTGTGTCATCGGCGGCTTAATCGGTATCTTAGCCGGCGGGCTATTCGGATTTTTAGGCAGTCTGGCCTTAAAAGCAGTCACCGGGCCCAGCCTCCTGGCCATCTTCCTGGCAACCGGCTTCTCCATGTTAATTGGGGTCTTCTTCGGTTACTACCCAGCCAACAAGGCGGCCCAGCTGAACCCGATTGACGCCCTAAGATATGAATAAGCAATAAAAAAAGAGCCCTAGGGCTCTTTTTTTATTGGTCACTAGTGTTTGCTGGTCCGCTGGGCAATGCCTTCAAGTAGGAATTCATTGAGGACACGGATATAGGTCCCCTTCATCCCCAGGGACTTGGATTCAATAACCCCTGCGCTTTCAAACTTCCGCAGGGCATTAACGATGACAGACCGGGTGATGCCAACGCGGTCTGCAATTTTAGAAGCAACCAGCAGGCCTTCTTCCCCATCTAATTCGTTAAAGATGTGTTCGATGGCTTCCATTTCAGAATAGCTCAGGGTATCCAAGGCAATTTGCACAGCGGCCTTTTCCCGGCCTTTGGCTTCATCACGCTCCACCTTGCTCCGCATGATTTCAATACCAACAATCGTAGCGCCATATTCAGCTAAGACCAGGTCTTCATCGGTAAACTCCACTTTGAACTTGGCTAAAAGCAGGGTCCCCTGCCGGCGCTTACCGGCGACAATCGGAATCACTGTAGTGATTTTGCCGCCAAAATCACAGTTCTTTTCACTGAAGAAGCAGCGGTCACCGGTATTGGGCACATTAGCCTTGGTTGCATCGGTGTTGATCAAGTCATCATTGTAGTTTTTAGGCATCCGCTTATCCTTAAGGATGATTTGTTCCATTAAAGAGCAATTGAAGTCATCCATAAAGTGGTGACCTAAGAGGGCCCCGTGCTCCCCTAAAATATAGGTATTGCACTCGATCATATCCGATAAAATATCGGCAATGTTATTAAAATCAATGTAGGTGCTGTCATTTTCGGAGCCTTCTTGCAATAACTTATTTAATCGGCGTGTTTTCTCTAATAATTCAGACATAATGTTCCTTTCTTGAAAGCCCTTGCAGTATCCATCCTATTTACAGTTAAATTAAGTACTTGCTATAATCGTTCTCTTCTCCGGCATAAGCCACGTGCGCCCGCACATAGGCCTGGTTAATCTGGAGGGTGCAAGCTTCTTCGCCGGCCTGGTACAAGGCCTCGGTCAGCATATCCTCCATAACGGTCACCAGGCGCCTTGCGCCCAGGTCTTGTTCTGACGCATTCATCAGGTAGGCGATATGGGCCAGCTCAGCAATACCGTCTTCGGTAAATTCTGCTTCACAGTCCTCTGTGGCGAGAATCTTGCGATATTGATCAATTAAAGAATAGTCTGTGTTGGTCAGAATTTGGACAAAATCTTCTTCGCTTAAGCTGGACAGCCGGACCTTGACCGGAAACCGGCCCAGGAGCTCTGGGATCAAATCATCCGGTTTGGCGACATGGAAGGCCCCTGCCGCTATAAAAAGCACATGGTCTGTCCGCAAGTTTCCATACTTGGTTTTAACCACAGACCCTTCGACAATGGGTAAGATATCCCGTTGTACCCCTTCGCGGGAAACATCCGGGCCGCTCCCCCCCTGAGCATTGGCAATCTTATCCAATTCATCAATAAAGACAATTCCGTGGTTTTCAGCCAGCTTGATGGCTTCTTCTGCTACGGCATCGTCATCTAGGAGCTTGTCTGCTTCCTGCTCGGTTAAAATCTTCCGGGCTTCAGCAATGGTCATCCGACGTTTTTTCTTCTTATCCGGCATGACTTTTTTCATGAGGTCATTCATATTGTCCATGACTTGGTCCATACCGGACTGTGCCATGAGGTCATTGGTCATCGGTTTTTCTTCGACTTCTATTTCAACCACTTCATCTTCCAGTTCCATTCGCTTGAGTTTCTCACGGAAAATAGTGCGTTTGTCATTGCGTTCATTGACTTCATCAACACTATCGGTCAGGAGTGGATTATCTTTATCAGCTGTGCCCCCAAAAATGAGCTCCAGGGGGTTACCGGCATCTGATGCCCGCTGGCGCAGGGTTTTCTTAGGGACTAGGATGTCGAGTAACCTGTCATTGGCCAGGCGCTGGGCTTGGTCTTTAACTTCTTCAAATCGTTGCTCGCGGACGGTTCGCACCGCTGCTTCAGCCAGGTCCCGAATCATGGATTCCACATCCCGGCCGACATAGCCGACTTCGGTAAACTTAGTGGCTTCCACTTTCACAAAGGGGGTGCCAAGGATCTTTGATATCCGCCTGACAATTTCTGTCTTACCAACGCCGGTGGGCCCCATCATAATGATATTCGAGGGGGCAACCTCCTCCTGCCAGTCTTCCGGCAGCCGGCTCCGGCGGTAGCGGTTGCGGATGGCGATGGCGACACTTTTCTTGGCCTCCGTCTGGCCGATAATATACCGGTCCAGGTAGGCCACCATCTCTTTAGGCAACAAATTGGGTACATGTCGGTCACTATTCATCAGCATCCCCTCCTTTAAGTGTCTCGACAATAATATTGTGGTTGGTATACACGCATATATCTGCTGCAATTTCTATGGCTTTGCGGGCAATTTCCTCTGCAGGGAGGTCGGTGTTTGCTTTTAGGGCCTTGGCAGCGGCCAGGGCATAGTTGCCGCCACTACCGATGGCACAAATGCCATCTTCCGGTACAATCACTTCCCCACCGCCACTGACAATCAGGAGGTTATCCCGGTCTGCTAAAATAAGTAAGGCTTCCAGCTGCCGGCTCATCCGGTCTGTTCGCCATTCCTTGGCCAGGGCAATGGCTGCCCGGACCAGGTGGCCGCCGGAGGCTTCCAAGTGTTGTTCAAACTTATCGAAAAGGGTGAAGGCATCTGCCACCGAACCGGCAAAGCCGGCAAGCACTTGATTATGATAAAGTCTGCGAACCTTGCGTGCCGTTCCTTTCATAATTGTTGTTTCGCCCATGGTGACTTGTCCATCGCCGGCGAGCGAAACGCCTTCAGGCTTTTTGACAGCAACAATTGTTGTTGCATGGAATTGACTCATTTGATCATCTCATTTCTCATGTGCCCTGGGATGTGCTTGTAAATAAACATCGCGTAATCGTTGCGCAGATACTTTCGTATAAATTTGGGTGGTCGATAGACTTTCATGACCCAGCAAGTCTTGAATCATCCGCAAGTCACCACCATGGTCCAAAAGGTGGGTGGCGAAGCTATGCCGGAAGGCATGCGGCGAGACCCGAAACTTGAGGGCTCCTTTTTTTATGTATTCATCCAGGAGGTAATTGACCCCCCGTCTTGTTAATCTTTTACCCAAAAAATTCAGAAATAAGGCCGCTTCCTCTGGATCTTTAACCAGAGCCGGTCGGCCCTTGTCGATATAGGCGGTAAAAGCCGCCATGGACTGCCGCCCGATGGGGACCATCCTTTCCTTCCGCCCCTTGCCGGTAACTTTCAAAATGGGAAAGGCTGCTGCCTTTTGAATATCACCAAGATTGAGGGCGACCAGCTCGGAAACCCGTAAGCCGGACCCATATAGGCATTCAAAGATGGCGGCATCCCTCAGGCCCAAGGGACTGGTATCCTGTCGGATTTGGTCTAGAAATTTGGCCATTTCCGCTTCTGTGATGGTTACAGGCAGGTGCTTGCTAGCCTTGGGGGCGGTCATGTCCTGCCAGGGGTTTTCACTAATGACCCCGGTCCGGGCCAGGTAATCATACCAGGCCCGGATGGCCGACAGCTTCCGGGCAACGGTGGTCTTGGCATACTGGCGGTCGCCCAGCTCATAGACGTATAGCCGGGCATCATTGGCCCTTACTTCCGCAAAAGAAAGCTTTTCCCGCTCTAGCCAGGCCTTGTACTGGTTTAAATCCCGGGCGTAGGCTGCACAGGTATTGGGGGATAACCGCCTGTTATAGGCGAGATAGTCTAAGAAAAGGGTTAACTGATCATTAATCAAGATCATTCTCCTTCAAAAAGGAAGCGAAGTCCGCCAGGGCCCGGTCAGCATACTGGCTGTTGCGGTCTTTTTTATTCCGCACCTTCTTCTCTAAGGGGGGCAGCAGGCCAAAGTTCACATTCATCGGCTGGAAGTTGGGGCTCAGAGAATGGCTGATATAGCCCATCAGGGCCCCAAGGGTCGTGGTCTGGGGGAAGGTCAGCGGATCTAGCCCCTGCAGAAGGCGGTAGGCATTGACTCCGGCCACTAGCCCGCCGGCTATTGATTCGACATACCCCTCTACCCCGGTCATTTGTCCGGCAAAGAAGAGTTGAGGATCTGCCTTCAGTTGCCCAGTTGCCAGGAGGATATCCGGTGATTTAATATAGGTGTTCCGGTGCATGACCCCGTAGCGGACAATTTCCGCATCCCTTAGGGCGGGAATCATCCGGAGGATGTCTCCCTGGGCCCCCCAGCGCATCCGGGTCTGAAAGCCGACGATATTCATCAATTGGCCGTGGGCATCGTCATGCCGCAGTTGGACCACCGCATAGGGGGGTTCCCCGGTTTTAGGGTCAACCAGGCCAACTGGCTTCATAGGGCCAAAGCGCAGGGTGTCCCGGCCGCGACCGGCCATGGTTTCAATGGGCATGCAGCCTTCGAAGAAGACTTCATCTTCAAAGTCCCGGGTCGGGGCCCAGGGAGCCGCCAGGACGGCCTCATAAAAGGCGGCGTATTGGTCTTCGTCTAAGGGGCAATTCAGGTAATCTTCGGCTGGTCCCTTGTCATACCTGGACTGCCAAAAGGCATCTTCCATATGAATGGATTCTTTGCTGATAATGGGGGCAGCCGCATCGTAAAAGTAGAGCTGGTCGCTCCCGGTGATTTTTTGGATATCTGCCGACAGGGGCTCTGAGGTCAGCGGCCCACTGGCTATAATCCTGACCCCTTCTCTAGGGATTGCCTTAACTTCTTCCCGGATTAAGTTGACCAGGGGATGGTCCATCAGGGCCTGGGTGACCCCTTTTTGAAAGCCCTCCCGGTCAACGGCGAGGGCCCCGCCTGCCCCTATGGCATGCCGGTCGGCCATCTGCATGACCAGGGAGTCAGCCTGCCGCAGCTCTTCCTTCAGTAGGCCCGCTGCATTGGTTAGGTCCTTGGCCCGCAGGGAGTTGGAGCAAACCAGTTCAGCCAGGTCCCCGCTGGCATGGGCCGGCGTCATGACGTCCGGCCGCATTTCATAAAGGTCTACTTGCATCCCCCGCTTGGCCAATTGCCAAGCGGCTTCACTCCCGGCCAGGCCGCCACCTATAATGGTTACCTTATTCATGATCGGCCTCTTTCTCTACCTTATAGCCACAGTCCTTGTTGCTGCAGACAATCCGCTGGCTCCGTTTGGTGTTTTTTTCAACCAGGTAGCCCTCTTTACATGCCGGGCAAGTCTCGCCAGTCGGCTTGTCCCAACTGACAAAGTCGCAATCCGGATACCGGCTACAACCGTAGAAGACCCGGCCTTTCTTGCTCCGGCGTTTGACCACATCTCCTTCACGGCACTTGGGACAAACCACCCCAATTTTTTCTAAGAGGGGCCGGGTATTTCTACAATCCGGGAAACCGGAGCAGGCCAGGAATTTCCCAAACCGCCCCATTTTGATGACAAAGGGCTTACCACACTTTTCACAGATGATATCGGTCACTTCATCTTCAATCTTGACATCGCCAATATTCTCTTCCGCCTTTTCCAAGTGGGGCTCAAAGGCCTGCCAAAAGGCCCGAATGACGTCCTTCCAATAGCGGTCGCCACTTTCCACATCGTCCAATTCAGATTCAAGCTCGGCGGTAAAGTCAACGTTAATGGTATCTCCAAAATGGGTGACTAAAAGGTCATTGACCAGTTCACCGGCCTCAGTCGGGTAAAACTGCTTATTTTCCCTGACCACATAATTTCGCCCTGTGATGGTTTCAATGATGGCCACATAGGTGGACGGCCGGCCAATGCCCAGTTCCTCCATCGTTTTAATGAGGGAGGCTTCATTATAACGGGCCGGCGGCTGGGTGAAGTGTTGCTTGGGCTCATGCTTCTTGAGCTGGACCGCTTCATCATCGTTCAATTCCGGCAGAAAACCTTCTTCCTTCTTGTCTTTATTAAATTCCTGCTCAACCTTCAGATAGCCGTCAAAAATAATGACGCTGCCGGTTGCGCTAAAGGTATACTGCTTGGCAAGAACCGCTGCCGACGTTTGCTGGATATCAGCAGCCGCCATTTGGCTGGCAATAAACCGGGTCCAAATAAGGCTGTAGAGTTTATACTGTTCATTGGATAGGTAGGGTTTGACATCCTGGGGCCGGCGCATGGCTGATGTGGGGCGGATAGCTTCGTGGGCATCTTGCACATTGCCGCCGGCGGCCTTAGCCCTCTTGGCCGAGCCGCCCAGATACTTCTGACCATAATCGGCAGTAATCAGGTCCCGGGCTTCAGCCTGGGCCGCAGTAGAAATCCGAACAGAGTCGGTACGCATATAGGTAATCAGACCGACAGGGCCACTGCCTTCAAGGGCTACCCCCTCGTACAAGCCCTGGGCAATCCGCATGGTCTTACGAGCCGTATAGTTCAGGCGGCGAGAAGCCTCCTGCTGGAGGGCGCTGGTCGTAAATGGCCGCGGGGGATTTTTCTTCCGCATGGTCTTCTTGACTTTGCCAATCTGGTAAGAAGCATCCTCAAGGTCATCCAGGATGGCCTGCATGGCCTCTTTATTGGGGATTTCCGCTTTTTTATTGTCAATTTTTGCGAGTTTAGCGGTAAAAGTATCTTTGCGGCTATTGCTAAAAGTCGAGGTCAGGGACCAGTACTCTACCGGTTCAAAATTTTTGATTTCCTCTTCCCGCTCACAGATAAGCCGTAGGGCCACGGATTGGACCCGGCCGGCGGAAAAGCCCTTTTTTACCTTCCGCCATAAAAGCGGGGATAGTTTATACCCTACAATCCGGTCAACGACCCGGCGGGCTTGCTGGGCATCGACCAGATCCATGTCGATGGTCCGCGGCTCTTGGACGGCGTTTTTGACGGCGTCCTTGGTGATTTCATTAAAGGTAATCCGGCACTTATCATCTTCATCCAGGCCCAATTGCTGGGATAAATGCCAGGCAATGGCCTCCCCTTCCCGGTCAGGGTCACTGGCCAGGTAGATTTTATTGGCCTTTTTGGCGGCCTTCTTTAAATCAGCAATGATGGGGCCCTTGCCCCGGATGGTTATATATTTAGGCGTAAAGTCATTTTCAATGTCTACGCCAAGTTGACTTTTTGGTAAATCTCGCACATGTCCCATAGAGGCGACGACCTGATAATGGCTGCGACCAAGAAATTTTTCAATGGTCTTAGCCTTTGCCGGCGACTCTACGATGACTAAATTTTTAGCTCTTTTTGCCATGTAAATACCTACTCCTACTTATCTTTTTCTAAACTGCCGGCCGGGCAACTCCTCAACCTTGCCCTGAATAGAGAGTAAACTCAATTGGGCCGACAAATCTTCAATGGGCATGTCCAGCTCTTGAAGTAAATAGTCTAGAGATACAGGCACAGCGCTCAGCTGGTCCATGATTAATCGGGTTTGCGGATCATCCGCCTGGGCGGACACCGCTGTTTCCCCTTCAAAAAGCATCTGCTGACCGTATTCTTCCAAAATATCATTGACGTCGCAAACCATTTTTGCGCCATCCTTGATAAGCCGTAAACAGCCTTGAGACTGGGGACTGGTGATCATCCCCGGTACAGCAAAGACATCCCGCCCATTATCTAAAGCCAGGTTGGCGGTGATGAGGGCGCCACTTTTGCTGGCCGCTTCAACAACCACCAGGCCAGCAGATAAGCCGGCGATAATCCTATTCCGACGGGGAAAGTGGTGGCCCTTTGGCTCTGCCCCCAGTGGAAAGGACGTTAAAATAAGCCCATGGGGGTGGTGCAGGATTCTTTCATAAAGGTCCTTATTTTCCCTGGGATAGACCCGGTCAATGCCGGTACCCAGGACGCCAATTGTGCCGCCACCACCTTCCAAGGCCCCTTCATGGGCCCGGGCATCAATGCCCCGGGCCAGGCCGCTGACCACCACACAATTCTCGCTGGACAATTCCGCCCCCAGCTGCTGGGCCACATCTTTACCATAATAGGTGGCCTTGCGACTGCCAACGATGGCCAGGTGAAGCTTGTCCGGCGCAAAGGCGCCCCGAGAATACAAAAGAGCCGGCGGGTCGTATAAACCCTCCAGCGCCATCGGATAATCGGCATCCCCGCGGAAAACCAATTGAACCTTGCGGTCATGGAGCCATTGCTCCCGCAAGGCTAAATCCGCCTTTTGCCGAAGTGTTTCATATCTTTCCCAAACAGCCATGGGCACATCTGGATAATTTTCTTTAAAGAATGACAAGGGGGCCTTCCAAACCGTCTCGGCGGACCAAGAATCGCGCATAATGAGTAATAAGTCGCTCCTATGTTCACCGAGTGCCTGGTGGACAACTGTCCAAACGCTTGCATCATGCACAGCCTTCCCTCCTTATCTATCTGTGAAAATTGTAGCACTTGAATGAAAAATTGTATAGTATAAAAGCGAAAACTTTTCTAAATAATCAATTTTTAACTTTTTATTGATATTTATGCTTATCTGACCATTCACATAAATCCGCTAAGAAGCAGGCCTTACACTTCGGTTGGCGGGCCTTGCAAGGGCCCCGTCCATGCCAGATAAACCAGTGGTGGGCATCACACCAGAGGTCTTCAGGTATACGTTCAGTGACTTGCTTCTCTACACCAACAACCGTACTGTGGTTGGCAAAACCCAGCCGATTGGTCACCCGGAAGACATGGGTATCCACTGCAAAGGCCGGCTTGTGAAAGGCATTGCATAGGACAACATTGGCTGTTTTCCGTCCGACCCCCGCCAGGGCCTCGAGCCGACTCCGGTCATCAGGCACTTCTCCCCCGTATTCTGTGACGAGGATTTGGCAGGTCTTGAGTATATTTTTACTCTTTGACCGGTATAAGCCGATGCTGGCTATTTCCCGGCTCAGAGATTCTTCATTTAAAGATAAAAAGGCCGCCGCTGTAGGGTACTTTTTAAATAAGTCTTCGGTCACCATGTTCACCCGCACATCCGTTGATTGGGCGGATAGAATGGTGGCGATCAGCAGTTCAAAGGGGTTATTAAAACGCAAGCCGGAACCGATGTCTCCGTATTCCTCTTTTAAGCGGTCAAGTATGGCCCATTCACGTTCAGTCATTCGGTCTCCTTTTATACAAAAAAGCTGCACCACGCTCAAGGAGGGGTGCAGCATCAATTACACAGATGCTAATTTTTCAATCGCCTTGTCAGCAATTATTAAATGTGCGTGTTCACTTAAATAGGCGCGGGAATAGCGGGTTCGATTGCCGTATTCCAGTAAGTGGCCGAGGACTCTGCCATCCAAGGCCCCCATATCACCAAAGAGCAAGTAATACTGGCCATCGCGGCCCTTGTATACTTGGCTTTCTGCTTGGTAAAAGCCATCTAAGGCATGAGCTGTCTCAATGACATACTCTAAGCTATCAAATTCGTAGATTGTCACAAGGTCATCCTCAATTGCGTCCATGTACTGGGCAAGATTTTCTTTCAGCGCATCATCGGATGATTCACTGGCTTGATCAAAGTCAAAGGGAAGTCTACCTTCAGAAACCTTTGTAATGGTCATAATCATACTTTCGCTTGAAATGGGATAGGCTTCAACCATGAGTTGGCTATCTCTGTGCACTTCAAAGCCGCAGTCGCGGTTGGCCTTTTCCAAAATTTCTTGAAAAAGTTCCTGGGCTTGCGGATTGTAGGGCGCCAGTTCCCATTTTTTCAGAGCGTGCAGGTTTAAGTCGTCCTGGGTAATGATGATTTGCAGCTTATCATCGCTTAAACGTTTAAACTTCAATGTGGACACCTCCCTAGAGAATGCCAATTCAATACTAACCCTAGTATATATATGAGATATCAGTTGTCAAGCTTTTTATACCCTATAGGGTTGAAAAGGGTAGTTGGGCGTGGGCGTTGAGGGTCAGGTCGCTGACTTGACCGGCCTGGGCCTTGTAATAGGCAGCGGCACCAATCATGGCGGCATTGTCTGTACAATAAGCCATGGGCGGGCAGTAAAATTGAATGCCCCGCTCGGCACACCCCTTAGCCAAACTTTCACGCAACTGACTATTGGCAGCCACACCACCAGCCAGTAGGAGAGTGGACATTTGCTCATTTTCCAGGGCTAGAAAGGTTTTTTCACATAAGGCCTTGACCACAGCCATCTGAAAAGAGGCTGCGACATCCGGGACCTCTATCGGTCGGTTTTTCATCTTTTCCTGGTTTAAGTAGTTCAAAACAGCGCTTTTCAAGCCGCTGAAGCTAAAGTCATAAGGGTTGTCCAGCTTCGCGATTGGAAAGGTAATGGCCTCCGGGTTGCCGACCTTAAAAAGCCGGTCAATTTCAGGACCCCCTGGATAGGGCAGCCCCAAAGCCCGGGCCACTTTATCAAAGGCTTCTCCGGCAGCGTCATCCCGGGTCTGGCCCAGGCTCAGATATTCGCCATGGCGGTTGATTTTGATGATATTGGTGTGCCCACCGCTGACAACCAGGCATAAGGCCGGCAGGCGAATGTCCGGATGGGCGAGAAAGTTGGCGTATATATGCCCCTCTATATGATGTATACCCAAAAGCGGTTTTTTTATTGCATAAGCCAGGGCCTTTGCTGTAGAAACCCCAACCAATAAGGCCCCAACCAGGCCAGGACCATAGGTAACTGCCACCAGGTCGATGTCCTGGTAGGACAGGGCGGCTTCTTCCAAGGCCTTATCGATGAGCCTGTTGATATAGGTCAAATGCTCCCGGGAAGCCACTTCCGGGACAACACCACCGAATTTTTGATGGATTTGGATTTGTGAGCTAACGACATTGGCAAGCAGGTCCTTGCCATCACGGACAATGGCAACACCGGTATCATCACAAGAAGACTCTATGGCCAGGATTGTCAGAGACATGCTACCCCTCCCATCTATATATGTAGCCGTCCGTCTGCCCATAGTAGTTGGGCCGGACCGCAATACGTTCAAAAGCTAGTTTTTCATATAAGTGAATGGCTGGCCCATTATCCGCTGCCACTTCTAAAAAGACCCGGTGAACCCCCTTGGCTTGGAGGGCATCCAGGCCGGTTTCCAGCAAGCGCTGGCCCAGGCCCCTGTTCTGCTGGGCCGGCAAGCTGGCCAGCCGCCACAGTTCTCCTTCGTCAAGGAGGTATTGAAAAAGGGCATAAGCAAAGACTTGCCCCTCCTCTGCCGCCAGCAAGGCCAGGTGCGTTTCCCGGGCGGATAGGGCTGTATGTAAGCTTTCCTTGGTCCAGGGGTGGGCAAAGGTCTCTTGCTCCACGCGGATCAAGGCCGGTAGGTCGGCAAAAGTACAGGGTCTAACTTCAATCATAGAGGCTCTCACCTGGATGACGCTTCTCCCAGTTTAAAACCGCTTCAGACTGTCTGAGATAGAAGGGCTCTATATCCAGGTAGGTCTGGCCCTGGCCCGCCATAAAAATAGGGGCCAGGATCTCTGCCAGGGCACCGGCCCGGACATAGCGGTTGAGGCCACTAGCAAAGAAGGCCTGGTCGCCCATGGCTGCCTGGATGGCCGCCCCATAAACATCAATCCCATCGCCACAAAAAAGCACCCGGTCCTCTCCGACTTCTTCTAAAAGGGCAGCCAGAGAAATGGCCTGGGGCCCGGCAACCCGGATCATCCCGTCTCCCTCAGCCTGATATATGGCTGTGTAGACCTCTTTACGCCGGGCATTCAAAATAGGGCAAATGTAGCCCACATAGGGCAATTGACCGCTGGCCAGGACTTCCAGGCTGGTTTTTGTAGCGATGGGTACACCAAGTCCTTGGGCCAGAGCCTTGGCTGTGGCTAACCCAATCCGCAAGCCGGTAAAAGACCCCGGCCCGGAAGTCACAGCGATGGCATCAATCGTGCCTATATCAGCACCCGTTAAGCCCAAGGCCCGGTCAACCATGGGCATGGCCTGTTCAGAATGAGTCAAGCCTGTATTTAAAAAAATCTCGGCCCTGACCTGGCCATCGGCCCAGATGGCCACAGACCCTGTAATAGATGAGGTATCTAAGGCTAAAATATACATGACTGACCTCCCCGCTTAAGGATATCTGAATGGCCCTGGTCGATAGCTGAAAGGGCCCGGGCCCCACCCTCATAGGTTAAGGAAATCACCAGGGCATCCTCAGGTAGGTAGCCCTCTAACCGCTCAGGCCATTCAATAACTGTAACGCCCTCCCCCTCAATCAGGTCTAGAATCCCTAAAAGCTCTGCTTCCATAGGGTTTTCCAGCCGATAGGCATCAATGTGATAAAGGGGCAAACGGCCACTCTCATATTCTGCAATAATCACAAAGGTGGGACTGGTCACCGATTCAAGGACGCCCAGGCCCTCGGCCAGCCCCTGGGTCCAGGTGGTTTTGCCGGCGCCCAGGTCCCCTTGCAGAAGAATCAGGTCACCGGGTCTTAAGACAGCTGCCAGGGCCTGACCGGCCTGTCGTGTCGCTTCAGAATCCGCTAGGTACATAACTTCCTCCTATAAAAAATGGGTGTTTCAGTAAACTGAAACACCCCTATCATGGGCCCACCTGGCATCGAACCAGGGACCGCCCGGTTATGAGCCGGATGCTCTGCCGCTGAGCTATAGGCCCGAGTACGGGTTGCCCCGTAAATGCAATAGAAATTATAACAATAAGTAAAAGACTAGTCAAGGTAGTCTTTTAGTTTCCGACTCCGGCTGGGGTGGCGTAACTTACGCAAGGCTTTCGCTTCAATCTGTCTAATCCGTTCCCGGGTGACACCAAATTCCTGGCCGACTTCTTCCAGGGTTCTGGACCGGCCATCATTCAGGCCAAAGCGCAGGCGGAGCACCTTTTCCTCACGCGGCGTTAAGGTTTCAAGAACTTCTTCCAGCTGTTCCTTCAAGAGGATATAGCTGGCAGCCTCGTCCGGTGCCTGGGCCTCTTCATCCTCAATAAAGTCGCCTAAGTGGCTGTCTTCTTCTTCACCGATGGGCGTTTCTAAAGAGACGGGCTCTTGAGCAACTTTTTGGATTTCTCGGACCCGTTCCGGGGTCAATTCCATGATTTTACCAATCTGCTCCGGTGTTGGGTCTGTACCCAATTCCTGGAGGAGCTGACGGGATACCCGGACCAGCTTATTGATGGTTTCCACCATATGAACAGGAATCCGGATGGTCCGGGCCTGGTCAGCAATGGCCCGGGTAATAGCCTGACGAATCCACCAGGTGGCATAGGTACTGAACTTAAAGCCCTTGGTGTAGTCAAATTTTTCAACAGCCTTTAACAAGCCCAAGTTCCCTTCTTGAATGAGGTCTAAAAAGAGCATGCCTCGGCCGACATACCGCTTGGCGATGCTGACAACCAATCTCAAGTTGGCTTCTGCCAGCTCATTTTTAGCTGATTCATCGCCGGCCTGCATCCGTTTGGCCAGGTCAACCTCTTCTTCTGCCCGCAGCAAGGGCACCCGGCCAATTTCTTTTAAATACATCCGGACCGGGTCATCGATCCCCACATCATCAGGGACACTCAGGTCGATTTCAACTTCTTTAGATTCTTTTTCTTCATCTTCCAGGGTGGCGTCATCCGGTTCCTCGTCTTCATCTTCAACGATATCCCCACCTCTCAAGTCCACCCCAAATTGATTCAGCTGGTCAAAGAGCTTGTCCATTTCTTCTGCGGACAGCTCCATTTTCTCTAAAGAATCTCCGATTTCCTCATAAGTGAGTTCACCTTTTTTTTGACCGAGCGCCAAAAGTTTGGAAATCGCATCGTTTATTTTATTCACTTCTTTGCGTTCCTTTTTCACATCCGGCATATACTAGGTCTCCCTTCTCGGCCCTTGTTCCAATAATTTTTTCTCAATGAGCAGTGCCTCCAACCGATCCAATATCTCCCGCGCTTGATCACCATCGCTATCGACACTCTCATTCAAGGCTTGTAAACCGGCTGCATACTGTGCCTCCAAGCGGTTAAGCCTTAACTCGGTTATTAATTGATTAAAATGCTGCTGGTATTTTTCAGCAGGTATGTGTCGTTCTATATAGCTCAAGGCTTTTGCCAGCCCCTCTCCATACATCACAGGGAGGAAACCAGCTGATATTTTATTATGTGTCTGGTAAGACTCCTTCATTAGTTGATATAAACTATTTGCCGCATTATCAAACAAGGCTGGCCCCCCATAATGTTCAATAGGAGCAAAGTTCTCTGCATCCATAAGCAGGTAAGTCAAAACCAACCACTCTCTCCCGGTCAGGTCCGGGGCAGGTACCTCCTGCGCAGGCACTTCCGGTGCTTCTTTTTTGCGGTTACGGCCGTACCGCATCCGGTACTTATATTCATCTGTAACGACCTGTTCAGATAGGTCTAAGAAGTTGGCAATCAGGCGGATCGCATGGTCCTTTTCTGCCGGCGTCTTACAGAGGTCCAAGGTCGGTAGGCTTTTTTCCAGAAGGCCCATTTGCGTCTCAATCCTGGACAGGTCTGCATCCTTGGTCATAAGCTTGAGCCGGAAGGCCAAGCCTTCCGGCGCCTCGCCAATTCGGCTGTAAAAGGCTTCTACCCCCTCTGCCTGTAAGAATTCGTCCGGGTCTTGCCCCTCAGGCAACTGTAAAACCCTTACATGGCCACCCAGCGCCTCAATCCGATCAAGGCTTTTTAGGGTCGCCCGAATACCGGCCCCATCGCCGTCAAAGGCCGTGGTGAAGTGGTAGGTATAGCGCAAAAGGCGTTTGATTTGCTCGTCTGTGAGGGCCGTTCCCAGCGGGGCCACGACATTCTGCACCCCCCACTTGTGACAGGCCAGGACATCCATATAGCCTTCAACGATGATGACCTGGTCCGCTTTGCGGATGGCGTCTTTAGCTGCATATAGGCCATAGAGTTCAGACCCCTTATGAAAAAGGGGGGTTTCCGGTGAGTTGAGATATTTTTGTGGTGCAGCGTCCGGGTCTAAAATCCGACCGCCAAAGGCCACCACATGACCAGACCCATTCCGGATAGGGAAGATCAAGCGGTCACGAAAACGATCATAGAGCTGCCCCGTTTTACGGCTGCGACCACTCAAGCCAAGGGTGAGAAGGTCATCCGTTGAGACACCTTGCTGCATCAGAGCCCGGGTCATATGGTCCCAGCCCGGCAGGCAGGCCCCCAGTTCAAATTTTTCTTCGATTTCCGCCGGCACCCCCCGAGCTGTCAAATACTGGCGGATGACAGGCACCCGGTTGGCCACTAGGGCCTGCCGGTAAAAAGCCAGGGCCTTTTCATTAACAGCCCTAAGCCGGTTGCGTTCTTGCAGGGCCTTTTTCTTTTCCGGGCTCAGCTGGGGCTCCGGAATGGCAACGCCGGCCTCCTTCCCTAGCCGACGGACTGCTTGGGGAAAGGACAGGTGCTCAATCTCCATGAGGAATTTAAAGACATTCCCCCCAATGCCACAACCAAAGCAGTGAAAAATCTGCTTACTCGGTGATACAGAAAAGGAGGGCGTTTTTTCACCATGGAAGGGACAGAGCCCCATATAGTTGGCCCCGGTGCGTTTTAAGGATACATATTTAGAGATAAGCGAGACAATATCAGTACGCTCATTAATTTCATCAATGATTTCCTGCGGAATCAAGCCTCTTTCTTCCGACATGATATGCCTCCTATGCTGTTTTCCTCGTGAAAAAAACTCCGCAGGACTATGCCTCCGGAGGTTTTCTCCACGCACATATACTTAAGGAATTAAAGGATAATTATAGCACAAATAAGTGAAATCAGCAAGCAGACACTTAACCTATGAAGGACCGGGGCATGGTGAGGTCTTTATATAGGGCAATACAGAAATTATCCGTCATGCCGGAGATGTAATCCGCTACCCCCCGCTCCCGGCCTTCCAGAACAGCGATTTGCCGGTAAAAGTCCGGCATTTTCTCCGGGTGTCTGAGGTAATAAGAGAAGAGAAAGTCAACCACAAAACTAGCTCGTTCCCGCTCTTTTTGGCAGACATCCCCGGTATAGACCTCCTTAAAGAGGAAGGCCCGCAAGCCGGTCAAGGCGTCGTGGACCGGTTGGCTAAAGGAGAGCTTGGGCTTTTCGCCTGCAGGGCCCAGGCTCAAGCCCAGCCCTTCCTGGACCAGGTCTTCAACCAGGGTGGTCAGCCGGTCAGAAAGGCTGTGGCCCAGGACATCGGTATACTTATCGGGCAGGTCCTTTTCTTCTAATAAACCGGCCCGGATGGTGTCGTCAATATCATGCTGGACGTAAGCAATCTTATCTGCAAAGCGGATAATCTGCCCCTCAAGGGTTAAGGCCTTGCCAGAAGCAGAAAAGCCACTGTGGTGGAGGACACCGTCCAGGACTTCCTGGGTGAGGTTGAGCCCCCGGCGGTTGCCATGGGCTTCGATCCGTTTCAGGACCCGCAGGCTATTTTCATTATGCTTAAAGCCCTCCTGCATCCGCATGTTTAAGACCTCTTCCCCGCAGTGAGCAAAGGGGGTATGGCCCACGTCATGGGCCAGGGCAATGGCTTCGATTAAGTCCAGGTTGAGGTTGAGGGCCCGACCAATGGTCTTGGCAATTTGGTTGACCTCCAGGGTATGGGTCAGCCGGGTCCGGTAATGGTCACTGCCCGGTGAAATAAAGACCTGGGTCTTGTGCTTTAACCGTCTGAAGGCCTTTGAATGGATGACGCGGTCGCGGTCACGCATGTACACGGTGCGAATATTATCTTCCGGCTCAGGATTTTCACGGCCGCAAGTATCCGCTGCACAGGCTGCAAGCGGGGATAGGTTGGCTTTTTCTCCGGCTAGAATGGTCTCTCGAATATCCATAGGGTCACGCCTCCTTTTCACAAAAACATCAAAACGCAACTGCGGCAAAAGTCACAGTTGCGTTAACAAGTCATTATTGACGGGGAGACTTGATTTGGGCTTGGGCAGCAGCCACAATGGCAATCGGCACCCGGTAGGGGGAGCAGCTGACAAAGGTCAAGCCGGCTTCATGGCATTTGGCAACAGAGGCCGGGTCCCCCCCGTGTTCACCGCAAATACCAAAGGAGATATCCGGTTTGACGCTCCGGCCCTTTTGAACAGCCAGGGCCACCAATTCAGCCACGTGCTTATCCAATACAGCAAATGGATTTTCTTTCAGGATTTTTTGCTCAATATAAATCGGCAAGAATTTCCCTTCTGCGTCGTCACGACTAAAGCCCAGGGTCGTCTGAGTTAAGTCATTGGTCCCGAAGGTGAAAAAGTCACAGTGTTCGGTGAGGGCATCACAGCCCAGGCAGGCCCGGGGCAGCTCGAGCATAGCCCCAACCTTATAGGGAATTTCCATGCCCATTTCAGCGCTGACTTCTTTAGCGACGTCATCAATTTCAGCCCGTAAGATTGCCACTTCTTTGGGGTCAATGACCAAAGGAATTTCAATTTCGACATGAATATCCTTACCCTGTTTGATGAGCTCAGCTGTTGCATTTAAGATAGCTCTGGCTTGCATCCGGTAGACATCCGGATAGGTGATCCCTAAGCGGCAGCCACGGTGACCAAGCATGGGATTGGCTTCATGAAGACCACGGACCTTCCGCAGGAGGTCTTCTTTTTCGGCAATGACCTTGGCGTCCGCACCGGTATGTTTCATGTCATTGATTTCAAGCATGAGATTTTCCATATTAGGCAGGAATTCGTGCAGGGGCGGGTCTAAAAGCCGGATGGTGGTCGGATGACCGGCCATAGCGTCTAAAATACCGACAAAGTCTTCCTGCTGGAATTTTAAGAGATGTTCCAACGGAGCCCGCCGTTGGTCAGCATTTTCAGCCAGGATCATTTCCTGAACATAGGGGAGCCGGTCTACCTGCATAAACATGTGCTCTGTTCGGCAAAGACCAATCCCTCTGGCCCCAAATTCAAGGGCCTTCCGGGCATCAGCCGGGGTATCTGCATTGGCGTGAACATTCATACCGCCTTCATCGGCGATTTCAGCACACCAATCCAGGATTTGTTGGAAATAGTCGCTAATGACCGGGGGGATAACCGGGACTTCACCCTTGATGACATTCCCGGTGGACCCATCAATGGTGATGATGTCCCCCTCAGCCAGGGTCAAGTCGCCAACTTGGATAACCTTTTTGTCCAGGTCAACCTTGATGCCTTCACAACCACAAACGCAAGGGGTCCCCATGCCCCGGGCGACAACAGCTGCGTGGGAGGTCATCCCGCCACGGCTGGTTAAAACCCCTTGAGACATGACCATCCCATGGATATCATCCGGGGTGGTTTCGTTCCGGACCAGGATGACCTTTTCACCAGCCTTACCCTTGGCTTCGGCTTCATCAGCGGTAAAGACGATGCTACCTGCAGCAGCCCCCGGAGAGGCCGGCAGGCCCTTGGTCATGACATCCAGGTCGGCCTTCGGGTCAATGGAGGGGTGGAGCAATTGATCTAATTGATAGGCATCAATACGGGCCACTGCTTCATCCCGAGTGATAAGGCCTTCTTTAACCATTTCAACTGCACTCCGGACAGCCGCTTGGGTGGTCCGCTTGGCATTCCGGGTCTGGAGAATAAAGAGGGACCCGTTTTCAATGGTGAATTCAATATCCTGCATATCTTTATAGTGGTTTTCCAACAAGGAGCAGGTGTCTGTAAATTGTTTAAAGGCTTCCGGTAATTCTTTTTCCAGTTCGGAAATATGATGGGGGGTCCGGATTCCGGCCACAACGTCTTCCCCTTGGGCATTGATCAGGTATTCCCCATACAACTCCCGGGCGCCGGTTGCCGGGTTTCTGGTAAAGGCTACCCCCGTACCGGAGGTATTGCCCATGTTCCCATAAACCATAGATTGGATATTAACAGCGGTACCAATGTCATCAGGAATCCGGTTAATTTGGCGATATACAATAGCCCGCGGGTTGCCCCAGCTTTCAAAAACAGCAGAGATGGCTAAGACCAGCTGTTCAGAAGGTTCTTGGGGAAAGTCCTGTCCGGCTTCTTTTTTCACCAGTGCCTTGTATTGTTCAATGAGTTGGCGCAGGTGGTCGGGATTTAATTCATAGTCCACCTCGACCCCTTGGTCACTTTTAATCCGTTCAATGATTTGGTCAAATTTATAGCCATCGATTCCCATAACCACATTGGCATACATCTGGATAAACCGACGGTAGCAGTCTAAGGCAAAACGTTCATCATTAGTAAGGGCAGCAAAGCCTTTCACAGTTTCATCATTCAGGCCGAGGTTTAAAACGGTATCCATCATCCCGGGCATAGAAATGGCTGCGCCGGAACGGACGGAAACCAGTAAAGGATTTTTGGCATCACCGAATTTTTTGCCGGTCTGCTCTTCTACAGTGGTTAAGTTTTTCCACACCTCATCTAAAAGGCCCTCGGGCAATTGGTTGCCTTGGTCAAAGAAGTCATTACAGGCTTCGGTGGTAATGGTCATGCCTTGTGGTACCGGCAGACCAATCCGGGTCATTTCTGCCAAGTTAGCCCCTTTGCCCCCCAAAAGAGCACGCATATCTTTAGAGCCTTCCTTGAATAAATAAACGTATTTTTTACTCAATGATATTATCTCCTCTGCTGTAATAAATTTGTAAGATGACATTGGCAGTTTCTTCAACAGCTTTATGTGAAACATCGATTATAGGGCAACCGATTCGTTTCATAATTTTTTCGGCATGGTCAACTTCTTCAAAAATACGGGCCATGTCTGTGTAGTCGCTTCCGCCGACCACGCCCAAACTGAGTAAGCGCTCCCGGCGGATATTGCCAAGCACATCCGGCCGGATGGTCAGACCCACGATTTTTTCCCTAGGCACCTCAAACAACTGGTCGCTGACCTTAACTTGTGGCACCAGGGGCAGGTTGGCCACCTTCAGGCCCCGGTAGGCCAAGTACATGGAGAGGGGCGTTTTGGATGTACGTGATACCCCAATCAGCACAAGGTCAGCCAGTTTAAAGCCAGTGGGGTCTTTCCCATCATCGTATTTGATGGCAAATTCAACGGACTCGATTTTCTTAAAGTAGGACTCATCCATCCGCTGAACCAGGCCCGGCTTCCCCTTGGGCAGGTCCCCTGTCATGCCCTCAATCGCCGCAAAGGGCTGAGAGAGGACATCCACAAAGGGGATCTGCTTGTTAACGCAATAATTACGAATAAAATCACTTAATTCCTTGACCACTAGGGTGTAGATTAAAATGCTCTTATTCATATCAATGGTATCCAAAACCTGGGCCAGGTACTCAATATCCTCTACAAAGGGGATGGGCTTGTAGTTAAATTGAACCCCCGGGAACTGGTTGGCTGCCGCTCGGGCAACGTATTGGGCCGTTTCCCCTAAAGAATCCGAAAGAAGGTAAATGGTGATTGCTTTGGTTTCACTCATTATCTTCACCTCCGGCATAGCCATACCCGATGTCCACAAAGGCCCGGGCTACATTGGTTTTGGTGAAGCGACCAATGACTTCATACTGGTCTTCGCCCAGCTTTTTGACCACTGGCAGGCCGTCAATCTCGTGGTGGGTAAGTTTGCGGGCAGCCATCCAAAGGCTCTCTTCAGGTGTGGTCATAATAATATTCGGCATCCGGGTCATAACTACCCCCACCGGGACGACATGCATATCGGTATTCCCTACAGCCAGCTTGAGTAAGTCCTTGCGGGACAGGACCCCCTCCAGTAATCCCCCTTCACTAACCACAAACAAGGTCCCGATGTTGTTCATAAACAGGGATACCAGGGCATCGTAAGCCGATGACCTCTCATCTAATACCACAGGAACACTTTGATACTGGCCAACAGTTAGTTCTACCATCCGCATGTAGACATCATAACCATGACGATTTTGGTTGTAATAATAGCCAACCCGGGGCCTGGCTTCCAGAATGCCAAGTTGGCTTAGGAAGGTCAGATCGCTGCGCAGGGCAGCCCGGGTGGTATCCAGTTTTTCAGCAATATCATCACCGGTAATGGGGCTGGTTTCTTTTACAATAGCTAATATTTGCCTTTGTCTCTCATTAAATTGAATAACCTTCTCCTCCTTTCCTGTGGTCTTTGAATTTATTATGACTTAATTTGACGCCTTTTTCAAGTAATTTTTCCCCACAATTAGGATTATTTGCTCTTTATTTACTTTTCATCTCATCTTTGCACTCTTCTCCGTCTACGCACAAAAAACCACCCCTCCTTACAAAGGGGTGGTTGTATCGCTTGATAGAAGGGCTAATCTAGGCCTATCCCTCAGCTTTCAGCAAAGGTATAGGTAAGAAAGGCCAAGTTCAAACGCTTTCCTGCCTTGATGCCCACTTCCGGCAGGGCCCCACGCCAGGAAAAGCCCATTTTCTGGTGGAGATCAATGGAAGTCTGGTTGTCTGCACTGATAGCGGCAACAATGCTGTGCTTCTGACACTTGGCCGCTTCCTTAATCAGTTGGGCTAGGAGCTGGCTGCCAACGCCCTTGGACCAGGCTTTCGGGTGAACATAAACCGAGTTTTCGACAGTATCACAATAGCCCGGCCAGTCCCGAAAGACCGATAAGGCACCAAAGCCAAGGACGAGGCCGTCCGCCTGGGCCACTATAACGAGCAGGCCCCTTTGCCGGTGGTCCTCAAGCCAGACGCGCCGGTTGGCTTCAGATACCGGTTCTTCGGTCCAGGCTGCAGTGGTATGGTCAATGGCGTAGTTGAAAATGGCGGTGATGGCCGGAAGGTCTTCCTCCCTAGCCGGCCGAATCTCCAGGTCTTCTATCCGACCGGTCATGACCGGAAGTTTTCATACTGGAGGGCCTGGCCATAGTCCTTTTTTTTTAGGAAACCGATAACGGTCTGCAGGTCATCGATTTTTTTGCCGCTGACCCGGATTTTATCGTCCATGATCTGGGTCTGGACTTTCAACTTGGTGTCTCGGATATCCTTGCTGATTTTCTTGGCCAAGTCCTTGTCAATCCCTTGGCGGATAGTGATAGCCTGCTTGACCCGGCCACCGGAAGCTTCTACCTTCCCGTACTCCATATTTTCAATGGGCACGCCCCGCCGGATAAATTTAGACTGTAAAACATCGACAACACTTTTCATCCGCATTTCATCATCTGCGTTCAAGTGGATGGTATCCCCATCGACATTGATTTCTGTTTTTGCGCCCTTGAAGTCATAGCGGTTGGTGATTTCTTTTAAGGTTTGATTGACCGCATTGTCGACTTCTTGGGCATCCACTTGAGAAACCACATCAAAAGTTGCATCTTTAGCCATAATTACCTCCTAAAAATTGATTTGTTTGGGTACACGGGGGAAAGGAATCACATCTCGTATATTTTTCATGCCGGACAGGTACATTAAGAGGCGTTCAAAGCCAACGCCGAAACCTGCGTGCGGAGTACCACCGTAGCGGCGTAAATCCAGATACCATTGGTAGGCTTCGGTGGACATTCCCTTGGCCGCTAACCGCTGGGCCAGGAGGTCAAATCGCTCTTCCCTTTGGCTACCGCCAATGATTTCACCGATGCCGGGCACCAAGAGATCCACAGCAGCAACGGTCTTTTGGTCATCATTCCCCCGCATATAAAAGGCCTTGATATCTTCCGGGTAGTCGGTGACAAAGACCGGCCCCTTGACCACTTCATCAGTCAAAAACCGCTCGTGCTCTGTTTGCAAGTCAAGGCCCCAGCTCACCGGATAAGCAAAGGACTGGCCGCTTTTTTCCAAGAGGTCAATGGCCTCGGTATAGGTCATACTGGAAAAACCGGCTGCTTGAACAGCCTCCAACCGCTGGATTAAGCCGTCGTCTATGAAATCATTGAAAAACTGGATGTCTTGTGGGGCTTCCTCGAAAGCGGTTTGAATCATGGCGCGGATAAAGTCTTCCGCCAGGTCAATGAGGCCATCCAGGTCACAGAAGGCGCATTCCGGTTCAATCATCCAAAATTCCGCTGCATGACGGGCGGTATTGGAGTTTTCTGCCCGGAAGGTGGGGCCAAAGCTGTAGACATTTTTAAAAGCATGGGCAAAGGCCTCTGCATTCAGCTGGCCGCTAACGGCCAAGTGGGCCGGCCCGCCAAAAAAATCATCCTTATAGTCTAAGGCGGCCGGCGGTTGGCCGGCTAACCGGTCCAAGTCCAGGGCGGTCACTTGGAACATTTCCCCGGCCCCTTCGGCATCACTGGCCGTTAAAACCGGCGTATGCACCTGCAAAAAACCCTTTTCATGAAAGTAGCGGTGGACCGCAAAGCTCATCAGGCTCCTCAGGCGAAAAACAGATTGAAAGGTATTGGCCCGCGGCCGCAGGTGGGCGATGGTCCGCAAATATTCAAAGCTATGCCGCTTTTTTTGTAGGGGATAGTCTTCGGCTGTTCCACCAACCAGGTCCAGCTCTGTTAGCCGGAGTTCAAAGGCCTGCTTGGCTTCAGGTGTGGCCACTAGGTGTCCGGACACGGCCACTGCTGCCCCCAGAGACACGTCTCGGAAGGCCTCCCCCCGGTCTGCTGAATAGACCAGCTGGAGGGACTCAGGGTAACTGCCGTCTACCAATTCGATAAAACCGACCTGTTTGCCGGCCCGGTGGTTACGGACCCAGCCGCTCAGCCGGACCTTCTGGTTATAAAAAGCGGTGGGATTTTTATATATAGCTGCGATTGTTTGTTCCATGGGACCTCCTATTCCAGGGAAATGCGCCCGATGGCTCCATTTCTAAATTCCTTTAGCAAGAGTACCGATGTTTTTCGGTCATCGACCCGGCCGCCGCTGATTAGGGCCCCTCGCCGCCGGCCTATGGCCTGCATGAGGGCGTAGGGATCTTCTTCGGCAATCAGGTCCGGGTCCAGGTCATAGCGGCTGGCTAAAGCGTCCGGATAATGGGTCTTGAGCTGACGCACCAGGCGGAAAGCCGCTTCTTCCGGAACAAAGACATCATCAGATACGGCCCCGCTAATGGCCAGCCGGTAGCCGATTTCGTCATCATCAAACTTGGGCCATAAAATCCCCGGGGTATCTAAGAGTTCAATGTCTTCAGATAGGCGCAGCCACTGCTTGCCCCGGGTCACCCCGGGCTTATTCCCGGTATCGGCCACCGACCGGCCAATGACTGCATTAATAAGGGTTGACTTGCCGACATTGGGGATACCGATAATCATGGCATGGACCCGTACTTTTTTGGCGCCTTTACCTAAAAATCGCTCCCGCTTCTTTTCCGATAAGTCATAAATGGCATCTGATAGCGCCGCTGCCGCCTGCTTGCCCCCCCGGCTCAAATCCAAGGCAATAGCCCCGAAGCCCTTCTTCCGGTAGGTCTGGAGCCAATGGGCTGTCCGGCCGGGGTCGGCCAGGTCAGCCTTGGTCATCACAATTAAATGAGGCCGCTTTTTACCGACAACCTCTTCTAAAAGGGGGTTCTTACTGGTTTTAGGGAGCCGGGCATCCACCAGTTCAATCACCACATCAACCATGGCCAGTTCTTTTTCAATGATGCGCCGGGCCTTGGCCATGTGGCCCGGAAACCACTGTATACTCATCCTAACACCTGCCAAGCACTGATCGGCCAGTAAATAAACTGGGCCTTCCCAATAAGGTAATCCTCTTCTACGGTTCCCCAGTAGCGGCTATCGCTGGAATGGTTCCGGTTATCACCCATCATGAAATACTCGCCTTCAGGGACTTGGACCGGGCCAAAGTCAGGCATATTGGTATCTGCTGCTACATAGGGTTCTTCTAAAGGCTTACCGTCTATGAAAACGGTATTATTTTTGACTTCTACCGTTTCCCCGGGCAAGCCAATGAGCCTTTTGACATAGTCCATTTCTTCCAGGCCCTCTTTCTCATTGACCGGGTATTTAAAGACTACAATATCGCCCCGTTCCGGCTCATGCATTTTATAGGACAATTTGGTTACCACGACTTGATTATTCAGGCCTAGGGTTGGTATCATAGAGCCGGAAGGAATATAGTAGGTGCCCACAATAAAGTGGCGCAAAAACAAGACGAGTACGATTGCGATGGCAACCGGTACCACAAATTCGCGGACAAAACCACCTTTTTGCTGGTTTTGTTCATTGTTATCGGGCTTGCCTTCTTCTTGCATGGCGTCTGCCCCCTTCCTTGACATTTTTTATCTGTCAACTAGAAAAAGCCCTTCGCCGAAGGCGAGGGGCTTACCATTAACGATGAATTTCTTTGATGCGGGCTGCCTTGCCGAACCGGTTGCGCATATAATATAATTTAGCACGACGCACACGACCTTGGCGTACAAGCTCAATTTCAGCCACACGCGGAGAATGAATCGGAAAAATACGTTCCACAGTGACCCCATAAGCCGTACGACGAACAGTAAAGGTTTCGGTTAATCCGCCACCAACACGTTTCAGGACAACGCCTTCGAAAGCCTGCAGACGTTCACGGTTACCTTCGACAACCTTTACCTGAACCCGGACTGTGTCCCCGGGACGGAAGTCAGGTACATCCGTTTTGAGTTGGTCTTGTTCAATTTTCTTTAAGATATCCATAGTTTCTCCTTTCATCTATAGAACGTTCATAGGCCAATACCCAGCGGACCGTTCGGATCAAAAACACAGTTATTTTAACACAGACAAGGCCATTGCGCAAGTCTAAATCAAGAGGAAAGTAATAGAAAGGGTGGTTTTATGTCAAAAGGCAAACATTATGAGATGTTTGATATTCTAGGCCCTATTATGGTCGGGCCATCCAGCTCCCATACAGCCGGCGCTTGTCGCTTAGCGGATATGGCGCGCCGCATTTATGGAAAGGACCTGACCGCTGTGACCTGCGAGCTCCACGGTAGCTTTGCCCACACCTATCAAGGGCACGGCAGCGACCGGGCCATTGCCGGCGGTCTTTTGGGCTATGCCCCTGATGATGAGCGGCTGGTAGAGGCCTTAGACCTCATTGCGCAAGCAGGGATTGACCTGGTCTTCCAACCGGCCGACCTGGGCAATGTCCATCCCAATACCATCCGCTTTTGCTTTCATCGGGACCAGGCAGCGGACTTCACCGTCACCGGCTCTTCCATTGGCGGTGGCAACATCCGGATCACGGATATAGATGGGACCGCCACTGATTTTACCGGCGAATACCCCACCCTCATCCTCCGCTACCCCGATTCCCCGGGCATGGTCTACTACGCCAGCAGTATTTGTCATGAAAATAATCTTAATATTGCGCATATGCATGTCAGCCGCCTTGACCAAACGGCAACCATGATTATTGAATTGGATGAGCCCTTTACCCCAGCGGTCACAGAGGCCTTCAGCCAATTGCCCAACCTGGACTTCTTTATTGCCATTGCACGTTAAGGAGGAACTATGTATACATCCGCTCAGTTACTTAAGCAGGCCTGCGAGGAAAATGGCTTGGACCTGGCCGAGGCAACCCTGCAACATGAATGTGAAAAAACCGGCACTTCCCGGGAAGACTATATCGAGGGGCTGAAAGAACGGTTGGCCGTTATGCGGCAGGCTGGTGAACGGGCCCGGAAGACCCCCCTCATGTCCCTATCCGGCTTAACCGGGGGCAATGCCTATAAATTGGACCAATTGGCTCCGGAAAATAGCTATTTAGGGGCCCTACCGGTTAAAGCCATGGCCATTGCGGTATCGACCTCTGAAGTCAATGCCAAGATGGGTAAAATTGTCGCCGCCCCAACAGCCGGTGCGGCAGGTATCCTACCGGCTGCCATCCTCGTTGCCGAAGAAGCCCTCAAGCTCAGCGAAGAAGAAATGATCAAGGGCCTACTGGTGGCCATTGCCATAGGTTATATCGTTGCCACCAACGCCACCGTCTCCGGTGCTGAAGGGGGCTGCCAGGTCGAATGTGGCGCAGCGGCCGCCATGGCAGCTGCTGCCCTGGTCTACCTGCGGCAGGGCGACATCGATGCCGTATTTGACGCGGCCTCCATCGCCCTCATCAATATCATGGGGCTCGTCTGCGACCCTGTCGGTGGCCTGGTTGAATTCCCCTGTGCCCTCCGGAATGCCGGCGGGGTCATGAATGCCATGAGCGCTGCGGACCTGGCCCTGGCCGGTGTTGAATCCCTGGTCCCCTTCGATGAAGTGGTGCAGGCCCTGTATGCTGTCGGCTGCTCCATGCCGATGCAGCTCCGGGAAACCGCCAAGGGCGGCGTGGCCGTAACCCCCTCTGCCCAAAGCGCCTGCCAGGCCTGTGGCCTTAAATAAGCAAAACAAGCACATAAAAAGCCCAGTTCAAATGAACTGGGCTTTTTGCCTACAAAAAAACAGCCCCTAAGGGCTGTCGCGACGCAGATGGGACTCGAACCCACGACCTCCAGCGTGACAGGCTGGCATTCTAACCAACTGAACTACTGCGCCGTATGGACGATGACGGGCTCGAACCGCCGACATTCTGCTTGTAAGGCAGACGCTCTCCCAACTGAGCTAATCGTCCGAATGACCTGTAGGGGATTCGAACCCCTGAATGCCAGCGTGAAAGGCTGGTGAGTTAAGCCACTTCTCCAACAGGCCGTGATTAAAGGCGTCTCACAAGAATATATTATACATGGTGTCGACGCCTTTTGCAAGTACTTTTTACAATTTCTTTAAAGAATATTTTCTGCTGCCAGCTGGCGGATATTTTCCGTGTGAATCCGGTAAATCCGCATCTCACTGACCACCTGGGCCCCTATCTTTTGATAAAAGTCCAGGGCCGGCTGGTTCCAGTCCAGGCAACCCCATTCGAGGCGACCAAAGCCAGCTGCTACACATTCTTTGGCCATCTGGACCATCAGGGCCCGGCCAATACCTTGAGACCGGAAGCCTTCATCAATATAAAGGGCATCAATATAGTAGCCGGATGCCCCGATAAAGGCAGAACATACCGTATAAGCAAAGAGAAAACCAACGACCTCCCCTTCCCGCTCGGCAAAGAAGGCACGGGCCTGCCCGCTGGCCACTAGGTGAGCCAGCTGGTCGGCCGTCGCCGTAATATGGTCTTCCATTTTTTGATAGCGGCCAAGCTTTTTCATAAAGGCCCGCATGAGAGGCCCATCTTCTACCTGAGCTGACCGAATGATGATTTTTTCTTGCATAAGTCACCTTCTATGATCTTGCCGTGACGTGAACATTATTTTACCGATTCTTCTCGTCAGCGTCAAGTAAAACCCTTAATAAGAGAAATACTTGACCAGGCCGTCATACATCCCTTGGGCCAGCTGGTTTTGATAGCTGTCGGTCGCCAAGCGGGCCTCGTCAAAAGCGGTTGTTAAGAACCCACACTCAATGAGCACGGAGGGCACTTCATTTTCCCGTAAGACCGCAAAGTTACCGGTCCGGGTATAGGTCCGGGTCCCTGTAGCAGCATTCATGCTGGTCTGCATGATTTTGGCAAATTCCTGCCGCATGTCCTTTTGGGCCGCACTGGTCAGCCGCAAGTTGCCATCATAGATATACACACCAATACCGACTGCATTCGGGTTCCCAGGTGCCGCATCGCCGTGAATTTCAACATAGGCATCTGCATTATTATCATTGGCGACCATGGCCCGACCGGCCAAGCTGATTCGCACCGGAGCCTTTTCCCGAATCATGATGACCTTGGCACCTGCAGCTTCTAATTTTTGCTTTAACTTCAAGGCCACTGGCGTATTAAAGGCCACTTCAGAGAGGCCGAGGACACTGCCAATAGCGCCGGGGTCAACCCGGGTACCGGAGGTGTATTCACCATGACCCGGGCTGACGACAATAGTCTTACCAACCAGGCCCAGCTGGCCATTCTTATGCTTTCGGACGGCCATAATGGAAAATTCGTCGCCTCTCCGATCCAGGCGGAAGTAGCCACCTGACTCTACTGTCGTAGCAATAATGACTTCATTATTGCTACCGGTCGTCTGCTGAAAGGACTGGAAAGGCGCCTTGCCAGCCACCGGGTTTGTGATTTGAGGATTGGCAGAAACACCACGAATGGCAACCTTCAATTGGTTGCCATTGTTTTTAAGCACATCCACCTGACCTTGGCCCACTTTGAAGGTCACTTCGTATTGGCCTAGGCCCGGGGTAACCCGCTTAACGGTAATAGGGTCTTTTTGATTTTGCCCGGTTGACTGGGCGGGAGCTGATGATGGTGCAGCGGCCGGTGTTTGCGGACGGCTGGTCGTTCCTTTGACGTATGCGCCGGTAATCCAGCCCTTTTTCCCATTGGCCAGCTGGACCTGGTGCCAGCCGGAAGCACTGCTTAACCGGGTTAAAACATCCCCCTGCTTAACGGTATCTATAACTGGATAATCGGTCGAGGAGCCACTGCGGATGTTAACCACAGACCCGGTCACTTCAAGGTAGGCACTGCTCGCAGCACTGGTTGACTGGGTCGGGTTGGGAGGCGTCGGCGTTGAAGGGGTGGAGGGACTGCTGGGCTGGGGCTTCCCATAAGCCTCAAACTGAACCAGGATTTCAGAAATCCAGGCCTTTTGCCCATCCGGTAGGACGATTTGATAAAATTCGCCTACTTTATCCACAGCATCGTAGCGGACATCCTTATCTGCCTGGGCCAGGACCTCACTGTTGGTCGAGGCCTCTTTAAAAATAAGCCCCGGGGCATGGGTTACGGTAACGACCCCGCTAACCCCCGACCCAGCAGGTGTCTTCGCCTCTTGAGCCGCCGCTTCTGGCGGCGCTGGGGTCGGGCTGGTCACAGTGACGGTTCGGGTCGCATTGTCCCACCAGATATTCTGGCCCAGGCTCTCCCCGGCCACTCGGAGAGGGATCATAATCCGGTTGTTGATCAACTGAATATTGACGTCAATCCCCTTGGCCTGGCCATTTAAATAGTAGACCTGCCGCCCATAAGGGAAGGCCAGGTTATTCTGGCCCAGCTGGACCGTAGCGGTCTGATTGGCCTGAGTCCACTCCACAGAAGCCCCTAGGGCACTGCTGACAAAGCGGATAGGCACCAGGGTCCGTCCATTTTGGATGACAGGGGGCACGTCCGTTTCAATCTTGCTGCCATTGACAATGATAGACGGCGCCGGCGCCGCTTCAGCCGGTGACGTAAAGTGCCCGGCTGCAAAAACCGATAGGGCTACCACTGAGCCGGTAACTATTTTTTTAAGTAAACAACGGTTATCCAAGGTCTCTAACCTCCGTTTCTTTATAAAGCCTTGTACCACATCCTATTGTAACGAAATTTAGCCTTGGCTTCAATTCGCATATCCCTACAAAGTAGGGACAAATAAGCTACAGATTAATGACAGTTTAAATAAAAAAAGCGTCGCCGCAAGAGCAGCAACGCTTTTGGTTCTTATTAGAGTTTAACAACGTTAGCAGCTTGATCGCCACGATCGCCGCTGACTACGTCAAATTCTACGGCTTGGCCTTCATCTAAAGTTTTGAAGCCATCGCCTTCGATAGCGCTGAAGTGAACGAAAACGTCTTCGCCACCATCAACAGTAATAAACCCATAGCCTTTTTCAGCATTAAACCATTTAACTGTTCCAGTCATCGTATTGACCTCCATAAAATTAGTCAGGATTGGCAACACAGAGTTGGACATAAAAATTCACATATTGTAACGAATTACATGAACACATATGTAACCCCTTACAATATGTGAAAAAATGATGACGCATATCTGTATTTCTTTACCCTGCGATAATTATAGCAAGACCGTAATAAAAAAGCAACTCATAAAGCCGATTATATCGCTTGCATTAGATTATTCTTCTTTGCTTATCCTTTTCCTGGCAGGCCCTGCTGGCTACCCACCCTTAGGCTTGGCTGATTAGGGACAGGGCCTCATCACGGCTGGCGGCCAAGAGGAAAATCTTATCCAGGTTTACTAATTTTAAGAGCTTCATGATGTAGTCCTGCACATTGAAGAAAACAATTTTACCTTGTTTTTCATTTACTTCTTTATAGAGGGAGATCAGCATCCCCAGGCCCGAGGAATCCATAAAGGTAACCCCTTCAAGGTTGACCATGACCTGGTAAATGTGCAAATCATTGATCCGGTTTTTGACCTCTTCTTTGAAGTCAAAGGACTCTTCAAGGGTAATTTCACCTTCAAAAATGACTTCCACGTAGCCATCATTACTTTTGACACAATAGCTTGCCATAGTGCCTCCTATAAACTGACTAAAATAATATTAACATCATCGTTTTGGCTAAATTGCCTGAGAGCAGACCGCACTTCTGTCATAAAGGCGGGCGGGGCATAGAGGTCCACTAGGTCCGCTTCGTAAATAGACGCAATATCGCTATAATAGCGGGATGGCCGGCCAAAAATAGGCAGCTCAAAAATCCCATCAGTGTAGAGCAAAAGGGCCTCATCCGCTGCGCAGGCATAACGGCCGTTTTCAAAGCTGGCGTCCTCAAATAAGCCCAAGGGCAGGGAGGATACCAGGTCCAGGGTCTCTATCCGGCTCTCCTTAAATAAAACTGGCGGCACGTGGCCGGCATTGGCCCAGAGAACGTCCTTTTTTTCTTTATTGTAGAGCAAGTAGCAGGCCGTTACAAAGAAATCATTCCTGGTGTTGGAGAAAAAGCGCCATAAATTGCCATTAATCTGGTCAAATAATTGGGCGGGATCCGCCCAATAGTCCTTCAGCTCGTACAACTTTTCTTTTAAAATGGCCACAATAATGGCCGCCGAGGCCCCATGGCCCTTGACGTCAGCAATGAAAAAGCCATAGGTATCGTCATCCACTTGCAAAAAGTCATAAAAGTCGCCGCCGACAAAATTGGCGGGCTGATAAATGAGGTCTACCTTCAGGGCACCACCAAAGGGGGTTCCCTTGGGCATAAAATCATTCAAAAGCTGGCGGGCCAGCTTCAGGTCCTGGCTAATTTCTGTGTACCTGGCATTTAAGTCGACGGTCGCCTTGCGCAAGCGGAGCAGGTTCCCCACTCGGATTAGGAGCTCATCCCCACTGACCGGCTTGGTCAAGAAGTCATCGGCCCCACTGGCCAAGCCATGGAGCCGGTGGCTCCGGTCTGTTAGGGCTGTCACCATAACGACAGGTAAAAAATTCTCCTGGCGTAGGTCTTTCATCATACGACAGAGTTCAAAACCATTTATATCCGGCAGCATCACATCTGTAATAACGAGATCGAGTTCCTTGCTGTTAAAAATTTGCATGGCCTCTAGGCCACTGGTGGCCTTATAAATATTGAGATTAAAATTGGAGGTCATCAAGTAACTTTCAAGCAACTCAATGTTCACTGCATAATCATCAATGATGAGTACAGAGGATTGGTCAGACATAAACTGTCCTCCATCTAGTGGTGATCATGGCTTTCGGCGGACTCGTTCCAGAAGTCAACCACCCGGTTCCATTCGTCGTCATCTTCAATTTCGTATAAGACGTCTTCCCCGTCTTCATCAACAATTTTAAAGACCATGACAGTTGTTTCATCAGCTTCTTCTGTCTCCGGTTCATAGGGGGCAACGACGGCGTAAGAGCCCTCTTCAAAGTCAAAGTCACCGATCAGTTCAAAGGGGCGGCCTTCTTCGTTTTCGTCCACGAGGACAATGACGTTTTCCGGGAAAAGGTCTTCATTTTGCATCGCATCATCTGTTTGCTTGTTATCCACGACATACCTCCTGCCCAACAGGGCTATCCATCCACGTTTGTAATATGAGCACAGCAGCCAATTGGTCAACCTTCTTCTTCCGCTTCTTCCGGCTGACATCTGCCTGTAAGAGCACCTGGGTTGCCGCTACAGTGGTCAGTCGCTCATCCATCCAGTAGACCGGCAAGGGACAGGCTTGGGTGAGTGCCTCTGCAAAGCGCTGTGTTTCTTCGCTCTTGTAACCAAGGGTATTGTTCATATTTTTAGGCAAGCCGATAACCCAGGCCCCTGCCTCATAATTTTCAGCTAGGGCCTGAAGGTCACGAATGGCCTGGTCATCGCTCTTCCGCTCTAGGGTTTGGACGCCCTGGGCCGTTATCCCGAGGGCATCGCTCACGGCGACACCAATGCGGCGCTCACCGACATCTAATGCCATGACCCGCATTAGTATCTCCGTGAGGGAAGGCCAATGTATTCTGTTAACATTTCTTCGATAAATTCATCCCGGTCAATCTGCTTAATGAGGGCCCGGGCATTTTTGTAGCTGGTGATATAGGCCGGGTCACCACTTAAAAGATAGCCAACGATTTGATTGACCGGTTCGTAGCCCTTTTCTTCCAGGGCCCGATAAACCACGCGTAAAATATCTCTCGGGGTCATTTCATTTGACCCGGACTTATTAAAGTACATGGTTTCATCCATATCATTATGCATACCATCATCTCTCTTTTAATTGATTTTTTACGATATCAACAACTTTATTTAAGGCTTCAGGAATTTTATCCGGGTCCTTACCGCCGGCTTGGGCCATATCCGGCCGGCCACCCCCGCGGCCACCTAAAATCTCTGCCACTTGGCCAATAATTTTACCGGCATGGAGGCGCTTAACGGCCTCGTCCTTGGTCAGCATGCTGACCAGCATGACCTTGTCGTCATCGGTTTTACTGGCCAGGAGAATCAAGCCGGACTTGATTTTATCCCGGTATTGGTCAGCAATCTGCCGGAGTTCATCCGGGTTGGCGGCCTTAACGGTATCGGCTAAAATATCCAACCCATCGACTTGGACGATATCTTTCAGCCGGTCACCAATGCTCTCTTTGACCTGTTCACGTTTCAAGTCAGCCAAAGCCTTTTCTCTTTCTTTCAGGGTCTTTTCCAGACTTTCAGCCCGGGTAACCAGGTCTTCCGGCCGGGTGACCTTGAGGGTCTTTTGCAGGGCGTCTAAAATATCCGCCTGCTTGGTCATATAGGCATAGGCCCCTGCCCCGGTGACCGCCGTTATCCGGCGGATCCCTGCTGAAACAGCCCCTTCAGAGAGGATTTTAAAAATCCCAATCTCGCTAATATCATGGACGTGGGTCCCCCCGCATAATTCACGGCTCAAGTCACCAATCTGAACACCGCGGACCTGATCCCCGTATTTTTCACCGAAAAGGGCGATGTATCCATTTGCATTGGCATCATCAATGGACATTTCCTGAACTTCAAGGGACTGGCCGGCAGCAATCTGCTGGTTGACCAGTTCTTCAACAGCCCGGATTTCTTCCGGCGTCATTGCCCTTTGTAGGGAAAAGTCAAAGCGCAGGTGGTCTTCCGCGACAAGGGACCCGGCCTGGTGGACGCTATCCCCCAGGACCTTTCGCAGGGCAGCATGTAGGAGGTGGGTGGCGGTATGGTTACGGGCCGCGTTTTGACGGGCTGCCCGGTCAACCTTTTCCTGGATGGGGTCGCCAATGGCAACCGTCCCGGACACTTCACCGGTTAAAACATAGGTCCCATCAGGCAGTTTAACCGTTTCATTAACGGCCACCTGGCCCTTCGGCCCAATGAGAATCCCCTTGTCACCGATTTGGCCGCCGCCCTGAGCATAAAAGGGGGTTTGATCAACCATTAACTGTACAGACCCCTCTGTCACGGAGTGGACCCCTTCCCCATCCTTCAATAAGCCCATAATGACCCCGGTATCTTCCAGATGGCCATAGCCGGTGAAGGCCGTTTTGGGTAAGTTTGGAAAGGCGTCGCGGACAGTTTTCGCCAAGTCCCAAGCGTCAACGGTTTGGTGGGCCGCCTTAGATTTTCGTCTCTGTTCAGCCATGGCAGCTTCAAAACCATCCGCATCGACTGTTAGACCGTTTTCTTCAGCAACGTCCTTGGTTAAGTCAATGGGAAAACCGTAGGTATCATAAAAGGTGAAGGCGGTTTGCCCATCGATAACGGTTTTTCCATCAGCTTTCAATGAAGCAATGGTATCGCTAACCCGGTCCATCCCCTCGGTGAGGGTCTTCATAAAGCGTTCTTCTTCACTTTTGATGGTTTCTTCTATGAAAGCAGCCTGGTCAACAATGGAGGGGTAAGCCTCTCCCATAAGCTTGCCGACTTCAGCTGTCATTTTATACAGGAAGGGTTCATTCAGACCCAGGGTCTTCCCTAAGCGAACGGCACGGCGGATGATCCGGCGGAGGACATACCCCCGACCTTCATTAGACGGTAAAACCCCATCGCCAATCAGGAAGGTGGCGCACCGGCCATGGTCTGCAATGACCCGGAAGGGGAAGCCGGCCTTACCTGTGTCATAGCTTTTCCCTGTCAGGCTTTCAACATATTCGAGCAAGGGCTTAAAGAGGTCCGTATCCCAGTTGCTGGGGACCCCCTGGAGCACAGAGGCAATCCGTTCCAGCCCCATACCGGTGTCTACACTGGGCTTGGGTAGGGGCTCCAAGGTCCCATCTTCATGGCGGTTAAACTGCATGAAGACCAGATTCCAGATTTCCAACCAGCGGTCACAGTCGCAGACCCCTAGAGCACAGCCATCTTCATGGTCGCAGGCATGTTCACTGCCCCGGTCATAATGAATTTCGCTGCAGGGCCCGCAGGGGCCAACATCCCCCATTTGCCAGAAGTTATCCTTTTCCCCTAAGCGGAGGATTTTTTCCGGACCAAAGCCTGTCCGCTCATGCCAAAGGTCATAGGCTTCATCGTCATCTTTATAAATGGTAATCCATAAGTCATCGGGGTTGAGCCCCAGCTGCTCCGTTAAAAAGGTCCAGGCAAAGTTAATGGCATCCTTTTTAAAGTAATCCCCAAAAGAAAAGTTCCCCAGCATCTCGAAAAAGGTGTGGTGACGGGCTGTTTTACCGACGGTTTCCAAATCGTTGTGTTTACCGCCTGCCCGAACGCATTTTTGAGAAGTGACCGCCCGGCTGTAGGGCCGCTGGTCAACGCCGAGAAAGACTTCTTTAAACTGGTTCATACCGGCATTGGTAAACAGTAAAGTCGGGTCATTATGCGGGACCAAGGAGCCACTGGCGACATGGGTGTGGCCAGCTGCCTCAAAGTACTCTATAAAGGCCTGTCTAATTTCTTTAGATGTCAACATATATGAACTCCCCTTACTTACCTAATTTAGGACTATTATACCACAACTGCTCTATCCAATGATGTTATGGAAAAGTAATTTATTTTATTGTATCATGACCCCTATTCTATGTAAAATACAGGATAGCGGTCAATATCATTTTCATAACCAGCTGTCAGGCGCTAAAAGATCTTCCTCTGGCAGACCCTTGACCGCACCACTGGTCACTTCCAGCCGCTGGTTTCATGGGGCCCTGTTGTCTGAAAGGCTTAGCTGAAAACAGGGCCGGCCCCCTCCCTCTATGCTTGAGACATGGCTACCAGTGCCCCTCCAGCTAAGAGCTGGGCCAGGCAAGAATATTTTTTACAGAATTATAAACGTCTTGACTTTTTATTTATATCTGCTAAAATAGTTTTTGTTGACATTCGAGGTGTAGCTCAGCTTGGTAGAGTGCTACGTTCGGGACGTAGATGCCGCAGGTTCGAATCCTGTCACCTCGATAATAACTCGTTATGTATAATCACGAGTAATCAAAAACCGCTCTGTTGAGCGGTTTTTTCTTTTTCATATCTTCAGTTGAAAGCAGTTTTTACCATCCTATCTACCGACTTTTCTACCGACTTTTTAGTCCGTATTTTGCTGGTTTTGCCTTGACGAAAAAACGGTTAAAAACCGCTATTCAATTGTAGATTACTGCCTAATGATATAACACTCGAAGGATCTTGTTCGACCCGTATTTTAGCGCTAAACGAGTTATAATTATCCTCTTTCGGTTTATTCGGAAGATAATAAACATAAAGGGGTTGTTTCAATATAACCTCTCTAACAAACAAAGTCCCACTCAAAAAATGAGGAGGAACTTTGTTTTTATGGATACATCCATGTATACTTACTATAGCTAAAGGGAGTTTCTCTAAATCGATTGGGACTAAGTTTGTCTATAAGCGAGGGGCTGTGTCAGAAAGTTTTTACCCATTCTGACACAGCCCCTTTATAATCAATGTAACTCGTTAATTTAAGTTTATAATTAGCTAGGGAAGCCTGAAGCTTTAAAAATATCATCAACCGAAATGCTTGTGAACGCCTCCGCATAACTACGTTTAATGGAAAGAATCGAATGGATTAGCTTTTGACAATCATCTTTTGGTAAAACTAGCCTAAGAACTAAGAGCAAATCATATAAATTTTTTCCAGTATATTTCTCGTCAAAGAATTTTTTGAATATAGCGGTTTGCCCAGGTTTATTCAGCGAAAAGGAATACATCACTTCATCATGAGCACAAACATTTCTAAAAAAATTGCATATTTTTATAATTTCTATTAGTTCTGTTTTACTAATCTTCTCTTTTGAACAATATTCTTTTTTGTATCGCTCACCGAAATCCCGGGCAATTAAGTTCTGAAGAGTTTCATCAAGTGAACTATAAAAATAAGATATGTTACCTAGTGTCAAGAAGTTCACTAGCACCCATAGGGGTATGTGTCCGTGTTTCTTTATATAGTGTTTGATGGGCTTTTTGCCGTCTGAATTTCTATTTTCTCTACTTATAGTATTAGATAGCGTACTAATATTCTTAAGGGTGTACGCTAACTGATGCTGTGAACTAGAGTAGTTTTCAATTTGTAAATAAGGATATAGCCCTTCTCGATGTAAATATGAAAAATGATAAGCACAGGATGTTTTTAAAAGTTTTTCAAATCGTAAAAGGCTGAAGAAGACTACCTCTTTTAACTCTCGATCCATTTCATGTAGGGCATAAATTTCTTTAAAGCTACTTTTTGATTTGTACCGCTCCTCTCCCTCCCGGAGGGAATTAACTTCTAAAAATGGAGTTTTATAGCCATTTATTAGATTATAATAATTTATTTGCGCTAAAACGATTTTTGCCTCTTCTCGATTATTAATACTCAATCCCCTAGAGGAAAGTATTTCCAGCTGCTCATCGTGAGTTTTAAAGGGTTTGTCCATAAAATCACCTCATAAAAAACGCCCCGCCACGTATGGCTAGGGCTTGTTCCTTAATAATATTCTAAGTGAAAATTTATTAAAGTCAAGGCATTTCACAAAGAAGCGGTTAAAAAACGCTACTCAAATGAAGATTGCTGCCTAATGTATAGCACTCGAAGGGTCTTGTTCGACTGAAGTATCTTGCAGCCGCAATAGGCTCGTAGCTTTAGCTATGGGGAGTGGTCAGTAATTCGTCAACAGACAAGAAACTCTCCGGATATATATACATTGCTCATTGCTCGCCTCGGAATATAAAAAGTCCCACCGGGTTGCGCATTCTTGCCAAAGCAAGACTAGGCGTGGTGGGTTCTGTTGATATGATTATAACATAGTGGCACAGAAAATCAATGGTGTTTACATACATTTATTGGGTGCAAAATTGCAAAATATAGTTCCACTTCTGACCACTCCCCTTTGTTTTAGCTATGGGAATCGGTCAGGCAAATATGCGCTATTTAGATAGGCCTGAGTCTCCCCATACCTAAAGGCAGGGGGTTCACAAGAAGTTTGGTTTTATGTTTCCACCTGAATGGTCAGGTAACCCTTATTCTTGCTGGCGTACCCAGAACGCCACTACTGTATAGAGCTTCTAAGCTCACAACATTACTTTTTGCCTCTTATATCCCCATAGATGAAGCTCGGGGTTTTACGAGGCGGTTGATAAAAAAGAGCGGCTAGAAAACCGCTCTTTGTGATCAATGTTTGCTCTCTTTTTTCAATTATCAGCAGCCTAAATGTCCATAAAGAGGCCATCAGCGCTTAAAGTACCGATTTCCTCGTGGGTATCGGGCTGCTTTTCTGTGGGTTCTGAAGCACCCTTATCCAGCGTTTCCTCTTTTTTGCTTTGGTCCCCTTTCTCCTTAACGGGATCTAAAAATTGGACGTTATTGCAAACCACTTGCATCGATCTCCGCCGCACACCGTCTTTATCCGTGTAGGAGTCTGTTTTAATATACCCTGTTACGGCTGCACGACTTCCCTTGTGGAGGAATTTAGCAACGTTTTCAGCGACACTTCCCCAAGCTTGGCAGGGAACGAAATCAGCATTTTTCTTACCGTCTTTCCCAGCAAAAGGTCTGTCAACAGCAAGAGTAAAAGACACGACTGCTTTGCCAGCCTTGGTATATTTGAGGTCAGGATCTGCGGTAAAACGACCGATTAAATTAACATTATTCATCAAAAATCCAGCAAGGAAACCCCCTACTTTAGTTGTGGGGAGGAATTGCCGTTCACATCCTTTCTGTTAATGTTGTTTTTCTGGCTTCTATAAACTGTAGTTTCTTATAAGAGATGGAGCCTTTATTGACCTTGTTTCCCTTTAAATCCCTAATGTCAAATGCTCCGGTCTGC